>DASWVR010000226.1:0-8223 GCA_036401155.1 Piscinibacter sp. | reverse complement strand
GGACGCAGAGCCGGCCGTGCCGATGCTGCTGCGGCCCTTGCCGCCGCGCGCGCTGGTGGCGGCGGAAGCGCCGGTCCCATCGCCGCGCCATCGCACGTCGTCGCCGGCGGACGAACGACGACCCGCACCCGCCTCGCCGCGTGCCGGCCATCTGCCCCCCGCACCGCAGCGCATCGTGCAAACCACCGTGGTGGTCGCCGCGCCAGAGTCGCGCCGCCTCGACGAGCTGGCACACAGCAGCGCGATCTCGCGTTTCGGCATCGGCCAGGGGTGAGAAGGTGTGAACGGATCCGACATGGCCGCTCAGTCCCCCCAAACGCCCCCACTCGTCGTTGCAAATGCTCGCCGTAGCACGAGCTACGGCTGTGCTTTGCGCCTAGATCGGGGCCGTTTGGACGGCCTGCTCGGCCACGCCGGATTCATTCACACCTTCTGAGGACGCGGTCATGGCACTGCTGGACCTGAGCCTCGTCACCCGCTGCTTCACCACCTTGCTGGGCGGGCGCATCCCGACCTTCCCGGACTGGCCGGCCGCGACGCCGCTGCTCGCGTCGGCCGGTGCGCCCGACCTCGTGAACGCCGCGCACGCGCTGAGCTTCTACCTCTACCACGTGCGCGAGGACGCGCACACGAAGTCGCAGGACTGGCCGGTGAACGACGCGGTGCCGCAGCGCTTTCGGCCGATGGGCCTGACGCTGTACTACGTGATGACGCCGCGCAGCAACATCGTCGACGCCAACCTGCGCGCGCTGGCCGACCAGCTGGTGATGGGCCTGGCGCTGAAGACCATGCGCGACCTGCCGGTGATCGACGACACCAGCAGCGTCGACACCAACGGCGGGCCGGTGCTGCTGATGCCCGCCACACTGCGCGGTCGCAACAACCGGCTGCGCGCCTTGCTGCAGCCCACCCCGGCCAACGAAGCCGCGCAGTACTGGCAGGCGGGCACCAACCCGCTGCGCCTGGCGGCGTACTACGAGGTCGCTGCCACGCTGCTGGAGCCCGAGGAGCCGCAGACACGCCGCGGCCGGGTGCTGATGGTCGGCGTGCACAGCATGGTGCGCGGCCAGCCGCGCATCGAGAGCACGTCCAACACCATCACCTTCATGCCGCCGGGCGAGCTCGATCCGCGGGTGATCGAGCTCTCGCCCGCCGAGGTGCCTTTTGGCCAGACGCTGGCGGTCCGCGGCGCCGACCTGAAGGGCGACATCACTACGCTGCTGCTCAACCACCGCGACTTCGCCGAACCCGTGGAGGCCGACGCGGCGTGGGCATTGACCACCAACGGCAGCCTGCTCACGGTGACGGTGCAGCCCACGGCCGGCGCGCAGGCGCTGCTGCCCGGCATCTACGGCGCGATCGTGCGCACGACGGCGCGCCACACGCTGCCCGACGGATCGCAGCGCGACTTCGATGCCTTCTCCAACCAGTCGGGCTTCGTCATCGCACCGGCCATCGTGTCGGTGGTGGCGGCCGGGCCGATGCTGACGATCACGGTCGACAACTTCGAGCCGCACCTGCTGGCGCAGGGCGAACTGCTCTTGTTCGCCGGGCCGACACGGCTGGTGCGCGTGGGCGCCGGCCCGCCGGGCGCAGGCGAGTTCTTCACCCCGGCGGCGCCGCCCGCGGCGCGCACCACCCTCCGTTTCCAGTTTCCGGCGGGGGTGGTGTCGGGCAGCGTGCTGCCGCTGCGGCTGGTGGTGCGCGGCGCCGAGTCGGGGCCGTGGTGGGAGACGGTGCCATGAGCGGGCGTCGCAACGCCACCGCGGAGCGCGTGCGCACCGCGCCGCCGCCGGCTGCTGACGAGCGCACGCTGCAACGCGAACGCGTCGTGGCCGCGCTCGACGGCGACGCACCGCCGCTCGCCGCGGGCCGGCTCGCGCAACTGAGCGAACGCTTCGGCCTCGACGCCTTCGAGTCGGACGTGCTGGCAGTGCTGTGGGTCGGGGCATTCGATCCCGAACTGCGTGCGCAACTCGCCACGCGCGAGCCCTTCGCGTGCCAGATCACCGTGCGGCTCGTGGCGGCGCTGTTCGGGCATCCGCCGCGTGTGCGGCTGCCGAGCGAATCGCCGCTGCTGCTGTGGCAGATGGTAGAGGAGCATGTGCTGATCGACGGCACCGCGGCACTCACCATCGATGCCGCCATGATCGCGTGGCTGGAGGGCGACCATGAACTCGACCGCTGCCTGGCCGGGCGCGCCCAGCTGCTGCCGCCCGCCATCGAGTCGCCGCAGTGGCCGCTCGAAGCCACCGCGCGGCGGCTGCACGAAGGCCTGCAGCGCGGCCTGCGCTGGCGTGTGCACCTCGACACCGACGATGCGCTCGCGGCCCGCTGGTTTGCCTGCGCGCTCGGTCGCCGCCTCGGTCTGCCGGTGCTCGACGTGCCCGCCGGCGCACTCGCGGGCGAGGCCGACGCCGCCGTGCGGCTGCATCGGCAGGCCTTTCTCGACGCCTGCATTCCCTGCATCGCGCTCGACGACGTGGCGCTGTCGCGGCCGGCAGGCGTTCTGCCCTATGCGCTGCAGTTCGTTCACGGCCAAGGCCCGTTGACCCCATCGATGCCCCTGGTGCAGGACCTCGACTGCCGGGTGCCGCATCCCGACGCCGCCGAGCGCGAGCGCCTGTGGCGCCACTGTTTAGCCGAGTGCGCGGCTTGGCCGTGCGGCGAAGTGGCCGAACTGGCGCTGTGCCACGAGGCGAGCCTGTCCGACATCGCCGCTGCCGCCGGCACCGGACCCGCGGATGCGCAGCAAGCCGCCCAGGCGCTGCGCGAACGCACCCGCGGCGACCTCGGCCCGCTGGCGCGCCGCATGGAATGCAGCTTCCAGTGGGACGACCTCGTGCTGCCGACCGGCGTGAACCAGCGCCTGAAGGAAATCGCGTTCGAAGCGCGCGAGCGCGGCCGCGTCTGGGCGGACCCGGCCGCGGCGCGCCTTTTCCCGTATGGCCGCGGCCTGGTGGCCCTGTTCGCCGGCGCGCCGGGCACCGGCAAGACGATGGCCGCACAGGTGATCGCCGGTGACCTCGGGCTGGATTTGCTGGCGGTCGACCTGTCGGCAGTGGTGAGCAAGTGGGTCGGCGAGACGGCGCAGCACCTTCAGCAGCTGCTGTCCTCACGCGCGGCGCAGCGCTCGGTGCTGTTCTTCGACGAAGCCGACGCGCTCTATGCCAAGCGTGTCGAAGAAGTGCGCGACGCGCAGGACCGCTTCGCCAACCTCGACAGCAGCCACCTGATGACGGCGCTCGAGAGCTACCCGGGCATCGTGCTGCTGGCGAGCAACCTCAAGGCCAACATCGACGGCGCCTTCCTTCGCCGCATCCGCCACGTCGTCGACTTCCCCAAGCCGGCCGCCGACGCGCGCGAGCGCATCTGGCGCCAGGTGGTGCGCGCACTCTTCACGCCGGCGCAGGCGCGGCGACTGGACGCCGAGCTGCCGCGCATTGCGCGTGCCGAGGCGACCGGTGCGGTGATCAAGAACGCCGCGCTGTCTGCCCTGTTCGCCGCGCGCCACGCCCAACGCGAGCCGACCCTGCGGCTGTTGGGCGAGATGCTGGCGCGCGAGCTGGCGAAAGAGGGCGCGGGGCTGTCGGAGCGCGAGTTGCAGGCGCTGCTGGAGGGGGCACGGTGAAGACCCACGCCGTCGCCAGCCGCGCCCGCGGCCAACGCGCGGCGCGATCGCCGGCACGCGCCCGTGCGGTGCAGCCGGCGCACGACGCCCATGAGCAGCAAGCGCGCAGCCGGGCGGCGCGCTTCGTGCAGGGCGAGACGGGGCTGGCAGCGGGACTGACGCCCGCCGCTGCGGCGTCGCTGCACCTGCCCGGAAGCGTCCCGCGCACGCTGCCCATCGGCCTGCGCGCCAGCCTCGAGTTCGCCTTCGGCGCCGAACTCGGCGGGCTGCACATCCATGCCGATGCGCCGGCGCAAGTGGCGGCACGTCAGCTCGGTGCGCGCGCGTTCACTGCGGGCGCTGCGGTGTATTTCGCCGCCGGTGCCTGGTCGCCGGCGACGCTGCGCGGCCGCGAGTTGATCGCGCACGAGGTCGCGCACGCGCTGCAGCAGGCGGGGCGTGCAACGCACGCGGGCCGGCGGCGCCTGGAGCCAGCCGCGCGCGGCGCGGGCGCACTGCAGCGCGACCCGGACGCGAACGAGGTGGTGCGCAAGGCGCGCGACAAGCTGGTCGGCGGCACCGACATCGAAGCGCGCTTCCAGCGCGAAGACGTGCTGCAAGCGGGCACCGACGGTGCTTCATGCGTGGCCGCGGTCGAACGTCACCTGACGGCGAGCGTGGACGCCACGGTCAAGAAATACGCCGACAAGATCAAGGCGGGCGCGGACGGCAAGTCGCTCGAAGACGCGCTCTCCGCACTGGACACGGTGCTCAGCGGCGCGCCGACGGCCGACATGACCGACGGCGTCAAGGCCTTGTTCTTCGACGCCTACAAGTCGCTCAACGCCGACGACGCGGCGGCCGGCGTGGTCGGCACCGCGTTTCCCGAGCAGACGGCATTCGGCAGCTGGTCGTTCTACGCCGCGCACCGGCGCGGCGATTCGAAGTGGGTGACCAAGCTGCTGAAGAAGCACCCGGTGGCCGGCAGGTACTACCCCAATGCCATCGTCGCGGTGGCCCGGCTCGACTTCTACGGCGTGACGCGCGGCGGGCTCAACCTCGACCCGAACATGAAGTTCAACGACACGATGGCCGACGCCATCGTGGAGGCGCTGCTGTACCAGCCGCGCATGCCCGACGAGCGAACGGCCGTCGCGCTGCGCGCGTTCAGCGCCTTCGACGGCGTGCGCCTCGTGCCCTTCACCTCGATGAAGAAGGCCGCCAAGGGCAACAAGTCCCTGATGCAGCGCTTCCTGATCAAGAAGTTCTTCATCGACAACTACATCGATCCGGCCTACCTGGTGCGGGTCGCCGAATCGGTCGGCGCCGAGCCGGAAGTGCTGCAGATCGCGACCGAAGCCGGCGCGCTGATCGCCCCCATCGCCGTTCGTGCCAAGCGCTACTGGGAATCGGTGATGGCGATGGGCATGGCCGTGGCCAGCACCCGCGGCCAGGATGCGGCGGCGCAGGCGCAGTCGGCGAAGCTGCAGGACGCGGTGCGGACGCGGCTGCCCACGCTCAAGCCGCTGGCCGGAGTGCAGAAGAAGCTGGTCACGATCCTCGACCGCGCCACGCGGCTCGACCACGGCGCCGTGCCCAAGGCGGCGACGATGGCGGCCAACTTCGCCGCCGCCGCCCGCATGGTCGAGCAGCTGACCTACCAGATCGACGGCGACCTCGCGAAGCGCGACAAGTCGCTGCAGGTCAAGGAGATTGCGCCGCCGGCCGTCGACGTGGATAACGCAGCCGATGTGGATACCGAGGCCGAGGAGGCGCCGGCCGACGTGACCGACGACATGGTCTACGGCGTCGTGCTGTTCCTGCTGTTCGCGCTGCACGGCCACCTCGTCGGCTACACGCCGCCGCCCAAGACCAAGGACGAAGCCCAGCGCATCCGCGACTCCGACGCGAGCGTGCACGCCTTTCACGAACTGGCCTACGTGTTCTTCAATGCGGCCGGTATCCTGGGGTACGACACGCTGCGCGACGCGGCCTCGCTGGTGATCCGCGCGCGGCAGGCGGGCCTGCTGAAGAGCCACGTCGGCCTGCTCGCGCCGTTCGAGAAGAAGTCAGCCACGCTGAAGGAATTCGCCGACAGTTTCCC
This sequence comes from Piscinibacter sp., assembly GCA_036401155.1. GTDB lineage: Bacteria > Pseudomonadota > Gammaproteobacteria > Burkholderiales > Burkholderiaceae_C > Albitalea. The sequence goes on along the minus strand of DASWVR010000226.1, from coordinate 2,509 downwards.
GACCGGCGAGCTGACCGGCGGCGCGATCCACGGCCAGGCGCTGGTGCAGATGGTGTACGCGCTGTACTACGAGAACCTGCTCGTGAAGCTGAACGAGGTGCTCGCGGCCAAGACCCCCGCCGGCCCGCCGCGCGAGTTCAGCTATGAGGCCGGCCAGGAACCGATCGTCAACACGGCGCTGAAGGCGGTCGAGTCCAGCCTGCAACTGCCGCGCAAGTACCGCGTGCCGCTGGAGTCGACCGTGCTGTACGTGCGGCCCGAAGACCGGACCCAGGTGGCCGACCTGCTGCCGGAGAACCACCCGGTGCTGAAGGAGCTGGTGAGCAAGGAACTCGGCGCAGACGAGAACGGCTACATCCCGCAGAACATCAACGCCCACAAGGAGGGCTTCGTCGTCTGGTTCCTGCCAGACATGGCGCGGCTCGTCGACAAGCTGTCGCAGGTGCCCGGCATCCAGCAGCTGCCGCTGCCCGGCGGCAAGCTGCTCGGCGCGCCCAAGGACTATGCGCTGCCGCGCGATTGGCTGAGCGCCCTGAACCTCGCGGCGGGTCAGGACAAGAAGGCCCGCGCCGATCTGGCGGGCGCGATCGAGACCTGGATGAAGGGCGCCTTGAGCGACCTCGACGCGCCGCTGCGTCGCGCCACCAACAACGAGCGGCACATCGTGCGGCCGATGATCGAGAAGCAGTGGGAGCGGCTGGAGAAGTCGTTCCTGAAAGCGCCCGAGGCTTACTACGAGGCGCCGCGGCGCGCGCTGGAGCTCACGATGATCTTTGCCGGCAACATCCAGCCGGCGCGCCCCGAGGAGCAGCAGCTGCAGATGACCGGGCTGATGCTCGAGCTGGCGCCGGTCCTCGCGCGCAAGCTGGGCGAGACGACGACCTTCGGCTCGCTGGTCACGGTTTCCGGCACCGACCGGCTGGACATCGTGCTGCCGCTGTACGCGCACGTGAAGGGCGCCGCCAAGCTCGCGTCGGACAGCGCCAACGAGGAGGCGCTGAAGTCGCTGTGGCTGATCTTCGAGATGTCCGACCTGAAGCGCCGCGCCGGGCAGCTGAGCGCGCTGGCGCAGGCCTTCAAGGCCACGGCCGAGAAGGCGCAGGAAGACGTGGTGCTCGAAGGCCTGCCCGGCGAGAACATGCTGCGCGTGCCCAACCGCGGCTACCCGATCGTCGGCCGCAAGCACGACGACGACGACGTGACCGACACCTTCATGGTCGAAGGCGTCGTCTACACACTGATCAAGGTGCACCGCGCGTTCACCTACCAGCCCGAGCTACTGACCCGCGGCTCGGCGGTGGCCTGGGACGAGGAAGATCTCGGCCAGCGGCGCCTGTGGGTCGACGGCGTAGAGGTCAAGGCCGACGCGCCGCCGGTCGAGCTGGTCACCATCATGCGCACGCCATCGGGCGGCAGCCCGGTGGAGATCGTGGTCCGTTCGGACAGGACCGCGATGTTCACCGAGCTGACCTACGCGGTGCACATGAACATCGTGCTGGAGCAGCTGTCCGACCTGGCCGGCGTGCTGGAGGGCTTTGCCAGCGTGATCACGACCGCGCTGCAGATCGCCTTCCCCGAGGTCGCCGCGCCGATCGCCTACGCCGAACTGGCCGGCAGCGTGCTGCGCTTCCTCGGCAGCGCCGAGTACGCGATGCTCCGGGGCGCACTCGACAGCGACTCCGGCTCGCTGTTCGACAGTGGCCTGTCGGAACTCAAGAAGCAGCTGACGCTCGAGGTGCTGTGGGATTACCTGCTGTTCGACACCGTGCCGCCGATGTTCGAGGCGCTCTCCGCGGCGATGACCCCGCAGGGCCGCATGGGCATGTTCCGCGGCAAGGGCGGCGACAGCACCAAGAAGGCCTCGCGCAAGGTGATCGGCCGCCTGGTGCGCGCCGGCGCCGAGCTCGTCAAGGGCGCGGAGGTGATGCACGAGCACGTCGCCTTCTCGGTGCGCAAGACCGCCCTCTTCGTCGAAGGCTCGCCGTGGGTCGCCGTGCTGCTGCGTGCGGTGGCGAGCAACCTGCATCGGCTGCAGGGCCTGGACCTGAAGGAGCTGGGCGTCGACAAGGCGGCCGACATGGTGGGCAGCGTGCAGGAGATGGTCCGCCGCTTCGAAGGCGTGATCGACGCGCTGGGCAGCTACGAGCTGCCCGACGAGCTGGTGCCGTTGGAGGCGATCGTCGAGATGGCGGTCAACCTGCTGATCGACAAGCTGCCGCTCAAGTACCGCGTGCCGCTGCAGGGCTCGCGCCACATCGGCGCTGTCGAGGAAATCTTCCAGTGGCTGTTCGGCAAGGTGGCAGACCAGCTGCGCTCGGCGCGGCTCGACCCGAACATCATCTGGCGCGACCACGCCCGCACGGCGCTGGAGCCCTATCTGAAGAAGGCCGGCACGGCGGTGTCGGAGGAAGTCCATGGCCTGCTGACCCAGGTGCCCTTCCTCAAGGACCTGGCCGCGATGGACGTACGCGAGATCACCATGCAGTTCGCCGACCGCGACGCGCCGGAG
>DASWVR010000225.1:0-21459 GCA_036401155.1 Piscinibacter sp. | reverse complement strand
GCCGGGCGCGCGCATCGGCCACGTCGGCCTGTACCGCGACCCGAAGACGCTGGTGGCGATCGAGTACTACTTCAAGATGCCGGCCGACATGCACGAACGCGACGCGATCGTGCTCGACCCGATGCTCGCCACCGGCAACTCCGCCGTCGCCGCGGTCGAGCGCGTGAAGGAAACGCGGCCGAAGTCGATCCGCTTCGTCTGCCTGCTGGCCGCGCCCGAAGGCCTCGCCAACTTCCACGCCCACCACCCCGAGGTGCCGGTGTACGTGGCGGCGATCGACCGCCAGCTCGACGAACACGGCTACATCGTGCCGGGGCTCGGCGACGCGGGGGACCGGCTGTTCGGGACGAAGTGAAGGCTCCCGGCCGAAGGCCCGGGAGCCTTCACATTTCGCACCGCTCCCCCCAGCCCCCTCCGCGAGGGGGCTCCAGCTCGTTCGACCGCTCCCTCCAGCCTCCCTCCAGGAGGGAGGCTCCAGCGTGTCTGACGAGCCGGCCTCACGGCCGGCCCCGCTGTGGCGAGGACACGAAGGAGACACGCGACGCGGCTGCGCGCCGAGCCGGCCGCAGGCCGGCTTCAACCACGGTGCGATGAAGATCCGCCTTCGCGCCTTTACCCCTTGAACGTGTTCGCCGTCGCGAACCACAGCCCGATGCCGGTGGCGATGATGAAGGCGCCGTCCAGCACGCCGACCAGCAGGAAGACCTTGGTCTGCAGGCTCTCCATCAGTTCCGGCTGGCGCGCCGACGATTCGAGATACTTGGATCCGAGCAGGCCGACGCCGAGGCACGAGCCGACGGCGCCCAGGCCGATCATGTGTCCCACGCCGAGGGGAAGAAGGTCGATGCCGTTCACGAGGCGCTCCTGGTCGAGTTGAGATGTCTGCGTTGCGCTCATCGTGCCGCGCCGCGTGCGCGCCGGCCATGACCTGCGAGGTCATGGCGTAGAGTGCGAGCATGGGCTCGATCCTCTTTCGACACGTCAACCTGAGCGACGGCCGAAACGGCGTCGACGTGCTGATCGATGGCGAGCGCATCGCCGCCATCGGCCCGGGGCTTGCCGCGCCCGACGGCGCCGAGTTGGTCGACGGCGACGGCCTGCTGCTCGCGCCGCCCTTCGTCGACGCGCATTTCCACCTCGACGCCACGCTGTCGTACGGCCTGCCGCGTGTCAACCAGAGCGGCACGCTGCTCGAAGGCATCACCTTGTGGGGCGAACTCAAGCCGCAGCTCGTGCAGGAGGCGCTGGTCGAGCGCGCGCTGCAGTACTGCGACTGGGCCGTGGCCCGCGGGCTGCTCGCGATCCGCTCGCACGTGGACGTCTGCGACGAGCGCCTGCTGGCCGTCGAAGCGCTGCTGCACGTGAGGCAGAAGGTCAAGCCCTATCTCGACCTGCAGCTGGTGGCGTTTCCGCAGGACGGCCTGCTGCGCTCGCCCAAGGCGCTCGCCAACCTGAAGCGCGCGCTGGACCTCGGCGTCGACGTGGTCGGCGGCATCCCGCACTTCGAGCGCACCATGGCCGAGGGCGCCGAGTCGGTGCGGCTGCTGTGCGAGCTGGCGGCCGAACGCGGCCTGCCCGTGGACATGCACTGCGACGAAAGCGACGACCCGCTGTCGCGCCACATCGAGACACTCGCATTCCAGACCCAGCGGCTGGGGCTGCAGGGGCGCGTCACCGGCTCGCACCTCACGTCCATGCATTCGATGGACAACTACTACGCCTCCAAGCTGATCCCGCTGATCGCCGAGGCGCAGGTGCACGCGGTCGCCAACCCGCTGATCAACATCACGCTGCAGGGCCGTCACGACAGCTACCCCAAGCGCCGCGGCATGACGCGGGTGCCCGAGCTGATGGCCGCCGGCGTCAACGTCGGCTTCGGCCACGACTGCGTGATGGACCCGTGGTACGCGCTGGGTTCGGCCGACATGCTGGAAGTCGCGCAGATGGGCCTGCACGTCGCGCAGATGACATCGCAGGCGCAAATGCAGGCGTGTTTCGATGCGGTCACGGTCAACAGCGCGCGCATCCTGGGCCTGGCCGACTACGGCATCGAGGTCGGCCGCCCGGCCGACATGGTGTTGCTGCAGGCGAGCAGCCCGGTGGAGGCAATCCGCCTGCGCGCCACGCGCCTCATGGTGGTGCGCCGCGGCGCGGTGTTGTCGCGAACGGCGCCCGCGATCGCCCGATTGCAGCTGCCCGAGCGCCCCGGCACGGTGGACTGGACGCTGCAGCGGGCGCCGCCGCCCGCGAAGTCGTCCCGCTAGAATGAATTTCACAGGGAACGCTCGCTCTCGCGGCACAACGACCATGAAACTCATCGGCTCGCCCACCAGCCCGTATGTGCGCAAGGTGCGCATCGTGATGGCGGAAAAGCGGCTGGACTACCAGCTCGAAAACGAAGACGTCTGGCAAAGCGACCAGATCCTGCGGTCCAACCCGCTCGGCAAGGTGCCGTGCCTGGTGATGGAAGGCGGCGAGGCGGTGTTCGACTCACGGGTCATCGTCGAGTACCTCGACACGCTGTCGCCGGTGGGCAAGCTGATCCCCGAGCGCGGCCGCGAACGCGCCGAGGTGCGCACCTGGGAGGCGCTCGGCGACGGCATGCTCGACGCGGCCATCCTCGCGCGCCTGGAGCGCACGTGGACCGGGCGCAGCGAGGCCCAGCGCAGCGAGGCCTGGGTCGAGCGGCAGATGGGCAAGGTGCACGCATCGCTCGCCGCGATGAGCAAGGGCCTGGGCGACAAGCCGTTCTGCTCCGGCATCCACTTCTCGCTGTCCGACATCGCCGTCGGCTGCGCGCTCGGCTACCTCGACTTCCGCTTCGGCGAGATCGGCTGGCGGGCGTCGTACCCCAACCTCGCCCGGCTCAACGAGAAGCTGGCCCAGCGCGCGAGCTTCGCCGACACGCTGCCGCCGGCGGCCTGACGCCGCCCGCTCCCCGCCCCCCGCGCTACGCCGCCATCGCCGCGGCGCGTGCGCGCAGGTCGAACTGCAGCTTGCGGTAGATGTTGCGCATGCGCACACCGACGGCCGGCACGCTCAGCTGCAGTCCGCGCGCGACTTCGTTGACCAGATAACCCTCGGCGGTCCACTGCAACAGCAACTGGTCGGCTTCGTTGAGCCGCAGCGGGTTGGCGACGTCGCCGCCGAAGTCGGAATCGAGCCAGCCGCGGGCATCGAAATGCGACTTCACCTGGCGCGCGATCTGCGGCGACATCGTCGACTCGCCCTGCAGCAGCTGCGTGATCGTGCCGGCCAGCGACGGGCCTGGCGCGCGCGCCTGCACGAAATAGCCGTCGGCGCCGTGGCGCAGCGCGTCCATCAGGCGCGTGTCGTCGGCGGACACGGTGAGCGCGAGCACGAGCGGCCGGCCGAACTGGCCGCTGCCGCGCAGGCTGGTCAACAGCGAGCGCAGGTGCGAGGTCGGCAACATGAGGTCGACGACGAGCACGTCGGGCAGGCCGGGCGCAAAGACCTCGCGCAGGCTCGGCAGGTTGTGCGCCACACCCACCATCTCGAGGCCGGGTTCGGCAGCGATCGTCCCGGCCAGGCGCGCAGCGACCTCGCGGTCGGCATGCATCAGGACGACAGTGCTCATGAAGGGTCCGAAACTGGAAGTGACCGCGATTCTCCCAGCGCCCCCGGTGCCGGGCATCCCCGCGAGTCGGGGGCGACACGCTGGAAACCGCCCGCACGCACCCGCCGTGCAAACAAGAAAGGGCGACCCATGTCGCCCTCCCGTCGCCGCATGGCGGCGACTCGTCGAACCCGACGCTGCTTACTGCTTGGCCTTCGGCGCGGTCTCGCTCTTGGCGGCTTCGGACGGCTTGGCCTCGTCCTTCTTGTCGGTGGCAGCGCTCTTGTCCTTGTCCGTCGAGGCAGCCGATGCGGCGGCCGCGGTCTCTGCGGCAGCGGCGGGCTTGGCGGCGGGCGCGGTGGCTTGCGCGACAACGGAGCCCGAGAAGGCAGCGGCGATCAGGGCGACGAGCGCGATGTGCTTGTGGTTCATGGATCTTTTCCTCTGTGATGGTTGGCGTGGGCCGGAAGGTCTCACGCACTCGCTCGTGCGGGCAGGAGCAACCCGTCGGGCGAGCCGGCGCATGCTAGGGAGATTCGCCGCGCGCAGGTATGTCCAGACACCAACAGATGCAACGCGCTGCAAACGAAGGTGATTGCTTCCTACGCTCGCGTCAATCGAGGGTCTGGCGATAGCGCGCCAGCGCCAGCGCGCCCGCGAGCAGGAGAAACAGCAGCATCGGCCACAGCTCCGGCAGCAGCTGCAACGCGCCGTTGCCCTTGAGCATGATGCAGCGCACGATGCGCAGGAAGTGCGTGAGCGGCAAGGCCTCGCCGATCCACTGCGCCCAGCGCGGCATGCCGCGAAACGGGAACATGAAGCCCGACAGCAGGATCGACGGCAGGAAGAAGAAGAAGGTCATCTGCATCGCCTGCAGCTGGTTGCGCGCGAGGGTCGAGAAGGTGAAGCCCACGCTCAGGTTGGCGAGCATGAAGATGCCGATCATCGCCATCAGCAGCGTGAAGCTGCCCACCATCGGCACCTCGAACAGCGCCCACGCGGCCAGCAGGATCACGCTCAGCTGCACGTAGCCGATGACGATGTAGGGCAGGATCTTGCCGAGCATCACCTCCATCGGCCGCACCGGCGTCGCCAGCAGGTTCTCCATCGTGCCGCGCTCGCGCTCGCGCGTCATCGCGAGTCCGGTGAGCATCACCATCGTCATCGTCAGGATGGTGCCGATCAACCCCGGCACGATGTTGTAGCGCGACAGCCCCTCCGGGTTGTAGCGCCGGTGGATGCGCAGCTCGTACGGCGGCTCGCCGGGTTGCAGCGAACGCAGCGGGCCGGTGAGTTCGGTGTTCAGCGCGCTTTGCGCGAGCTGGCCGAGGGCGGCGATTGCGTTGCCCGAGGCCGACGGATCGGTCGCGTCGACGGCCACCAGGATCGCCGGCCGCTCGCCGCGCACGACGCGCTGGCTGAAGTCGCTCGGGATGCTGAGCATGAACTGCACCTCGCCGCGCTCGAGCAGCGCCTCTGCCTGCGTTTCGCTCGCGCGCTGGTGCGTGATGCGAAAGTAGCCGCTGTTCTGCAGCGCGGCGGACAGGCTGCGCGCCATCGGCCCGTGGTCGTGCGAGACGATGACCGTCGGCAGGCCCTTGGGATCGGTGTTGATCGCGTAGCCGAACAGGATGAGCTGCATGATGGGCACGCCGATCGCCATTGCGAAGGTGAGCCGGTCGCGCATCATCTGCTGGAACTCCTTGATGAAGATCGCGAGCGTGCGCTGGATCGAGAACGAACTCATCGCGTGTTCTTTCCACACCGTTCGTGCGCCGGGTGACACTCGCGGGTCGCGGCGCGAACGCCCCCGCCCCAGGCGCCGTCATCCCGGCGAAGGCCGGGATCCAGGCCCGAGCCGCCTCCACGATGGATCCCGGCATTCGCCGGGATGACGCGGGTGCAGGGCTCGCGTGCTTTCATGCCGACTCCTGCGCACCGACAGCGAAGTTGTCCTGCGCCCGACCGATCAGGCTGATGAACACATCCTCGAGGTTGGCTTCGCTGCGGCTCCAGCGCAGGCCGGGCCGCTCGCGGTAGGGCGCGATGGCCTGCGCGAGCAGCGCCTCGTCCTGCGCCGCCACGTGCAGCGCGTTGCCGAAGCTGGCGACGCTCAGCACGCCGGCCGCGTTCTTCAGCGGCTCGACCAGCGCCGCGGCGTCCTCGCCTTCGACGGCCCACACGTGCAGCCTCGCCTCGTCGATGATTTCGCGTTCGGTGCCGCGCGCGAGTGTCTTGCCGTAGGCGATGTAGACGAGCTCGTGGCAGCGTTCGGCTTCGTCCATGTAGTGCGTGGACACGAGCACGGTGATGCCTTGCGCCGCGAGGCGATGGATCTCGTCCCAGAAGTCGCGCCGCGCCTTCGGATCGACGCCGGCCGTGGGTTCGTCGAGCAGCAGCAGGCTCGGCTCGTGGATCAGGCAGGCGGCGAGCGCGAGACGCTGCTTCCACCCGCCCGACAGCGACCCCGCGAGCTGCTGCTGGCGCTCGACGAGGCCGAGCCGCTGCAGGGCCGCGTCCACCGCCTGCCGGCGGTTCGGCATCTCGAACAGGCGCGCCACGAAGTCGAGGTTCTCGCGGATCGACAGGTCGTCGTAGAGGCCGAACTTCTGCGTCATGTAGCCGACCCGCCGGCGGATCTCGCCGGCCTCGCGCCGGATGTCGAGCCCGAGGCAGCGGCCTTCGCCGTCGTCGGGCGTGAGCAGCCCGCACAACATGCGGATCGTCGTGGTCTTGCCGCTGCCGTTCGGGCCGAGGAAGCCGCAGATGCGGCCGGTGCGCACCTGCAGCGACACGTGGTCGACCACCGTGCGCGCGCCGTAGCGCTTGGTCAGTCCGCGCACGTCGATCGCGAGGCCGTCGGTCATGACGCCGCCCGCCGCACGTCCACCGGCTGCCCGGGTTTCAGGCGCGCGCTCTCCTTGGTGTCGGGCCGTGCCTCGACCATGAACACCAGCCGCGCCCGCTGCGAATTGGAGTAGATGACGGGCGGGGTGTACTCGGCGCGGGTGGCGATGAAGTCGATGCGCGCGGCAATGGGCGCGCCGCAGCCGTCGCACTCGATCTGCACCGGCTGGCCGATCGCGATGCTGCCGAGCTCGCCCTCCGGCACGAAGAAGCGCACCCGCGTCGCCCCCGGGGGCAGCAGCGACAGCACCGGCTGCCCGGGCGCGACCCATTCGCCGACGCGGAAGTAGGTGTCGGCCACCTGGGCATCGGCCGGCGCCGTCTGCTGCTTCTGCCGGCTGCGCCATTCGCTCTGGCGCAGCGCCTGTTCGGCGGCCTGCGCGCTGGCCGACGCGGCGGCCCGTTCGTCCTCGCGCGCCGGCAGTTGAGCCACACGCAACGCCGCGCTCAGCTCGGCCACCTTCTGGCGTGTCTGCTCGACCGCGGTGCGCGCGTCGTCGAGGCGCGAGGCGGAGATGAAGCCTTGGGCCAGCAGCTGGCGCTGCCGTTCGTATTCGGTGGCGGCGAGCTGCGCCTCGGCGCGCGCCTGCGCGAGCTGCGCCTGCGACACCGCGATCTCCGGCGCGCGGCGTCCCTTCTGCGTGTTCTCGGCCTGGGCGCGCGCGGCCTGGGCACGCGCCGCCGCCTCGTCGCGCGCGGCCTGTTCGCTTTCGGACTCCAGCACGAACAGCGGCGCGCCGCGCGCGACCGTCTGGCCGCGCCGCACGGCCAGCGACTCGAGCGTACCGCCGAGCGGCGACGCGACGTAGACGTAGTCGCCTTCGACATAACCCGACCAGGCGCTGTCGCCTCGCTCGCCACAGGCGCCGAGCGTCACGACGGCGATGAGGACAACAAGGCGTGCAAGGGCGGGCATTGCAGGGCTCTCCATCAGTCTCAGTCGTCGCTGACGGCACTCAACGCCGCGAGTGCGAGGTCGACACGCTGCGCGATGCCGTCGGGGCTCATCACGCTCGCCTCGAAGGCGCGATGGAACGCGGGCGAATCGATGGCGACCTCGACCAGCCCGGAGGCGAAGAGGATCGGCATCGCCACCGAGCCCATCAGCATCGCGATGCACTGGATCGGCGGCAGCGGCCGCAGCGCGCCCTCCTGCTGCGCCTGCTGCACGAGGGCGAACAGCACCGCGAGGTGGCGGTGCACGTTGGCCTGCAGGAACTGTGCTGCGACGGGTTCGCCGCTGGTGGCGTCCATCCAGACCCGCGCGAACACCCGGCGGTGCGTGAGCAGCAGGCTCGCTGCGCGGTTCAGCGCGACTCGCAGGCGCCCGATCGCCGGCCCCTCCAGCGCGGCCGCATCGCTCAGGCCGGCGAACATCTCTTCGTAGACCTGCTGCAGCAGCGTGCGGAGAAAGTTCTCCTTGGTCTTGAAGTGATAGTGGAACATGCCGAGGTTGGCGCCGGCCTGCTCGGCCACGGCGCGCACCGACAGGCCGGCGCACCCGGCACGCGGAAACAACTCGCGCCCGGCTTGCAGCATCGCGAGGTCGAGGTTCTTCGACGGGCGGGCCATGGCGCATTATTAGTCGATCGACTAGTTTTTGACAAGGCGGTCGTGCGCCGGTGCGGACGGCAGCTATACTCCGCTCGCGCCGAAACGAAGCGCCTACGAAGTTGTGCAGTGAAGGCGCGAGATGAACCGCCTGCGCTGCACACTTGCAGAGGTGCTTCGCTGCGGCGGTTCAGCGCTGATTTGTTCCGGCTTGCGGGCGCTCTATAAATGCAGCTAAAGACAGGACCCAGCACCCGGTGTCCCGCTTTGGCGGCCGCCGGGTTTTGTTTTGTTGGGTCTGCATGCACTCCGTCGGAACCGTCACGCCGCAATCGCGGCACTTCGCCGAGCCCTTGCCGCTGCAAAGCGGCCTGCAACTGCGCGACTACACGCTCGTGTACGAAACCTACGGCGAGCTCAACGCCGAGCGCAGCAACGCCGTGCTGGTGTGCCACGCGCTGAACGCGTCGCACCACGTCGCGGGCACCTACGAGGGCCAGCCGAAGAGCGAAGGCTGGTGGGACAACCTGATCGGCCCGGGCAAACCGCTCGACACCAACCGCTTCTTCGTCATCGGCGTCAACAACCCCGGCTCGTGTTTCGGCTCCACCGGACCGATGCACCCGCACCCCGACACCGGCCACGCCTATGGCGCCGACTTCCCGGTGGTGACGGTCGAGGACTGGGTCGACGCGCAGGCGCGGCTGATGGACACGCTCGGCATCGCCCAGCTCGCCGCGGTGCTGGGCGGCAGCCTCGGCGGCATGCAGGCGCTGAGCTGGTCGCTGCGCTACCCCGAGCGGCTGCGCCACTGCATCGCGATCGCCACCGCGCCGAACCTGTCGGCGCAGAACATCGCCTTCAACGAGGTCGCGCGGCGCGCGATCATCACCGACCCCGACTTCCACGGCGGCCATTACTACGCCCACGGCGTGGTGCCCAAGCGCGGGCTGCGCGTGGCGCGCATGATCGGCCACATCACCTACCTGAGCGACGACGTGATGGCGAGCAAGTTCGGCCGCCTGATGAAAGGCGAGACGCTCGCCTACAGCACGCAGGGCATCGAGTTCGAGATCGAGAGCTACTTGCGCTACCAGGGCGACAAGTTCAGCGACTACTTCGACGCCAACACCTATCTGCTGATCACGCGCGCGCTCGACTACTTCGACCCCGCGCGCGCGCATGGCGGCGACCTCACCGCCGCCTTCGCCGGCGCGCGCTGCCGGTTCCAGCTGGTCAGCTTCACGACCGACTGGCGCTTCTCGCCGGCCCGCTCGCGCGAGATCGTCAAGGCGCTGCTCGACAACCGGCATCGCGTGAGCTACGCCGAGATCGAGGCGCCGCACGGCCACGACGCCTTCCTGCTCGACGATTCGCGCTACCACGCCTTGCTGCGCGCCTGCTTCGACAACATCGCGAAGGAGCAGGCATGACCGACGCCGCCCGTCATCACGGCGCACGCCGGGATCCATCGTGCAGGTACGCGGATGACTGGATCGCGGCGTTCGCCCCTTGCTGTCCGGCACGTTCGCCGCAGTCCATGAATCCCGTTCGCCCTGAGGTATCGAAGGGCCGTGCTGAGGCATCGAAGCCCGAACCCGTTTGCCCTGAGGCATCGAAGCCCGAACCCATTCGCCCTGAGGTATCGAAGCCCAAACCCGTTCGCCCTGAGGCATCGAAGCCCGAACCCGTTTGCCCTGAGGCATCGACGCCCGAACCCGTTCGCCCTGAGGTATCGAAGGGCCGGGCTGAGGTATCGAAGCCCTTGCTCGGCGTTGGCGTGAGCAAGGCCCGCATGCCCAGACCTCCGTTCGGCCTGAGCCACCCTCACCCGTTCGGCCTGACCCACCCCCACCCGTTCGGCCTGAGCTTGTCGAAGGCCACGCGCCGTCCTCCACCGCCCTTCACGCAGGTCGTCGAGCAGGGGCTTCGACAAGCTCAGCCCGAACGGGCGGGGGGGGTATGCCGACCCCTTCATGCCTCCGTCGCACAAGGGCTTCGATACCTCAGCCCGAACGGGACTTTGTTTGGCTGTGATGAGGACGTGAATCACTGGGCTCGGAAGTCCGACTTCCAGGATGGACAACACACACTCGCCCATGTCCCCGCGATCTCTTCCGAACGGCAGTGGGCATGCGCCCGGATCACAGCTCGCGCGGAGGCCAGATGAGCGATCGCAAGGACATGGAGCTGATCGCAGAGCTCGTGCCGCCCGGCGCGCGCGTGCTCGATCTCGGCTGCGGCAACGGCGAGCTGCTCGCGCTGCTGCGCGACTCGCGGCAGTGCAGCGGCTACGGCGTCGAGATCGCCGACGACAACGTGCTCGCCTGCACGCGCCGCGGCGTCGACGTGGTGCAGCTCAACCTCGAAGAAGGCCTCGCGATGTTCGAGGACCAGAGCTTCGACATCGTGCTGCAGCTCGACACCATGCAGCACCTGCGCAATACCGAGCGCATGCTGCGCGAGACGGCGCGGGTCGGGCGGGTGGGCATCGTGAGCTTTCCGAACTTCGCGCACTGGCCGAACCGGCTGCGCATCGCCACCGGCCGCATGCCGGTGACGAAGACGCTGCCCTACGAGTGGTACGACACGCCCAACATCCGCGTGGGCACCTACACCGACTTCGAGGTGCTGGCGCGCAAGAACGGCCTGCGCGTGCTCGACGCCTTCGGCATCCAGAGCGGCCGCGTGGTGCGGCGCTTTCCGAACCTGATGGCGAGCGTGGGCGTGTTCAAGTTCGACCGCGGCTGACGGCGACCAGCTCGGGCCGCGCGCGGGAACCGCTCAATCGCGCTGCGCACGCCGCCAGGCGGCCGGCGGCTGGCCCATCGTGCGCTTGAAGGCGCGCGCGAAAGCGGCCTCGGATTCGTAGCCCACCTCCTGCGCCACGTCGGCCACCTTGGCGTTCCCCGAGCGCAGCAGGCCGGCGCCGAGCTGCATGCGCCAGTTCGCGAGGTACTGCATCGGCGCCTGGCCGGTCAGGTCGATGAATCGTTCGTGCAGCGCCGAGCGCGACAGCCCGACCTCCCGGCCCAGGTCGTCCACCGTCCACGGTTCGGCGGGGCGTTCGTGCAGCAGCTTGATCGCCTGGCCCACGTGCCGGTCGCGCAGCGCCCCCAGCCAGCCCTTGGCCCCGGGCGCCAGCGTGTCGAGGTAGCGCCGCGCCGCATCGACGAAGACGAATTCGCTGACACGCTCGAGCACCGCGGCGCTGCCGGCGCGCTGCTCGCGCGACTCGGCCACCGCCCGGTCCAGCAACTGCACGGTCCACGGCCCCAGGTCGCCGGCGCGCAGGTGCATCTGCTGCGGCAGCGCGCCGATCAGCGGGTTGAACGGCTTCATGTCGCAGGCGACGAAGCCGCAGACGATCACCGACCGCGCCTCGTCGGCCGGTCCCGGCGCGCCGGGCCGCAGCACGCCGCGGTGGTAGGCCACGGGGATCGGCTTGGCGTCGTTGCGCGTGGTGAAGCGCCAGTCGCTCTGGTCTTCCAGCGCACGCATGCCTGGCGCGCTGGAGATCGTGTGGCCGTCGCCGCGCGGGAACATCACGATGTCTCCCTGCGAAAGCCGCACCGGCTGCTGGCCGTCGCTGGCGGCCCAGCCTTCGCCCTTGGCGAGCAGGTGGTAGGCCAACACGTGATCGGCGCCGGGCATCAGCGCGCTCGCCAGCGTCGGCGACGCCGGCGTTTCGGCGGCCCACTCGCCGTCGAAGCTCACGTAGTAGAAGACCGCGCCGCGCAGGCGCACGCTTCTCAACACGTCTGACAGGGGGTCGTGGCTCATGGTGGCGGCGCAGTCCCGGAGTCTCGATCAAGCCGCACGGACGCTCGGCAAAACCATGGAGCGCCGCGCATCCAACGGCGGACGCGCGAGCAAATTTGCCCGACATGCGGAGAAGCGTCAATGGTGCCGGATTCGAAGAATGGCTGCGTGTCGCCACCGCGGCGCCCCGACTTCGATCAACCCAACCCGGACCTTCCAAATGAGCACCGTCATCGACAAACCCGCCCCCGACTTCGCCGCCATCAAGCAACGCCAGCAAGCCACCTGGGCCAGCGGCGACTACGCCACCATCGGCACCACGCTGCAGATCGTCGGCGAGACCCTGGCCGAAGCGGCCGACGTGCGCGCCGGCCAGGCCGTGCTCGACGTCGCCGCCGGCAACGGCAACGCCTCGCTCGCCGCCGCGCGCCGCCACGCGATCGTCACCTCCACCGACTACGTCGAATCGCTGCTCGACAAGGGCCGCGCGCGCGCCGCGGCCGAAGCGCTGCCGATGCAATTCCGCGTCGCCGATGCCGAGGCCCTGCCGTTCGGCGACGCCAGCTTCGACGTCGTGATGTCGACCTTCGGCGCCATGTTCACGCCCCACCACCGCCGCGTTGCCAACGAGATGCTGCGCGTGCTGCGCCCGGGCGGGCGCATCGCGCTCGCCAACTGGACACCCGCCGGCTTCATCGGCCGCCTGTTCAAGGTGGTCGGTGCCTACGTGCCGCCGCCCGCGGGTCTGCAGCCCCCGTCGCTCTGGGGCAGCGAGCCGCACATCGTCAAACTGTTCGGTTCGCACGCGACGCAGATCCGCTGCGAGCGCCGCATCTTCAACTTCCGCTACCGCTCGCCGGCGCACTGGATCGAGGTGTTCCGCGGCCTGTATGGCCCTGTGCACAAGGCGTTCGGTGCGCTCGACGCGGCGCGCGCGTCCGCGATGGAGCGTGAACTGACGAACCTGCTGGAGGAGATGAACGTCGCCGGACCCGACTCGCTGGTCGTGCCAAGCGAGTACCTCGAAGTCGTCGTCACGCGCCACTGAGCGACACGCCCGAGGAGCCCATCATGATCCACTCGAACCCCCTGCGCTCGGCGCGCCGACTGCTCGCGACCACCGCCCTGGCCGGCGTCCTGGCGGCGTGCGCGACCGCACCCGAAGGGCACGTGCCGCCCGCGCTGGACCCCGGCGCGCAGGTGCGCGCCCTGACGACACTCGCGGCCAGCGGCGTGCAGATCTACGAATGCCGTGCCGATGGCGCCGCGGCGCCCGCCTGGACCTTCGTCGCGCCCGAGGCCGCGCTGGTCGACGGCGCGGGGCGCCCGGCGGGCAGCCACGGCGCCGGACCGCACTGGACCCACCCGGACGGCAGCCGCATCGTCGGCCGCCTGCAGGCGCGCGCCGATGCGCCTTCGGCGGCGGACATTCCCTGGCTGCTGCTGAACACCCAGAGCACCGGCACGGACGGCGTGTTCAGCCGCGTCTCGCACATCCAGCGCATCCGCACCGAAGGCGGGGTCGCCCCCGCCAGCGGCTGCGATGCCCGCACGCTCGGCCAGCGTCTGCGCGTGCCGTACCGCGCCGACTACCGCCTCCTGGTCCCCGCCTGACGCGCTCATGCGGGCCCCTTTTGCCTTTTCACCGGAACCCTTTGCCATGAACACTCCCCACGCTCCCTGCCGCTTCCTGGCGCCGCTGGCCGGCGCCTTGTTCGCCACCCTCGCCTTGCACGCACACGCCGACGTCGTCACCGACTGGAACCAGCGCTCGGCGCAGTTCATCGGCGACGCCCGCATCGGCACGCCGCCCGCCGTGCGCGTGATGGCGCTGGTGCAGACCGCCGCCCACGAGGCGGCACTCGACGCCTCGCGGCTGCCTGCGTCGCCCCGAGCGATGGACACCGCCGTGGCCGCCGCGCACCGCGCCACGCTCACGCAGCTGCTGCCCACGCAACGTGCGGCCGTCGAGGCGGCGTACGAGGCCGCGACGGCGGACGATCCGCAGCGGGATGCGCACGCCGCCGTCGGCGATCGCGCGGCGCAGCGTGTGATGGCCGCGCGCGCCGGCGACCTGCCGGCGGCCGCCGACGCCTACCGGCCGCACACCACACCCGGCGCCTACGTCCCGACGACGCTGCCCGCGGTCACGCTGTGGTCGCAGCGCAAGCCGTGGCTGCTGGAGCGTGCCGACCAGTTCCGCCCCGGGCCGCCTCCGGCGCTCGACAGCGATCGCTGGGCCCGCGAGTACAACGAGATCAAGGTCCTGGGCGCACGCGACAGCAAGCAGCGCAGCACCGAACAGACCGAGATCGCCCGCTTCTGGGACTACTCGCTGCCGGCCATCTACCACGGCGTGGTGCGCTCGGTGGCCCAGCAACCCGGGCGCGACGTGCTGGCGAATGCACGCCTGTTCGCGACCGTCGCGCAGGCCATGGACGACGCGTTGATCGCGGTGTTCGACGCCAAGTACAGCCACAACCGCTGGCGCCCCGTCACCGCCATCCGCAACGGCGACGCCGACGGCCACGACGGCACCGAGCGCGACGCCAGCTGGTCGCCGCTGATCGAGACGCCGATGCACCCCGAGTACCCGTGCGCGCACTGCATCCTGGCCGGCGCGGTCGGCACCGTGCTGAAGGCCGAGGGTGGGCCAGGCCGAAAGCTGCCGCTGCTGACGACGTCCAGCCCCACCGCCCAGGGCGCCGTGCGGCGCTGGAACAGCCCGGAGGCGTTCATGCAGGAGGTGGCCCAGGCGCGCATCGTGGGCGGCGTGCACTTCCGTTCGTCGACCGAAGCGGGGCTGCTGATGGGCCAGCGCATCGGCGAGTGGGCCATCAAGCGCAGCCTGGCGGCGGCGCAATGACACAGGCCGGGGCGTCATGCCCCGGCCGAGCGCAATGGAGATCGAGATGGACCCCCACACACTGACCGCCGACTACGTGATCGCCGGCGCCGGCGCCGTCGGACTGGCGTTTGCCGACACGCTGCTGGCCGAGAGCACCGCCAGCATGATCATCGTCGACCGCCGGACGCATCCCGGCGGCCACTGGAACGACGCCTACCCCTTCGTGCGCCTGCACGGCCCGTCGGCGACCTACGGCGTGAACTCGCTGCCGCTGGGCGAGGGCCGCATCGACGACGCCGGGCTCAACGCCGGCCTGAACGAACTGGCCAGCGGTGCGGAGATCCGCAGCTACTTCGATCGGGTGATGAACGAGCGGCTGCTGGCCAGCGGACGGGTGCGCTTCCTGCCGGGGCACGACCTGGCCGCCGACGGCGTGGCGACCTCGCTGCGCGACGGGCAGCGCGTGCGGCTCGCGGCACGCCGCCGCTGGGTCGACGCGACGCTGGCCGACACGCGCACCCCCGCCACCCACCCGCCGCGTTTCGCCGTCGCTCCGGGCGTGCGCTGCGTGACGCCCACCGAACTGGCGCAGATGAAAGAACCCTGCCGCGGCCACGTGATCGTGGGCGGCGGCAAGACCGCGATGGACACCGCGCTGTGGCTGCTGGCGCAGGGCGTCGAGCCCGACACCATCACCTGGATCCGCCCGCGCGAAGCCTGGCTGCTCAACCGGATCAACGTGCAGCCCACGCTGCCCTTCTTTGCCCAGACCCTGTCGGCGATGGCCGCCGAACTGGAGGCGGCACGCGACGCCGGCTCGCTGACGGACCTGTTCGAGCGGCTGGAGTCGGCCCGGCTGCTGCAGCGCATCGACCCCGCCGTGCCGCCGACGATGTACCGCTGCGCCATCGTCAGCGAGGCGGAGCTGGCGCAGCTGCGCCGCATCCGCAACGTCGTTCGCCTGGGCCATGTGCAGGCGATCGAGACCCGGCGCATCGTGCTGGAGCACGGCGAGGTGCCCGTCTCGCCCGAACATGTGCATGTGCATTGCAGCGCGGCCGGCCTGCCGCGCGGGCCGGCGCAACCCGTCTTCCAGGGGTCGCGCATCGTGCCGCAGTACGTGCGCCGCTGCTCGCCGACCTTCAGTGCCGCGTTCATCGCCTTCGTCGAGTCGGCCTTCGACGACGACGAACAGAAGAACGCGCTGTGCGAGCCGGTGCCCGTGCCCGAGGTACCGATGGACTGGCTGCGCATGCATCTGATCAGCCTGCGCAACCACGGCCGCTGGATGCGCCATCCGCAGGTGATGGACTGGCTGCGCCGCAGCCGGCTCGAGGCCTACACGAACCTCAACGAGCAGGCGCGCCGGCACGACCCTGCCGCCTGGAACGTGCTGCACGAGCGCCTGCGCGACGTGCGCGGTGCCGGCGTCGAGCGCCTGGCCGAGATGCTGGCCGCCGCGCAGAAACGTCATCCCGGCGAAAGCCGGGATCCACGCGCGCCTCAGCCGCGCGCCGCGGCCAGGCGCCTGAGTTCGTCCACCGCGTAGCAGGTGATCTCGTACGGGTTGCCGTCGGGATCGCTGAAGTACATCGACCAGGCGGCGCCGTGGTCGACGTGCGCGATCGAGGGGTCGACATGCCGGCGAAGGTGGGCTTGCCACGCGATGAACTGCTCGGCCGAGGTGCCGAAGGCGATGGTCGAGCGGTTCGGTGCGGGCGCTCGCTCGAACAGCGCCAGGTGCACGGCGCCCGAGGCGTCGGCGAGTGTCAGCGGGCCGCCGCCTTCGGCCCAGTGTTCGAGTTCGGGAACCACCTCGAAGCCGAGCGTCTCGGCATACCAGGCGCGTGCCGCGCGGCGGTCGCTGACGTACAGATGAAGGTGGTCGATGCCTTGGATGTGCGGGGCCATGGTCTGCCTTTCCGATGGTCGAAGTGTCATGCGATGGCGACGGCCCGCGTCGCCGCGTGGTCATCGGCGTCTTCGCGCGCGACGCCGCGTTCGATCAGCACCGAGTCGCCGAATTCGTGCGTGCGGTAGCCGCGGCGCTCGAGCGCCGCGCTGGCGCGCCGCAGCACCGTGTCGCTGGCGAAGGCGCGCAGCAGTTCGTAATGGCTGGTGCCGGGTTCATGCGTGCCGCTCATGAGCGCGTCCACCACGCGCAACCGGCTGTGCGGGCCAATGCGCTGGTCGGCGAGCCCGTCGCCGGCGCGCAGCGGTCCGCGCGACGCCGCGTGTTCGAGCGCACGTGTGACTGTCGTGCCCAGCGCGACCACGCGCCCGCCGCGCGAGCGCGTGCGCACGATCGCCTGCACCGCCGCCGCCGGCAGGTGGTAGGGCTCGTCGAAGGGCAGCCGGGCGTCGAGCGCCGCATCGCCGGTGGAAGACAAGCCGGCCGCATGGGTCAGCGTCGCGAAGCCCACGCCCCGCCGCTTGAGCGCACCGAGCAGCGCCCAGTCGAGCACGAAGCCCGCCGACGGCGGCTCGAAGGCCACCGGCAGCGCCGCCACCTGCGTCCACACGTCCCACAAGGCGAGCGGCGCGGCGACATGGGCGTACTGCACCGGCCTGCCGTGGCGTGCGATGCCGGCCCAGATGGCCTCCGGCGCGCCGTCGAAGCGCAGCGCCACCAGGTGCGGATGGCCGAGCGTGTGCAGCAGCGTCGCACGCAGCGGGCCGAGCCCCACGATGTCGCCGGGCTGCAGCGCCGGCGGCGGCGGGCGGTCCTCGGTGCGGGTGCGGTGGTCGCCGGCGCCGAACACCACCGCGCTGAACTCGTGCACCTCGTCGACTGCGAGCGAGCGGCGGCCCGCCAGCCGCACCTCGACGCGCTCGCCGCTGCGCAGGTGCACGCCGTGCAGGCTCGCCGGCAGCGTGGCCGCGTCGTTGGCCACCAGCAGGTCGCCGGGCTGCAGCTCGTCGGCGAGCCGCGATCGCGCGGCATGGTGCAGGCGGCCCGCCGCGTCGATCACCAGCAGCTTGGCGTCGCGCGGCCGCTGCACCGGATGGGTGGCGGCATTCATGCAGTCGCCTCCTGCGCCGCCACATGGTCGTCGATGAGGCCGATGATCTCGGCGGCGGCGGTGTCGGGGCGCTTCAGGCTCGCCGTGTCGGCATCCGGCACGGCGAGTGCGTGCAGCGGCGTGTCCATGTCGCCGGGGTCCACCGCGAGCACACGCACGCCGTGCTCGCGCAGCTCCTCGTCCCAGATGCGGCTCAACTGCAGCAGGGCCGCCTTGCTCGCGCCATAGGCACCCCAGCCGGCATACGGCGTCACGGCGGCGTCGCTCGTGACGTTGACGATCAGCGCCGGCCGGCCTTCGCGTGCCGACGCGCTCAGGGCGCCGAGCAGCGCCTTGGCGAGGCGAAACGGGCCGACGAGGTTGGTGGCGAGCGCCTTCTCCAGGTCTTCGCAGTCGGTGTCGGCCAGCGGCGCGAGCGGCACCGGGCCGAGGCTGGAGGCGTTGTTGATCAGCACGTCGAGGCCGCCGAGCGCGGCGGCGATCTGGATCGCGAGCGCATGGGTCTCGATCTTGCGCGACACGTCGCCGGCGATGCCGTGGCTGCCCGCAACGTCGCGCGCGACGTCGGCCACGCGCTGCGCGTCGCGTGCGACGAACGCGACCTGCGCTCCGGCGCGGCGCAGCTGCCGCAGCAAGGCGAGGCCGAGGCCCGAGGTGCCGCCGGTGATGGCGACCCGCAGGCCGGTCAATGAGTTCGTGGGCTTCATCGTTGTTTCTCATGAGGTGATGGGCCGACGATAGGCGGCGCGCCCGCAAAGACGCAGCGTGATGTCCATCCGATTGGCGAAGCGTTCTTATCCCGGTCGCCCGGCCGGTGAATCGCCCGGCGCACAATGCCGCTCGCATGAAAGACAGCGACGACCGATCCGCCGACAGGACCGCCAGCCACCTCGCGCGCAACCTCGCGAGCCTGCGCCACACACGCTCGCTGACGCAGGAGGGGCTGGCCAAGGCCGCGGCCGTGCCGCGCTCGACCATCGCCAACCTCGAGTCGGGCGACGGCAACCCCTCGCTCGCGGTGCTGGTCAAGGTGGCCGGTGCGCTGGGTGTGCCGATCGACGAACTGCTCGCCTCGCCGCGGGCGATGGTGCGGCGCTGGCCGGCCGGCGAAGTCGTCTCGCGCAGCAAGGGCCGCGGCGTCACGATCCGCGACCTGGTGCCCGAGCCGGTGCCCGACGAGATGATGGAGGTGATGGACTTCGCGCCCGGTGCGGTGATGGGCGGCACGCCGCACCTGCCCGGCACGCGCGAGTTCTTCACCTGCCTGGACGGGCGGGTCAACCTGATGGTGGCCGGCGAGCGCTACGAACTCGCTGCCGGCGACGTGCTCGCCTTTCCGGGCAACCTGCCGCATTCGTACCAGAACGGCGATGCGCTGAACGCCGCGCGCGGCGTGTCGGTGGTGGTGCTGGCCAAGGCCGGCGTGTGATCCCTGCGCGTGGTGGGGATACCGCCGTGCGCCAGCCGGCATGGTCGGGCGCGCCGCTATTCTTTCGCCCGCTCGACAAACATCATTCTCGGAGGATCTTCATGACGTTCACTTCCCGGCTGATCCGCGGCCTGGCCGCGGGCGTGGTCGCCGCCGGCCTCGTCGCCGCGGCGCACGCGGACGCACCGATGGCGAAGACGCAGGCCCCCGGCTACTACCGCCTGATGCTCGGCGACTTCGAGGTCACCGCGCTGTTCGACGGCGCGATCGACCTGCATCCGACCAAGCTGCTGACCAACACGACGCCCAAGCAGGTCGTGAAGCTGCTCGACCGTTCGTTCGAGAAGGAACCGCTCGCCACCTCGGTCAACGCCTACCTCGTCAACACCGGCAGCAAACTGGTGCTGGTCGACGCCGGCACCGGCGGCTTCTTCGGCCCCGCCCTCGGCGGCCTGGTCAACAACCTGAAGGCGGCCGGCTACCAGCCCGAGCAGGTCGACGAGATCTACATCACCCACATGCACGCCGACCACCTGGGCGGGCTGGCGGCCGAGGGCAAGGCGGTGTTCGCCAACGCCGTCGTTCGCGCTGACAAGCACGACGCCGACTTCTGGCTGGACCCGGCCCAAGCAGACAAGGCGCCTGCCGACATGAAGGACTTCTTCAAGGCCGCGACCAGCTCGCTCGCCCCCTACGTCAGCGCCGGCCGCTTCAAGCCCTTCGACGGCGACACCGAGCTGGTGCCCGGCGTGAAGGCGGTCGCGGCACGCGGCCACACGCCCGGCCACAGCGTCTTCATGGTCGAGTCCAAGGGCCAGAAGCTCGCCTTGTGGGGCGACCTGATGCACGTCGGCGCGGTGCAGTTCCCGCACCCCGAGGTGACGATCCAGTTCGACACCGATTCGAAGGCCGCGGCGGCCCAGCGCAAGAAGGCCTATGCCGACGCCGCCAAGGGCCGCTACCTCGTCGCGGCGGCGCACCTGCCGTTTCCGGGCATCGGCCACCTGCGCGCCGAAGGCAAGGGCTATGCCTTCGTGCCGCTGAGCTACACGCCGGTGAAGTAGATGGACGCGGCCGCCACCGATGCGCTGGAAGGCTGCTGCACCTGCCGGCGTGTGCGCTACCGGCTCGCGAGCCGGCCGCTGTTCGTGCACTGCTGCCATTGCCGCTGGTGCCAGCGCGAAACGGGCAGCGCGTTCGCGCTGAACGCGATGATCGAAGCCGACCGGGTGCAGTTGCTGGCCGGCGAGCCGGAGTGTGTCGACACGCCCTCGCTGAGCGGCCGCGGCCAGAAGATCTGGCGCTGCCCGAGCTGCCGCGTGGCCTTGTGGAGCAACTACGCCGGCGCCGGCGACGCGGTGCGCTTCGTGCGCGTGGGCACGCTGGCCGACCCGGACCGGCTGCCGCCCGACATCCACATCTTCACCGCGTCGAAACAACCGTGGGTGCAGTTGCCGCCGGGCACGCCGGCGGTGGCCGAGTACTACGACCTGAAGGAGCACTGGCCGGCGGAGAGCCTCGAGCGGCGGCGCATCCTGCGCGAACGGCAGGCCCAGTCGCCGGCGCCGCCGGCGGCTTGACATCGAGCGTGCTCCAGCGTGTTCAATCGCGATCCCACCCATCCCACCAGGAGATCAGCATGAGCACCGAACTGAACAAACAAGTCGCCCGCGAATTCTTCCGCCGCTTCGACGCGAACGACATCGCCGGCGCGCTCGCCACGATGACCGACGACGCCACCTGGTGGCTGGCCGGGCGCCCCGAGGCGATCCCGACCGCCGGCGTCAAGACCAAGGCGCAGATCGCGCGTGTGTTCCAGGCCATGATGGACCAGCTGAAGGACGGCCTGCGCATGGAAGTCACGGGCGCCATCGCCGAGGGCGACCAGGTCGCGCTCGAAGTGGTGTCGCACGGCGAGCTGCACAACGGGCGCACCTACCGCAACCAGTACCACCTGCTCGTCACGGTGCGCGACGGCAAGATCAGCGCGGTGAAGGAGTACCTCGACACGCAGCACGTGGCCGAGGTCTGGTTCACGCCGCAGGCGTAGGGCCGAGCCGAGGTCCGCCGGGACCCGTGGTCGGATATGCTTTTCGCCGGACGGGCCGGCGTGGGCGACAGCACACGCGGCCACACACTCTCGCAAAAGGAATGCACCATGGGTCTCATCCAGGCGGCGGTTGGATCGATCGGCGGAACGTTGGCCGACCAGTGGAAAGACTTCTACACCGTGCCCGATGGCCTGCCGCCGACGGCCGCGTTGTTCGCGGCGGTGCCGCGCGGCACCAATGCGGGCCGCGGCTCCAACACCCGCGGTTCGTCGAACATCATCAGCAACGGCTCGCGCATCGTCGTGCCCGAA
>DASWVR010000224.1:0-2343 GCA_036401155.1 Piscinibacter sp. | reverse complement strand
ACCGGCCGCGCACCATCGACCGACCATGAAGTACTCCTTGCGCAAGACCCCTTCGCACCTGCACCTCACGTACAAGTACGGTGAAGGCAGCGACGGCGTCACCGGACGCAACTTCACGCTGGAGGTCGAAGGCCAGGTGCTGACCGTCGGCATCGACGTCACGCCGAATTTCCACATCCGCAACAAGAGCGCGCCGGCCTATCTGGACGCGATCAACCTCGTGCACAACCACCACAAGCTGCGCTCGGTGCAGTGCACGGACAACCTGGTGCGGGCCCGCCTCATCCGCGCCTGGGAGCAGGTGGAGCAGCCGCAGATGCGGCTGGCGCTCGACCTTGGCGAACGCGGCCGCTACATCTACTCGGTGCAGCCGCACTCGCTGTTCATGGGCGGCATCCAGTTCGACGTCGAGGAACTCGTCGAGGAACAGGCGGGCCAGGGCTATGCCCCGGAACTCGCCTACGAAACGCAGGGGAAGCACGCATGAACAGCCACCTGGCCGCCGCCGGCGGAGCGCAGCGCCTGCTGCTGAGGTTCGCCTTGCTCCTG
The DNA here is from genome assembly GCA_036401155.1 of Piscinibacter sp. GTDB lineage: Bacteria > Pseudomonadota > Gammaproteobacteria > Burkholderiales > Burkholderiaceae_C > Albitalea. Next base: position 1,794 of record DASWVR010000224.1, on the reverse strand, counting down.
GCGCTGGCCGCCGGCTGGACGAGCGCGCACGCGTACGCCGGACCGGGCGCGCTGCGGGCCAAGTACGACGAACTGCGCGACGAACTGCGCCACAACGCGTTCCGGCGGGCGCTGCACGTCGACTCGTCCGAACGCGGCGACACGCTCAAGGGTGATGTGTATGCCGTGCTCGACCATCCCTTCGCGAAGGTGAGCGGGGCGCTCGCCCAGCCCGACGACTGGTGCGAGGTGCTGCTGCTGCCGTTCAACACGAAGTACTGCCGTGCCGCGGAGCGCAACAACGGCGCCGCCATGCTGCAGGTGCGGATCGGGCGCAAGTACGACCAGCCCGTGCAGGACGCCTACCGCCTCGACTTCGTGCTGCAGCCGGTGGCGGCGCGCCCCGACTATTTCGAAAGCCGCCTGGCGGCCGCGACGGGGCCGGTCGGCACGCGCGATTACCGCATCACCGTCTCGGCGGTGCCGATCGACGGCGGGCGCACCTTCATGCACTTCAGCTATTCGTACGCCTACGGCATCGCGGGCAAGCTCGCGATGCAGGGCTACCTGGCGACGGCTGGCGCGGACAAGGTCGGTTTCAGCGTCGTCGGGCGCGACGGCGCCGGGCAGCCGATCCACATCGGCGGCGTGCGCGGCGCGATCGAGCGCACCGCGATGCGCTACTACCTGGCGATCGACGCGCACCTGGCGGCGCTCGGGGCCCCGCCCGGCCAGCAGGTGGAAAAACGCATCGAGACGTGGTTCCGCGAGACCGAGCGCTACCCGCGCCAGCTGCGCGAGATGGACCGGGAAACCTACGTGACGATGAAGCGCAGCGAGTACGAGCGGCAGCAGCACGCGCTGGGGTCGTGAGTGGCCGTCGCGCGGCGGCCTGAAGCAAGCCGCCCGGCTTACTTCAGGCCTGCAGCGGCGCGGAGCGCCGCTGCCTTGTCCGTGCGCTCCCACGAAAACTCGGGCTCTTCGCGGCCGAAGTGGCCGTAGGCCGCGGTCTTCTCGTAGATCGGCCGCAGCAGGTCGAGCATCTGGATGATGCCCTTGGGCCGCAGGTCGAAATGCTCGTGCACCAGCGCCGCGATCTGGTGATCGGGAATGACGCCCGTGCCTTCGGTGTAGATCGTCACGTTCATCGGCTTGGCCACGCCGATCGCGTACGCGACCTGGATCTGGCACTGCTTTGCCAGGCCGGCAGCCACGATGTTCTTCGCCACGTAGCGCGCCGCATACGCGGCCGAGCGATCCACCTTGGACGGGTCCTTGCCGGAGAAGGCGCCGCCGCCGTGCGGGCAGGCGCCGCCATAGGTGTCGACGATGATCTTGCGACCGGTCAGTCCGCAGTCGCCTTGCGGGCCGCCGATGACGAAGCGTCCGGTCGGGTTGATCAGATACCGCGTTTCCTTCAGCCATTCGCGCGGCAGCACCGGCTTGATGATCTCCTCGATCACCGCCTCGACGAAAGCCGGCTTCATCTGGTGGCCGTCGCTCATCTCGGGCGCGTGCTGGCTGGACAGCACCACCGTGTCGATGCTGTGCGGCTTGCCGTCCACGTAGCGCATCGTCACCTGGCTCTTGGCGTCGGGCCGCAGGAACGGCAGCCGGCCATCCTTGCGCAACTGCGCCTGCCGCTCGACGAGCCGGTGCGCGTAGTAGATCGGCGCCGGCATCAGCTCCGGCGTCTCGTCGCAGGCATAGCCGAACATCAGGCCCTGGTCGCCGGCGCCGGTGTTCAGGTGGTCGTCGGACGCGTGGTCCACGCCCTGCGCGATGTCGTTGGACTGCTTGTCGTAGGCGACCAGC
>DASWVR010000223.1:0-2198 GCA_036401155.1 Piscinibacter sp. | reverse complement strand
CGCTACCTGCGCCGGCCGGCGAACCTCGAGGACGTGTTCCTCAAGCTTACCGGGCGCGACCTGCGCGACTGAGAAGACCGCTCCGATGGCGACCACCCCCCTCCGCTCGACCTTCCGCGCCCCGCGCCTGTCGCACCGCTTCGTGCCGGTGTGGCAACGCAATTTCCTCGTGTGGCGCAAGCTCGCGCTGCCCTCGGTGCTGGGCAACCTCGCCGATCCGATGATCTACCTCTTCGGCCTGGGCTTCGGCATCGGCATGCTGGTGCCGGAGATCGGCGGCGTGTCCTACATCAGCTTCCTCGCCGCCGGCATGGTGTGCTCATCGACGATGAACAGCGCGTCGTTCGAGGTGCTGTACTCCTCGTTCTCGCGCATGCACGTGCAGCGGACCTGGGATGCCATCATGAACGCGCCGGTGGAGCTCGACGACATCGTGTTCGCGGAACTGGTGTGGGCGGCGTCGAAGGCGCTGCTGTCGGGCGTCGCGATCCTCATCGTGATCGCCGTGTTCGGTCTCGTCGACAGCCGCTACGTGCTGTGGCTGCTGCCGCTGATCTTCCTCGTGGGCCTCAGCTTCGGCGCGCTCGGGCTGGTGATGACGGCGGTCGCAACGAGCTACGACTTCTTCATGTACTACTTCACGCTCTTCATCACGCCGATGACGCTGCTCTCCGGCGTGTTCTTCCCCGCCGACCAGCTGCCCGCGGCGGTGCAGGTCGCCGCCTCGCTGCTGCCGCTGTCGCATGCCGTCGAACTCGCGCGCCCGCTGCTGCTGGGCAAGCTGCCGGACCACATCGTGGTGCACCTGGCCGTGCTCGCGGCCTACGGGGTCGGCGGCTTCTGGGTCGCGCTGGGGCTCACGCGGCGGCGGCTGCTCGGGTAAGAGCGGACCGCCTCAGCGACGCAACAGCGATCCGAGCGTGACGATCAGCATGCCGAGCCGGCGCCGGATGTGCGCCTTCTCGGTGTCATCGCCGTCGTCGCCTTCCCCGGCGTTCGCGAGCGCCTCGCGCAGCGCCGCGATCTCGCGCCGCAGCAGCACTTCCTGCGGCACGAAGCCGGCGTTCTTGAGGATGCGGTTGGCCATCCTCTGCTCGGGCGACTGGAAGGGCTCGTCGTCGAACACCAGCGGCCGGCCCGCCCCCGGCAGGCGATCGAAGTCGCCGCGCCTGATGGCGTCGGCGATGCGCTGCTCGGCCAGGATGTCGAAGATCGAGGACATGTCGCTCGCCCGCTTGTCGCGCGCCCACCGCACGACGGCGACGCTCCCTCCGATGATAGCCGAACCGCGCCGCGCCTCAGGGCAGGATGAAGCTGCTCGGCTCCTGCACGCTGCGCGCCGCGTCGTGCCCCGCCGCGATGCGGAAGGTGATCGGATGCACGCCCGACAGCGGCGTGTCGCCGGGCGCGGACAGGGTCAGCGACACCGGGCGCACGCTGCCCGCCGCGACCGCGAACGCGCGTTCGCCGACGACCTCGATGCCCGGCACGCCGCTGACTTCGACGACGAACTCGCGCGCGGCGTCGTCGAGGTTCTTCAGCTTCAGCGTATAGGCGTTCTCGATCCGTCCGGCGGAGGTCTCGCGCAGCAGGGCGGCGCGGTCGCGCAGCACGTCGACCTGCAGCAGCGAACGCTGGCCCAACGACCACGCCCCGAGCGCGACGACCGCCAGCGACAGGCCGCCATACACGGCGAGGCGCGCCCGCCCGCCCGCCGCCGCCCCCGCGAGTTCGCGCTCCGACGCGAAGCGGATCAGGCCGGTGGGCGTGCCGACGCGCGTCATCACCGTGTCGCAGGCATCGATGCACAGGCCGCAGTTGATGCAGCCGAGCTGCAGGCCTTCGCGGATGTCGACGCCGGTCGGACACACTTCCACGCAGATGCCGCAGTCGATGCAGTCGCCGCCGCCCTCGGCCCTGCCGCGCGCCTGCCGCGGTTCGCCGCGGCGGAGGTCGTAGCTGACGGTCGCGGTGTTGCGGTCGAACATCACGCCCTGGAAGCGCGAGTACGGGCACATGTGCTGGCACACGGCCTCGCGTGCGAAGCCCGCCTGCAGGTACAGGAAGAGGCCGTAGAAAATCAGCCAGAAGCGCTCCCACGGCCCGGTGGCGCCAGCGGCGAGCGCCGGCAGCAGCTCGCGGATCGGCGTGAAGTAGCCGACGAAGGTGATCGCCGTCCACGCCGCAATCAGCAGCCA
>DASWVR010000222.1:0-5734 GCA_036401155.1 Piscinibacter sp. | reverse complement strand
GCATCGGCCGAGCAGCGGGCCCGCGACGAAGCCGAACGCGAGCGTCTGCTGGCGGCCGAACGCAGCGCGCGCAGCGGCGCCGAGCAGGCGCGGCGGCGGCTCGAGCAGCTGGCCTCGGCCGGCGCGGTGCTCTCGCGCTCGCTGCAGCCGCACGCCACGCTGGAGGCGATCGCCTCGATCGTCGTGCCGAGCATCGCCGACTGGTGCCGGGTCGACCTGGTCGATGCCGAGGGCCAGCTGCAGCGCGCGCTGACACACCACTCCGACCCGGTGAAGTCGCGCATCGGCGCCGAACTCGTGCAGCGGCTGCGCGCCGCGCCCGAGACGCCCGGCTCGATGGCCTGGACCGTGGCGACCGGCCGCTCGCACCTGGCGCGCTTCGATCCGCCCGCCGATTTCGACCGCGTGCGCGACCGCGACGTGCTGACCTTCGCGCAGGCCATCGGCATGCGCTCGTATTTCATCGTGCCGCTGGTGGCGCGCGGGCGCACGCTGGGCGCGCTGGCCGCCCTGCAGGCGGAGTCGGCTCGCGAGTTCAGCCCCGACGATTGCGCGTTGCTGGTCGAGCTTGCCCAGCGCGCCGCGCTCGCACTCGACAACGCGCGGCTCTATGCCGACGCGCAGGCCGCGCGCAGCCAGGCCGAAACCGCCAACCGCGTCAAGGACGAGTTCCTCGCGATGCTGGGCCACGAGTTGCGCAACCCGCTGGCGCCGATCGTGACGGCGCTGCACCTGATGGCGCGCCGCGGCGGCGACGAGTCGGCGATGGAGCGGCGCATCATCGAGCGGCAGGTGGCGCACCTGAGGCGCCTCGTCGACGACCTGCTCGACGTGTCGCGCATCGCGCGCGGCAAGATCCAGATCGATCGGGAACGCGTCGACATGAAGGCGGCCGTGGAACGTGCGCTCGAACTCACCCAGCCGGCGATGGAGCGGCGCTCCCAGCCGGTGCAGGTGGAGCTGCCGGACGAGCCGGTGTTCGTCGACGGCGATCCGGTGCGGCTGGCGCAGGTGCTGTCCAACCTGCTCACCAATGCGGCCAAGTTCACGCCGGGCGACGGCCACATCGGGCTGCACCTGCGGCGGCGCGACGGCGAGGTCGAGATCGTGGTCGAGGACGCCGGCAGCGGCATCGACCCCGAGCTGCTGCCGCACGTGTTCGACCTGTTCACGCAGGGCGAACAGGGCATGGACCGACACGCCGGCGGGCTGGGCCTGGGGCTGGCGATCGTGCGCACGCTGGTGCAGCTGCACGGCGGCAGCGTGCAGGCCGAGAGCGACGGACCGGGGCGCGGCGCCCGCTTCACGGTGCGCCTGCCGGCCGCGGCGGCGCAGGTCGCGCCGCCACGCGAGTCGCCCACCGTTTCGCCGCCGCTCGAGTCGGGCGGGCGCATCCTGCTCGTCGACGACAACGCCGATGCGAGCGAGATGCTGCGATTGCTGCTGCAGGAGGCGGGGCATGAGGTGCAGGTCGCGCCGGACGGGCCGTCCGCGCTCGCCGTGGCCGACAGCTTCCGCCCCGACATCGCCCTGCTCGACATCGGCCTGCCCGGCATGGACGGCTATGAACTCGCGGTACGGCTGCGTGCCGCCCCCCGGCTGCAGGGCGTGAAGCTGGTGGCGCTGACCGGCTACGGGCGAGAGCCCGATCGCGCGCGCGCGATGGCCACGCACTTCGACGAGCACCTGGTCAAGCCGGTGCCTGCCGAACAGCTGCTCGAGGTGATCGCCCGCCTGCTCGGGTAGCCGAGCCCTCGGGCTTCGCGCGCGCTAAGGTGTGCCGAGGCGGCTCACAAGGTGACCATCACGCGCGCGATGGCGGCGGCCAGCATGCGCGTGCTGATCGGCTTGGAGACGTAGTCGTCCATGCCGCTGGCGAGGTAGGCCTCGCGGTGTTCGACCATCGCGTTGGCGGTCATGGCGATGATCGGGATGTTGCCGAGCCCGTGGGGCAGCGCACGGATCGCGCGCGTGGCGGCCTCGCCGTCCATCTCGGGCATCTGGATGTCCATGAGCACGAGGTCGTAGCCGCCGTTCTGCACCTGCCGCACCGCCTCGACGCCATTGGCGACGATGTCGCAATAGTGGCCCATCTGGTCGAGCAGCGCCTTGATCAGGATCTGGTTCACGCCGTTGTCCTCGGCCACCAGGATGCGCAACCCGCCCATCTCCGCAGCGGCGGCCATCGTCGTCTGCGCCTCGGCCAGGGACGAGCCGTCGCCGCGCGTCATCGGCACGACGATCTTGAAGGTGCTGCCGACGCCGATCGCGCTTTCCACCTCGATGCGCCCACCCATCAGGTCGACGATCTCGCGGCTGATGGCGAGGCCGAGCCCGGTGCCCCCATAACGCCGGGAGGTCGTCGTATCGGCCTGCATGAAGCGGTCGAACAGCTTGGGCATCGCCTCGGCGGCGATGCCGATGCCGGTGTCGCGCACGGTGATGGTGAGCTCGACCTTGTCGTCGGGCAGGGCGCGGTGCAGCGCCTCGACGTCGACATGGCCGTGTTCGGTGAACTTGAGCGCGTTGCCGATCAGGTTGAACAGCACCTGGCGCAGCCGGCTCGGGTCACCCAGCAGCGCGGGCGGCAAGTCGGGCGGCAGGCGCAGGTTCAGCGTCAGCCCCTTGGCCTGCGCGCGCACGGCCAGCAGCGAGACCACCTCGTCGAGCGTGTTCGCCGGGTCGAACTCGGTGATCTCCAGTTCCATGCGGCCGGCTTCGATCTTCGCCAGGTCGAGGATGTCGTTGATGACCGTCAGCAGCGTCTGCCCCGAGCTGCGGATCAGCTCGGCGAAGCGCCGCTGCTCGGGTGTCAGCGAGGTGTTCAGCAGCAGGCCGTTCATGCCCAGCACGCCGTTCAGCGGGGTGCGGATCTCGTGGCTCATGGCGGCGAGGAACTGCGACTTCGATTCGTTGGCCGCCTCCGCCGCGGCCTTGGCGCGCGCGAGCGCCCGCTCGGCGGCGGTCACGTCGCGCGTCACGCTGACCACGCCGCCGTCGGGCGTGCGGCGCTCGATCGCGTGCACCACCATGCCGTGCGCCAGCTCCTGCTCGTACATGCCGTGGCCGCTGCGGTGGATCGCCATGCGGCGGTCGACCCAGGCCCGCCGGTCGGCCGCGCTGCCGCCGGGCGCCATCGCCGGCGCCACCAGTTCCACCAGCCGCTCGAACGGCACGCCCGGCGCGATCGCGTCGCGCACCCAGGGGAAGATCTCGAGGTAGCGGCGATTCCAGGCGACCACCCGGTCCTGCGCGTCGCACAGCAGAAAGCCGTCGGCCATCGAGCCGAGCGCCTGGTCGAGGGTGGTCTTGGCGGTGGAGATCTCGGCGCGGGCGCGCGCCAGGCGCGCCAGCTGCCAATGGGTCAGGCCACCCACCGCGAGGATCATCACGATGAAGGCGGCGGCGATGCGCAGGATGCCGCGCCGCGCATCGCGGTGTTCGGCGAGCGCCGACTCGAGCGGAATGCTGCCGGCCACCAGCAGCGAGCGGTACAGCGTCGGCCGCGCGACCACGATCGCCGACGCGCCGCCCAGGCGGCTGCCCATGCGCATGGCCGCACCGGTGGCGATGCGCGAGTCCAGCGGCGGCGTCAGCTTCTGGCCCATCAGCCGCTCGTCGGGGGGCACGCTGGCGAGCAACTGCCCATCCTCGCGCTCGAAGGTGGCAAGCAGGCCCGGGATCTCGATCGCCTGCGCCAGCACCGTGCCGATCAGCGACACCGGCACCTCACCCACGGCGATCGTCGGCTGTCCCCCGGGCAGGCGCAGCGGCCGCGCGAAATAGACCACGCGTTCGGAGGTCGCGAAGTTCACCACCGGCGCGCTGATCGCCATCTGCGGCGCCGGCTGCGCCAGCACGTCGGCGGCGAATCCCTTGGGCAGGTCCACGCCCATGCGCTGGCTGTTGCTTTGCGCCGCGGCCAGCACCGACCCGTCGGGCGCGAGCACGGCCACGTCGCGCACCAGCAGGTTGCGGCTGGTCATCTCGAGCAGCAGGCGGTTGGCCAGCACCGCGTCCAGCGTGCCGTCGCCGCGCACGGCCGGACGCAGCAGCGAGTCGGTGCCGGCAAGCAGCACGTCCACGCTGAGCATCATGCGGTTGAGCGCGGCCTCGGCGCCGCTGACGAAACGCGCGGCGCGGCCTTCGCCGTCGGCGATCGCGTCGCTCTCGCTGCGCGTGATCAGGTTCGACGCAGCCGCCGCCACCGCCACGACGAACAGCGTCGCGACGCCCCAGATGCCGGCCTGGACTCGACGTGAAAGCGCCATGGCGTGGGTCACCGCTCCCTGAACCCGGGCCGCCCTAGCGGGCGCGCGCCTCGATGCCGACGGCGGGACCGATCGTCTCGTTCCAGACCTCGGCACATTGCGCCCCGCAGCGGTGCACCCATCGCTTCAACACGGTGCCGGCGAAGATGGTGCGGCGTCGCGCGTCGTCGGTGGGTGAAGGTTTGACCTCGACCATCGTGCCCTTGCGGCCGTCCACACAGGACGGGTGGCCGGTGTTGCAGGCGATGCCGTCGCCGGTCTCGCGTTCGGCTTCGGCCCAGATCGCCTGTTCCAGCCGCGGCAGCTCGCGGCGAAGCGTGTCGCGCAGCTCGGGCGGAAGCGCGTTCCAGGCGCCGGCATTGGCCCCGAAGACAGACAAGCCCCAGTTGATCGCCATCGAGTGCACGTGGGTCGTCACCTCGGGCAGGCCGATCGTGTTGCCCGACATCGTGCCGGTGACCACGCATTCGATGTTGCCGCTCTTCATGTTGGCCATGATCTCCGCGAAGCCGGTCTGCACCGGCACACCGCCCAGCGCCTCGACCAGGTCGGCCTGCGGCGGGCTCGAGATGCGCGTGCGCCGCCCGTTGAGGTCGGCCAGGCTCGCGAAGGGCTTGTTGCAGAACACCACTTGCGCCGGGTAGGCGTAGACCGCCAGCAGCTCGATGCCGTGGCGCTCGCGCAGCGTCTTCTCCAGATAGGGGCGGAATGCCGACACGACGTTGCGCGCGGTCTTGATGTCGGGGCTGAGCCCCGCCAGGTCGGGCGCGGCGAACACCGGCTCCTGCGCCGCCGACAGGCTCAGCAGCGCGGTGCCGAAGGGCACCACGCCGAGCTGCATCAGGCGCAGCATCTCCTGCCCGCGGATGCCCGCGCGGTCGAAGGGCACGATTTCGGCGCTGACCTTGCCGCCGGTCAGCCGCGGCAGCTCCTTGGTCCAGAACGGTTCCTCCTGGCGCGTGTACTGGTTGACGCCCGCCAGGCCGCCGACCACCCGCAGGCGCTTGACCGTGTCAGCGCGGGGGACGGCCGCCTGGCCCCAGGCGGCGCACGCAACCGTCAGCGCCAGCGCGCCGGCGAGCGCCCGGAGGGCGAACCTGTGGAGGGTGGGGGTCATCGAGAATCCGAAGGCGTACAAATGCATTCGCATGATGCAGCACGGCGCGCTCGGTTGCCAGCGCTCACTCAGCAGACGCCGTCACGGCGGCCGATTCCGCACAATCCAAGCGTGATGGATGTCACGCCTGGCGGCGCAGCGCCCGCGGCGTTTACCTCTCATTACCCTGGTGGGCGGGGCCATGCGTAGGCTGGGCGCATGTCTTGCATGTTCCCATTCCGGTCCCTGTGCCGCGCCGTGCTCCCATGGCTCGGCGCCGTGCTGCTCGGCTGCGGCGGCGGCGGCGACAGCGCGCCCACGGAAAGCGCCGACCGCACCGACGCGCCCGCGCCGTCCGCGCAGGCCG
>DASWVR010000221.1:0-13568 GCA_036401155.1 Piscinibacter sp. | reverse complement strand
CGCCGGCCTCGCCGCGCTCGCGCAGCGGCTGCGCGCCGCCGGCAGCCCGTCGGCTGTGGCGGCACCGGCCGGCCTGGGCCTCGCACTGCGCGCCTACCAGCTCGACGGCGTGGCCTGGCTGCAGTATCTGCGCGAACATCGGCTTGCCGGCATCCTGGCCGACGACATGGGCCTCGGCAAGACGGCGCAGGTGCTGGCGCATCTGCTGATCGAGCAGCAATCCGGCCGGTTCGACCGGCCGGCGCTGGTGGTGCTGCCGACCTCACTGATCGCCAACTGGCAGGCCGAGGCCGCCCGCATCGCGCCCTCGCTGCGCGTGCTGACCTTGCAGGGTGCGGGCCGCTCGCGCCAGTTCGAGCGCATCGCCGAGCACGACGTGGTGTTCACGACCTACCCGCTGCTGTGGCGCGACATCGAGGCGCTGCAGGCGCAGCCCTGGCACCTGCTGATCCTCGACGAGGCGCAGATGGTGAAAAACGCCGCCAGCCGCTCGGCGCGGGCGCTGCGGCGATTGAACGCGCGCCACCGGCTGTGCGTGACCGGCACGCCGCTGGAGAACCACCTGGGCGAGCTGTGGTCGCACTTCGGCCTGCTGATGCCGGGCTTTCTCGGCGATGCGCGCAGCTTCGTGCGCCAGTGGCGCAAGCCGATCGAGGAGGGCGGCGAGTCGCTGCGTGCGCAGCTGCTCGCGCAGCGGGTGCGGCCGTTCATCCTGCGCCGGCGCAAGCAGGACGTGGCGAGCGAACTGCCGCCGAAGACCGAGGTGATCCGCCGCGTGCAGCTGCAGGGCAAGCAGCGCGCGCTGTATGAAAGCGTGCGCCTCGCGGCCGACAAGCAGGTGCGCCGCGTGCTGCAGCGCAAGGGTTTCGCCGGCGCGCAGATCGCCGTGCTCGATGCGCTGCTCAAGCTGCGCCAGGTGTGCTGCGACCCGCGCCTGGTCAAAGGCGCGGCCACGCCGCCCACGATGGAGCGCGCGAAGATGGAACTGCTGCGCGACATGCTGCCCGAGCTGGTCGACGAAGGCCGGCGCGTGCTGGTGTTCTCGCAGTTCACCGAGATGCTGACGCTGGTGCACGAGGAACTGATCGCGCTCGACCTGCCATGCCTCGTGCTGACCGGCGACACGCCGGTGCGCGCGCGCGGCGAGGTGGTGCGGCGCTTCCAGCACAAGGAGGTACCGATCCTGCTCGTGAGCCTGAAGGCTGGCGGCGTCGGCCTGAACCTCACCGCGGCCGACACGGTGATCCACGTCGACCCGTGGTGGAACCCGGCCGTCGAGCAGCAGGCCACCGACCGCGCGCACCGCATCGGCCAGGACCAGCCGGTGTTCGTCTACAAGCTGGTCGTCGAGGGCGGCATCGAGGAGCGCATGCTCGCGCTGCAGGCGCGCAAGGCCGCGCTCGCGGACGGCGTGTTGGGGCACGATGCAGCGGGTGCGGTGAAGTTCGGCGCGGACGATCTGGAGGGCCTGCTCGCGCCGCTCGAAGCGATCACGCCGACGCTGCTGCCGCGCGCGGACCGGGGGCTGCGCGCCTTGTGGGACCCTGCGGGCAGAGGGTGAGGTGACTTCTCCACAGAGCGCTCCAACCCCAGTGTCAAGGCAGGGCGTCTGCACAGCAGCCCATTCGCCCTGAACTTGTCGAAGGTCCGCGCGGCAGCGAACACACGAAAACTCCCGTTCGCCCTGAGCTTGTCGAAGGGCCGCTTGGCAGGTCACCGGAGCCATGGCTCCTTTGCGTTGCGGGCATGACTCTTTCGGGCGATGTCGTGGCCCAGCGGTCTCGGCACCATGGCGGGCTTCGCAACCCCCACCTCCCACATCGACATGGAACCCCACCAACATGGCCGGCCGGCCACACGGCCACTCCTGGCGCTGGCGCTCGTGATCCTCTGCGCCGCGGACCCGGCGGCCGCCGACACCGCGCGCCGGTTGAAGATCGACATCGACGTCCGGCGCGACGGCGCCGTGCAGCAGGGCGTCGAACAGGGGTGGGGCAAGCTCGTGCAGCAGTTGACGCTGACCGCGGTGCTGCATTCCGACGGCACCCCGACGATGAACAACCCGCTGGACCCCGAGGACGGCAAGCGCCAGCTTGAACGGGCGCAGCGCAGCCAGCAACGCATGCACGCGGCGCAGGCCAGGGTCGGCGCCGCGCCGGCCGCCGTGCCCGACCTGGCCGCGATGCAGGCGCGCGCCCGGCAGATGATGGCCCAGTGCGGCCAGGACCGCGAGTGCCTGATGCGCGAGGCGTCGGCCTTCAGCGCCGCCCAGGTGGGCGGCGGCGACCCCGCCACGCGCGGCAGGCTGCGGACCTACGGCGAAGCCGCTGCGGCTTGCGAGCGCCAACCGGTCCAGGCCCGCGAGACCTGCCGGGCCGAGGCGCGGCGCACGGCCGGCGGCGGCGTCGATGAGCCGGAGGAGGCGATCGAGACGCCGTACCTGATGTTCAGGGGGCGCCCCGGCTGCCGGCTCGAAACGACGCTGAAGATCGAAGGCCGGGTCGAAGGTCGGTTCGAGGACGTGCAGGGCAGCGTGCCCTACACCGAGACGCCGCAGGCGCAGCAAACGCGCCGCGACGCCGCGCTGTGCCCCCTGCTGCAAGTCGTGCTGGACCAGCGCAACGGCCGGCTGTGGACCCAGGTGATGGCGGTGGATTCGGCGCCGGGCGTGCAGGTGCGCAGCGAAAAGGGCCGCTCTGCCCGGCGTCAGGAAGGACCGATCTCGCTGCGCTGGATGGAGGCCGGCTCGTGGATCCAGCAGCGCCTGTCGAACCTCAGTGCCGGCGGCGAGGATCGCGTGCGCCTGCCGGCCGCCGGTGGCGGCCAGGCCGACGCGACGCTGCGCTGGCGCTTCGAGCCGGCCTGATCGGCCGCGTCATTCGCGCATCGATGGGGTCGGCACGGCGGTGCCGTTCGACTCCGGCGCAAGCGCGCTGACGCGGTCGCGGCCGGCCATCTTCGCCTGGTAGAGCGCGGCATCGGCGCGATGCACGAGCCGGTCCAGACTGTCCTCGCGCCCACCCAGGACGGTCACGCCGAAGCTGGCGGTCACGGGCAGGAATGAGCCCTCGACCGCCGCGGCGCGCTCGTGCAGCGCCTCGCGCATGCGCGTGGCCAGCGCCACCGCGCTGGCCAGGTCGGTCTCTGGCGCCAGCAGGACGAACTCCTCGCCGCCATAGCGGGCCAGCACGTCGCCGGTGCGCACGACGGCCTGCAGCGTCGCCGCGACATGCCGCAGCACCGCGTCGCCGGCGGCGTGCCCGCGCTTGTCGTTCACCGACTTGAAGTGGTCCACGTCGATCATCACGATGGCCAACGGGCGCGCATGGCGCAGGGCGTTGTCGACGGCGCCCCGGGCGGCGATGAACCAGGCCCGCCGGTTGGCCAGCGATGTCAGCACGTCGGTCATGGCGAGATGTTCGAGCTGGCGGTTCGTCGCGTCGAGTTGGGCAGTGCGTTCCGCAACCCGCTCCTCGAGGCGGCGGTTGAACTCGTCCAGGCGTTCGTTGGCCAGGCGCAGCTCCTGCTGCCGCTCGCGCAGCTGGCGCAGCAGCGCGACCACGCTGAGCGCGAGCAGGCTCATCGCGAGGATGAACTCCTGCGCCCGCTGCGACGATTCGCCGAGCGGCAGCTCGCCGAACGGATGGCGCCCGTGCGAGGTGGCGTAGGCGATGGCGATGCCGGCCACGGCGACGGCGCCGCTCACCACCCGCACGTCGAAGCGCGCGGCCAGGTAGACCACGCAGGGGATGACCAGCACCGGCGCCACGGTGACCCCCGCGAGCCGCGGCCACTGCGGGAACAGCAGCATCACGACCAGCGCGACACCCAGCGCGAGCACCGCCAGGTCGGCCGCGCGCACGGGCGCCGCGGGCCGCACGCCGGCCTGCTCGTGCCAGCCGGCGGCCAGGGTCAGCAAGGGCGGCGTGAAGATGAGCAAGCCCAGGGCATCGCCCATCCACCACACGCGCACGAACTCGAGGTAGCTGGTGCTGCCGGGCCTGAGCTGCCAGTAGGCCGCCCCGCCGAGGGCGGCCGCCAGGAGCGCCGCGATCAGCGGGCCGGCGAGAACGAACTTGCGCAGGTCGGCCAGGCGCCCCAGTCGAGGATCGAAACCCCAGGCCTTCAGCAGGTGGCTGGCGACCAGGCACTCGACGGCATTCGTCACGCCGAAGACCAGCGCCTCGGCCAGCGTGAAGGTGGGCAGGTCGGCCGCCACCTCCGCCGCCACGCCCAGCAGCGCGATGATCGCGACGTCGCGTCCGCGCGAGAGCAGCATCGCGGTCAGCAGCACCGCGTTGGGCGGCCACAGGATCGAGATGCCGTCCGGCATGGCCGTGGCCCACACGCCCAGCTTCGCGCCCGCGAAATAACAAAGTGGCACCGCAATCCACAGGATCGGCCGGGACAGGGGTTGCTGCAACACCTTCTACGGCTCCGTCACGACGCTCGCGATCCAGATGGCAGTGCGATCTCGCACTCATTCTGCAAAGGCGCCGGCGCCATGATGGCACCGGCCACCCGCCCGAGTGCATCGGTCAGCCATTCGCGTGCCGCTGCTTGCGGCTCCGCGCGCCATGTCGACGAGCGCTGACCTCGGTGGGCACGCGGTGCAGACCGGCTTCGCGAGGGCGTCGGCTGGCCTGCGCGCCGATCAGCACTACTTTCTGGCGTCCTTCAAGGCGTGCCTGGCGTCCGTCAGCTTCTCCTTCGCATCGCCGACCAACTGCTGCACCTTTCCTTCGACCTTCTTCACGAGTCCCTTGGCCTCCTGCTTTGGATTGCCGATGATCTTGCCGGCCTTCTGCTGCACCTTGCCCGCGGCTTGCTTGACGGCGCCCGCGACTTGATCCTTGTTCATACGTTCACCTCGAAGTGGGTTGCTCGTGAACACAACTTAGGCCGTACATCACGCCGCGCGTTGCGCCAGCGCAAGGGCAGCCCGGGCGTTCACGCCTCGCTGCGCCGGCGTGACAGGGCCACCTTGTGCAGAAGCTCCACCAGCATGGCGCGCTCGGCCGCGCTCAATGACGACAGCGCCGCCTGCTCGCCCTCCAGCAGCTGCTGCACCGAGCTGTCCACCAGCGCCGAGCCGGCGCGCGTGACGCGGATGTGCTGCACGCGGGCGTCGCTGTCGCTGCGGTTGCGGACCACCAGCCCGCGAGACTCCAGGCGGTCGATCCACGTTGCGATGTTGGGCGGCGTCACGTCCAGCGCGCGGGCGAGCTGGCGCGCGGTGACATCTGGGTTGCCCTGTATCAGCGCCAGGATCGTGAACTCGACGCGGCGCAGCCCGCCGCGGCGTCCCACGCGCTCGTCGAACACCTGGTTCGTCAGGATGGCCGCCTGCGCCAGCTGGTAGCCGACGATGGCATGCATGCCGGCCTCGGTGAGGCGCGCCTGCGGCGTGCGCTCCGCGGCGGAGATGACAGTCTTGCGGGTCGTCATGAATCGGTAATCTTCTTTATCGTTCTCGCATCGTCGACAGAGGGAAACCCCGCAGTTCTGGCACCGAGATGGATAAGTACGATATCTATCAGTCCACTGCCAGGAGACACACGATGAGCCGCACACCGTGCCACCGCGCCGCCCGCAGTATCGCCCTCGCCGCGCTCGGCGTGGCCGCATGGCAGGCGGGCGCCGCCGAGTTGCCGCAGCTGCCGCCGGCCTCGCCCGGCGCATTGCTGGGCAGCTGCGAGGCACTGGCCGCGATCGCGCTCCCCGACACCGTCATCACGGCCGCCACCACGGTCCCGGTCGGCGCGCTCATGGTCGGCGGGCAGCCGGTGGCCGCGCATTGCCGCGTCACCGGCCGCATGCACGAGCGTGTGAGTCCGGTGGACGGCCGGCCCTATGCCATCGGCTTCGAGATGCGGCTGCCGCTGCAGTGGAGCGGCCGCTTCTACCACCAGGGCAACGGCGGCATCGACGGCAGCGTCGTTCCGGCCACCGGCGCGACCGGCGGCGGGCCGCTGACGCACGCGCTCGCGCAGGGCTTCGCGGTGCTCAGTTCCGACGCCGGCCACCCGGGCTCCTACGGCCCTTCGTTCGGACTGGACCCTCAGGCACGGCTGGACTACGGCTACCAGGCCGTCGGCAAGCTCACGCCGATGGCCAAGGCGCTGATCGCCAACGCCTACGGCAAGGGGCCGGACCGCTCGTACTTCGGCGGCTGCTCCAACGGCGGGCGCCACACGCTGGTGGCCGCCGCGCGCTACGCAGACGACTACGACGGCTTCCTCGCCGGTGCGCCGGGCTACAACCTGCCGCTGGCGGCGCTGGCGAACATCTTCGGCGCGCAGCGCTACGCGAGTGTCGCCACCGGCGACCCGTCGACATCGGCCGGCCTGCAGACCGCATTCACGAATGCCGAGCGCGCGACGGTGGCCGCCAAGGTGCTGGAGCGCTGCGACGCGCTCGACGGCGCCGCCGACGGCATCGTGCAGGACACCGACGCCTGCCAGCGGCGCTTCAACTTCATGCGCGACGTGCCCACCTGCCCGGGCGCCCGCGACGGCAGCTGCCTCACGCTGCAGCAGAAGATCGCGCTCTGGCCGATCTTCAAG
The DNA here is from genome assembly GCA_036401155.1 of Piscinibacter sp. Taxonomy (GTDB): domain Bacteria; phylum Pseudomonadota; class Gammaproteobacteria; order Burkholderiales; family Burkholderiaceae_C; genus Albitalea. The sequence continues at coordinate 7,002 of DASWVR010000221.1, read as the reverse complement.
GGCGCCAACGTGGACAACGGCGAGCGCTTCTACGCCGACTTCCCGTTCGACCCCGGCCTCGCCGGCGGCGGCATCCCGTTCTGGGAGTTCACCGCGCCGCTGGTGCTCGACTCCGGCGCCGTGGGCACGATCTTCAAGGTGCCGCCGTCCACGCTGCCGCTGAGCAACGGCCCGGCCTTTTCGCTCAACCTGGACATCGGCGCCACGCTGGCCGAGCTTGATGCGACCAACGCCGTCTACACCGAGTCGGCGATGAGCTTCATGACGCCGCCGAACCCGCACGACATGTCCGCCGTGCGCGGTCGCGGCGGCAAGATCGTGCTCTACCACGGCGTCTCCGACCCGATCTTCTCGGTGTCCGACACCGAGCAGTTCGTGCGGGGTGTCGAGCGCCACACGCCGGGCGCGGCCAGCGACTTCGTGCGCCTGTTCCGCGTTCCCGGCATGGGCCACTGCGCCGGCGGCCCGGCCACCGACCAGGCCGACTACCTGACACCGCTGGTGCAGTGGGTGGAGCAGGGCCAGGCGCCCGCGGCCATCGTCGCCAGCGCGCGCGGCCCGGGCAACCCGGGCGGCGTGAACCCCGAAGTGCCCGCCGCGTGGGCGCCCGACCGCACCCGCCCGCTGTGCCCGTATCCGTCGGTGGCGCGCTACAAGGGGTCGGGCGACGTCGAGCGTGCCGAGAACTGGGCCTGCCGCCGCTGAGGCCGCGGCCCGGCCCACGACCGCATCAGTGGTGCGCGGCCGGGCACTGCGTGCGCACATTGAAGGGCATGAACATCCCCGCGGGGTTTTCGCGGTAGAGCCAGATGTGCAGCTCGTAGTGCGGCTCGAAGCCGTGCGCTTCGTCGCTCGGCGTCAGCGGGTTGTCGATGACCGTGTAGTACTCGTTGCCGTGGAATGCCGGCCGCTTCAGGTTGCCCGCCGCGTGCCAGGCCTGGGCGAAGATGATGTTTTCGACGGCGACCAGCTCGTAGCCGCCGTTCGGCTGCGGTTCGTAGACGAGCACCGACGGGCGCGTGAAGTCGGTGTGCGTGCCCACGCCGTTGACGCGCGGGGCCATCGCCGTGATGCCCAGCAGGTCCGGGCGAACGATGTGCACGCCCATCGCGCCGAGCTGCTTCGGTTCACCCTCGGCCGCCGCGGAGACGCAGTGCGCCCCCGGCATCACATAGCCCTCGGCGAACGCGACGTTGATGTCGCGGAACTTCGCTGTTGCCTGGCGGATGCGGGCGAGGTCCGTCGCCAGGTCGGCGTTGCTCGCGTGGACGGGTGCGCTGCCGAGCAAGAGGGCGGCGGCGGTGGCGAGCGGAAGAAGGAAGTGGGTTTTCACGGAAGGTTCCTTGTGGGACGTTGAACGAGAGCGGGAGTCTCGCGTCGCGGCGCTCACGCGCCATCGCCCAAAGGAGCCACTGCGGCCGAACCGAACGGGCCACCCCGGAACCATGGCCCGAGAGGCTTTCGCCGCGCCATGGAGCGCGCTCCGGCGCGCTCGGATCCGCGGCTTGCGGGTGCTCAACGCAGCCGCTGATCGAGAAACGCCGTGACCCGCGTGTCCTGGAAATACGTCGTGTGATAGGTGTTGCCGTTTCCGAGATCGAGGAGGTCGGCAGGGAGCACCGCCTGATGCGGACCCAGGAAGTTCATCGCCGCCGTATCGACCACCAGATCGTTGGGTCCGTCGAACACCATGTCGGCGGCGCCCGCCACTGCTTGCGCGCCGGCGTTCTTCAGGCGGTCCCACACCCGCCACAGCGGCGCCGTCGTGCTCGGCTCGAAGTTCGCGGCCACGGCCGAGAAGGTCGGCGCGCTGAGCCACTTCTCGGCGAACAGGCAGCGCGTTTCGGCGTTGTTGTTGGTGCGCTGCTGCGACGCGAGCCCCGGGACCATCGCCACCGCGGCGTCGACCAGCGGCAGGCTCGAGCCGAGCTTGAGCACGCGGCCGAAGATCTTGGCGAGGCCGGCCGCGCCGGCGGCGATCGGCGCCACGGTGGCGAGCGCCTCGCCGCCGGCGGCCAGCAGGTCGGCGATCGTGGCCAGGTGGTCGAGCGCGGCACGCAGCCGGTAGGGCGACGCGAGGCTGGTACCGTCGAGCGGCGAGCCGACGAAGATCACGCGGTCGGCGCGCGAGGGCGTGAGGCGCAGCCACCACGAGACGACCAGCCCGCCGCGGCTGTGCGAGAGCACGTCGATGCGGCCGGTCACGTTGCGCAGCGCGGTGTGCAGGTCGAGTGCGTTGATCCACGGCGCGACCGACAGCGTGGGGTGGTCGAACACGAGGATGTTCTTGTAGCGCGCGCGCAGGTCCTGCCATAGCTGCCGGCCTTCAGGCGTGGCGCCCCATTGCGTCAGGAACATGTCGCTGTTGCTGAAGGTGCCGTGCACCAGCAGCAGGGTCTTGCCCGCGAGCGATGGCGCCGCATCGGGCACCCACTGCTGGCCGTCCCAGCGGCGCAGGCCCTGGTTCGGCGTGAGGCGCGCGTCGAGCGCCGTCAGCGCCTGCGTCACCTGGTTGGGGCCGCGGTCGGCCTGACTGCTGTCGAGGTAGCTGAAGCTGCGCAGCACGTCGCCCGAGCGCGCGATGTGGGCGCGGCTCGCGCGCCGGCGCAACTGCTCGGCCGCCGGCGGCTCGTAGATCCAGCGGCGCAGGCCGTCGTCGTCGACGAGGTGCAGGTGCGCACGCCGGTCACCCATCTCGGCGCTGTAGCTGCGCCGCCGGCGCGACTGGATCGGCAGGCGCAGCGGCGGGCCTTGGGGTTCGTCGAGGCCGACGCGCTGGTTGGCTTCGTCCCAGATGTCGATGGGCACGGCGCTCATGTGGGTTGCTCCTGTGGGCTTTGCGCGATGCGCGACCACGGAGCGAGGCCTTCGACAAGCTCAGGCCGAACGGGCGGGGGATGGCGCGGGGCCTTCGACAAGCTCAGGCCGAACGGGCGGGGGTGGCGCAGGTGTTTCATCCCAACTCTCCCAGGATCGGCAGCGGCGTCACGTTGTGCGGCCGCCGCGCCGTCACGATGTCGAGCACCGAATCGAAATCGCTCTCGTCCGACAGCGCCTCGATGCCCGCGCGCATCGCTTCGCGAAAACTCGCGTGCTCGGTGAGCCGCACGGTTTCCAATGGCACGAGCCGGCCGGCGCGGATCTGCTTGCGCAGCTCGCGGTAGCCCGACTTGCCCACCTTCCACGGTACCGACTGCGCGCCCGGCGTGGTGTTGCGGCGCTCGTCCCCTTCGGCCACCGTCTCGGCGTCGCCGGGGTCGACCACGTCGCGGTACTGCGCCTGGAAGTCGTGGTGCCGCCAGTAGCCCGGCAACGCATGCCCTTCGAGCAGGAAGATCACCGGGTAGATGTCGACCAGCTCGAGGCAGGCCGCGAACAGCAGCGCGAGGTCGATGCAGGTGCCCATGGAGGCGCGGCGGATCGCAGACGGCGTGCGCAGCCGCTGCGAGTCGAGCGGCAGCACGCCTTCTCGCGTGTCGGCGTAGGTCGGCGGCGGGTTGATGTAGCCGAGCTGCCATTCGTGCAGCAGCGCGGCCCAGATCGCTTCGACCTGCAGGTCCACCTGGTCCAGGCTCTCGGGGTCGGCCGCGTCGGCGGTCTGGTAGCCCTCGAAGCCCGCGGTCGGGTCGTCGCGGATCACGCGCACGTAGCGCTGCGCCGCGGTGATGGCGGCCTCGACGGCCGGGTCGCGCGGCAGCACGAACGACGGCAGCCACTGGCCGCTGTGCGCGTTGTCGAGCCACTGGTCCACCGGCAGCAGGCGCAGCGGGTAGGTGTCCTTGAGCACGGTGCGGCCCTCGTGGCGCACCTCGACGAACAGGCTCGACTGCACCGCTTCGGACACGGAGCGCATCAGGCTCGCGGTGAGCGGGATGCGGATCTTCTCGATCAGCGGCAGCCGCGGCCCGTCGATCACCAGTGCGCTCGCATAACGCGCCTGCTCCGAGCCGCAGTGCAGTTCCACCAGCACGTGCACCAGCGGCTTGTCCGGGTGAAGGTGGTTGCGCAGCTCGAACTCGTCGAACAGCGGGCCGTGGTTGTGCAGCACCGAATAGTTGAGTTCCTTCTTGGGCTTGATGCGGCATTGCACGCCTTCGCCCTTGGCGCGCAGGCGCGGCGCCGCGGCCGCCGGCTGGGCGCGCGCGATCAACGGCGCGCGGGCCCACAGCGCGATGCCGGTGCCCGGGCCGAGGTCGGGTTGCGAGTGCAGCGCCGACCAGGCGTGCTCGAAGGCGGCGGGCAGGTTCCAGGCCGGGCGCAGGTTGCTGTAGAGCGCCTCGTAGAAGTACTCGGCGAGCGCGTCGTCGAACGCATCCTGGAAACCCACCGCGGCCAGCACGCCGTGCGCGAGCAGCAGCGGCGCGGTGCGTGCCGCCGAGTTCCAGGTGTTCAGGCACACGAGGTAGGGCTCGTGCCGCCCCGGCGTGAGCGCCGCGCCGAGCTCGTCTGGCGAGGTGATGCGCACGTTGCCGTCGTCGGCTCGCAGCAGCACGCCGTCGATCGCGAGGTCGGGCGTTTCCAGGAACTCCGCCGCCGGCAGGCTCTCGTCGTCCGCGCCGCGGCGGAACCACACGCGCGAGCGTGCGCCGCCGTGTTCGCGCACCAGCCGCACGCCCTGGTGGTTGTCGCAGCCGGCGATGTGGACCAGCTCGGGGCGGTAGGCCGCCACCACCTGCTGCAGTTCGGCCAGCGTAGGCGACTTGATCACGCGCCAGTGGAGGCCGGCCTCGTCGTGGTCGAGGCCGAGCGCGTGGCGCACCAGTTCGGCCTCCGGGTCGAGCTGGTAGACCGAGGCCAGCGCGCCGGGCTGGCTCTGCACGAACAGCACCCGCGGCGCCGGCGCGCGCACGGCGCGGGCCGGCCTGCCGGACACGTCGAGGTGGCGCACGATCGAGATGCGCCGCCCGCTGCGAAAGCGCCGCGTGGCGCTCGCGATCACGAACTCCCACGGAAACACGCGGCCGGCCCAGCCCTCGGCCTCGCTGGTGAAGGGCATCTCCACCGTCACCACGCCGGCGGCGGCGATCTCCTTGAGCTGCGTGTCCGACAGGCCGAAGACGTGCATCGTCTCGATCGCCGAACGTTCGTGCTTGCCCACGGCGCGGTCGTCGCCCTTCCAGCGTTCGCGGCTGCGCAGCACGTAGGTCCAGCGCATCGCCTCGCTGGCGAGCGTGACCTTGCGCGGTGGCTTGACGCCGGCGGTGTCGGCGGCGGTGGGTGATGGGGGCGGCGTGGCGGGCTCGCCGCCGAGCGGGTAGCGCTGCGTCGGCGTGACGAGCGTGATGCGCTTCAGGTACGCCTGGCGTGCGTCGATGCTTTCCATGTGTCCTCCCGGCCCGTCGGTCGCCGCTGCGTGGCACGGCTTGTCGTCGCCCGGCGAACATAGACCAGAACGCCGGGCCTGACAATTCCGGCCCGACCCGCAGGCCGGCCTTTCTCGTCAAGGCGGGGGAGGCGCCGGCGCGGCGGCATACTGCGCTCGCCAAGACCGACACCTCCAACCCGACGAGTTCCGATGACCACCCGCGCCGACCTCGACCAGATCGCGAGGCAATGGATCAGCCTCTGGTGCGCGCCCATCGACTGGGCGCTTTTCGACCGCCTGCACGCGCCGCAGTTCGAAGACTGTGCCAGCGCGGGGCGGCCATCCGACAAGGCGGGTTTCGCCAGTGGCATCGAGAAGATGCTCGAGGCCTTTCCCGACCTGCGCACGCAAGTTGACGACTTGGTGATCGACGAGGCGCGTTCCGCCGTGGCGGTGCGCTGGTCGGCCGTCGGCACCAACCGCACGCGCTACCTCGGCGCCGGGCCGACCCACCGTTCGACGCGCATCACCGGCATCGAGATCATCGAGATCGCCGAGGGGCGCCTCGTGCGCCGCTGGGGCGAGTGGGACATCACGGCCCACCTGGCAGATCGGGGTCAGGGCGCTTGATGAGGAACAACGGCGCTTGCTTCCTCCCCCGCTGGGAGAGGGTCGGGGTGAGGGCCGCGAGGAGCACACATGGCTGAACAGCCTTTGATCACCGTGCACGACGAGACGATGCGCGACGACGCCCGCGTGATCGACGAAGGCCTGGGCGCATCCAACGACGCCGCCGCGCCGCTGCACGAGGTGCAGCCGCTGAGCTGCTTCGCGCGCACGGCCGACGGCACGGTGGTGGGCGGTGCGGTGGGCCGCACCTGGGGTGCCTGCTGCGAGTTGCAGCAGCTGTGGGTCGAGCCCGCGCAGCGCCGCGGCGGCATGGGAACGCGCCTCGTGAAGGCCTTCGAGGAACGCGCGGCGGCACGCGGCTGCACGACCTTCTACCTCGAGACGTTCAGCTTCCAGGCGAGGCCGTTCTACGAGCGGCTGGGCTATGAGATCCAGCTCGAGATCCACGGCTTCTCGCCCGGCATCGTCAAGTACACGATGCTGCGCAGGGCGGCGCAGCCCTGAAGCGCGTCATGCACGCACGAAGTGCCGCGTGCGCAGCAGCACTTGTGCATCGCGCGAGTCCACCGCTTGCGCCGGCCCGTCCGCCGAGAACTCGTAGGCTCGCCCGCTGACGGGCCCGCGCACCAACAGGCGCGTGCGAGCGCGGGTGCGCAGCAGCACCGTGCCGGCGGGGCCGGCATGCGCCGGCGCACCGGAGGCCGGCCACGCCGTGCGCGCCGCGGACGGCGGCATCGCCAGCGGCACGGCCGCAGCGCTACGTCTTGGTCCGCAGCAGCTCATGCTGTTCCCCCGTCTGCGTTTCCGGCAAGGGCTGCAACACCACGTCGGGCGATCCGATGCGCTCGCCGAGGCACGCCGCGCCGGACAGCGCCAGCCAGACGATCGGCGCATCGAGCGGGCGCGTCGCGACCCACAGCGACAGGGGCGCCGCCACCCACAGGCTCGCGCAGTGGAAGCAGTCGAGCCCCGCTCCCCGGCCGCGGCGGCGCAGCGCGTTGCGCGCCGCGGCGAGCACCCCGGCCGGGCCGTCTTCGACGGCGAGCAGGTGCGCGAGGCGCCACGCC
>DASWVR010000220.1:0-7426 GCA_036401155.1 Piscinibacter sp. | reverse complement strand
CGCGCCGGCGCCGGTCGCCGCACCCAGGCCGCCCGCCAGCGCCCCCGTCGCGGCGCGCCCGAGCGTGCAGCCGGTCGAGGACTCGAGTGCGCTGGCCGCAATGTTCGACGACAACCCGTGGGCGCTGGGCATCGGTGCCGCGCTCGTGGCGTTGCTCGCGGGATTCGGCATCTACCGTTTCACCCACCGCGCCAGGAAGGACAGCGGCGAGACCTCGTTCCTCGAAAGCCGGCTGCAGCCGGATTCGTTCTTCGGCGCCAGCGGCGGCCAGCGCATCGACACGCGCGACGCAGGCGGCGCCTCCTCGTCGATGAGCTACTCGCTGAGCCAGCTCGACGCGATCGGCGACGTCGACCCGGTGGCCGAAGCGGACGTCTACCTCGCTTACGGCCGCGACCTGCAGGCCGAGGAGATCCTCAAGGAGGCGATGCGCAGCAACCCCGAGCGCCTCGCGATCCGCACCAAGCTGCTCGAGGTGTACGCGAAGCGCCGCGACACCAAGGGCTTCGAGCTGCTGGCCACGCAGCTGTTCGCGCTGACCCGCGGTGAGGGCGAGGACTGGGCGCGCGCCCAGGAACTGGGCCAGCAGATCGATCCCGACAACGACCTCTACAAGCCCGGCGGGGCCCCGGTGCTGGCCAGCGGCGAAGCGGAGCGCGTGACCGAGCCGCTGGGCGCGAGCACGATGCCGCAGTCGGTGCTGCCGACACCGTCGCAGTTCGAGAAGGTCAATGCCGAGATCGCCCACCGCGAAGCGGTCGACAGCGGATCGGTCGATCTCGACCTCGATCTCGACCTCGATTCACCCGCGCCGCCTGCACCCGCGCCGGCACCGATGACCGCCACGCAGCCCCTGCCGCGTGAGCCCGAGCCCGAGCCCGACAGCTTGCCGACCTTCGATGCCGTGCCGGACCTGCCGCCCGTGTCTCGGCCGGCGGCCCCCGCGACGGCGGCTGCGACGAACAGCGACTTCGCGATGGATTTCGACCTCAGCGCCATATCGCTCGACCTCGAGCCGTCGCCGAGCGGCGCGCCGGCGGCGCGGTCTTCGGCGTCCGAGCCCGATGACGATCTGTCGAGCATCAGCTTCGACGATCCTGACGGCGCCGACGGCGACCCCCTGGCCCGCAAGCTCGAACTGGCCGAGGAGTTCCGCCAGATCGGCGACATGGAAGGTGCGCGCGACCTGCTGCAGGAAGTCGTTGCCAAGGCCAACGGCACGCTGAAGAGCAAAGCGCAGGGCATGCTGAACAACCTGGCTTGAGCGGCAGTCGATGAGGCTGGCCCTGGGCGTCAGCTACCGCGGCCAGGCCTACCAGGGTTGGCAGAGCCAACCCAGCGGAAAGACGGTTCAGGATCGCCTGGAAGCGGCGCTGACCGCGTTTGCCGACCGCCCGGTCGCCACCGTGTGCGCCGGGCGCACCGACGCCGGCGTGCATGCGCTGAACCAGGTCGTGCACCTCGACGTGGACGTACGGCGCGAGCCCTTCTCCTGGGTGCGCGGCACCAACCGCTACCTGCCCCACGACATCGCGGTGCAGTGGTGCCAGCCGGTGGCCGACGACTTCCACGCGCGCAACAGCGCGCACGGTCGACGCTACGCCTATCTGTTGCTCGAGTCGCCGGTACGCCCCGCGCTCGAGTCCGGCGCGGTGGGCTGGTCGTTCAGGCCGCTCGACGCCTCCGCCATGGCGTCGGCCGCCGCACTGCTCGTCGGCGAGCACGATTTCAGCGCCTTTCGCTCCGCCGAATGCCAAGCCGCCTCGCCCGTGAAGCAACTGCGCGCGATCGACGTCCATCGCCGCGGCGCCTACTGGCGCTTCGAGTTCGATGCCAGCGCCTTCCTTCACCACATGGTGCGCAACATCATGGGATGCCTGATCGCGGTCGGCAACGGCAGCCGCCCGCCGGGCTGGCTGGCCGACGTGCTGGCGTCCAAGGACCGCGCCCAGGCTGCGCCCACCTTCGCCCCCGACGGCCTGTACTTCGTCGGCCCGTACTACGATGCCGCACACGCCATCATGCAGCGCACGCCGGCGATGGACTGGCTGCCCTGAAGGCCCATGAAAACATGAATCGCACCCGCATCAAGATCTGCGGCCTCACACGCGAGGCCGATGTCGACGCCGCGGTGGAGGCGGGCGCCGATGCCGTGGGCCTGAACTTCTACCCAAAGAGCCCGCGGTACGTGGCCATCGATCGCGCCGCCGCGCTGGCGCAGCGGCTGCCGCCCTTCGTCACGCCGGTGGGCTTGTTCGTCAACGCGTCGCCGGCCGACATCGCCGAAGCGGTGCGCGCGATTCCGCAACTCGTGCTGCAGTTCCACGGCGACGAAACCCCCGCCGCCTGCGCCGCCGCCGAGCGCCCCTTCCTGCGGGCCGCGCGTATGGCGCCTGGCTTCGATTTGTTAGACTTCGCGGCTCAGTATCCAGACGCCCAGGCCATTCTTCTCGACGCACACGTCGAAGGCTACGGCGGTGGCGGAAAGGTTTTCGATTGGTCGCTCATTCCTCGAAACGTGCCCCATCCAGTCGTTTTGTCTGGTGGGTTGCATGCCGGAAATGTGATCGAAGGGATTCTTCAGGTCCGGCCCTGGGCCGTTGACGTGAGTTCCGGCGTCGAAGCCGCCAAAGGCATCAAGGATGCCGCGGAGATTCGCCGGTTCTGTGAAGCGGTGCAAGAGGCAGATGCCCGCATCGCATCCGCAAGCGAAGCCTGAAGAGAGATCCCTTCCATGAGTTACCAGCAACCCGATGCACGGGGGCATTTCGGCCCCTATGGCGGCACCTTCGTCGCCGAGACGCTGATCCACGCGCTCGATGAACTGAAAGAGGCCTATGGCCAGGCGCAGCGCGACCCGGCCTTCCTCGCCGAATACCGCTCCGAGCTGGCGCATTTCGTCGGCCGGCCGAGCCCGGTCTACCACGCCGCGCGCCTGAGCCGCGAACTCGGCGGCGCGCAAATCCACCTCAAGCGCGAGGACCTCAACCACACCGGCGCGCACAAGGTGAACAACACCATCGGCCAGGCGCTGCTCGCGCGCCGCATGGGCAAGCCGCGGGTGATCGCCGAAACCGGCGCCGGCCAGCATGGCGTGGCCACCGCCACCATCTGCGCACGCTACGGCATGGAGTGCGTGGTCTACATGGGCAGCGAAGACGTGAAGCGCCAGTCGCCCAACGTCTACCGCATGCATTTGCTGGGCGCGCGCGTCGTGCCGGTCGACAGCGGCTCCAAGACCTTGAAAGACGCGCTCAACGAGGCCCTGCGCGACTGGGTCACCAACGTCGAGAACACCTTCTACATCATCGGCACCGTGGCCGGCCCGCACCCGTACCCGACGATGGTGCGCGACTTCCAGCGGGTGATCGGCGACGAGTGCCTGGTGCAGATGCCCGAGATGATCGGGCGCCAGCCCGACGCGGTGATCGCCTGCGTGGGTGGCGGCAGCAACGCGATGGGAATCTTCTACCCCTACATCGAGCAGCAGGCCACCAGGCTGATCGGCGTCGAAGCGGCGGGGCAGGGGCTCGCCACCGGCAAACACGCGGCCTCGCTGTCGGCAGGCTCGCCCGGCGTGCTGCACGGCAACCGCACCTACCTGCTGCAGGACGCCAACGGTCAGATCACCGAAACGCACTCGATCTCTGCCGGTCTCGACTACCCCGGCGTCGGCCCCGAGCATTCGTACCTGAAGGACATCGGCCGCGCCGAGTACGTCGGCATCACCGACGACGAGGCGCTGCAGGCCTTCCACCGGCTGTGCCGCACCGAGGGCATCATCCCGGCGCTCGAGTCGAGCCATGCGGTGGCGCAGGCGATGAAGATGGCGCCGACCATGCGGGCCGACCAGCACCTGCTCGTGAACCTGTCGGGGCGCGGCGACAAGGACATCGGCACCGTGGCCGACCTGTCGGGCGCCGAGTTCTTCTGCCGCCCGTCGTGCCAGGGTCAGAGCGTCAAGGGCGCCGGCAGCGTCCTCAAGGTGCAGAGATGAGCCGCATCGCCAAGGTGTTCGATGCGCTCGGCGCCAAGGGCCGCAAGGCGCTGATTCCGTACGTGACGGCCGGCGACCCGTACCCCGAGAGGACCGTCGAGCTGATGCTCGCGATGGCCGAGGCCGGCGCCGACGTGATCGAGCTCGGCGTGCCGTTCTCCGACCCGATGGCCGATGGCCCGGTGATCCAGCGCGCGGCGGAGCGCGCGCTAGCCAAGGGCATCGGCATGCCGCAGGTGCTCGACTACGTGCGCGCTTTCCGTGCCAGCAACGACCACACGCCGGTCGTGCTGATGGGCTACGCCAACCCGGTCGAACGCTACGGCGTCGAGCGCTTCGTGGCGGACGCGAAGCAGGCCGGCGTCGATGGCGTGCTCGTCGTCGACTACCCGCCCGAGGAGTGCGAGGCGTTTGCTGCCGCGCTGCGCTCCGCCGGCCTCGACCCCATCTTCCTGCTCGCGCCGACCTCGACCGAGCAGCGCATGAAGGAGGTCGGCCGCGTGGCGAGCGGCTACGTCTACTACGTCTCGCTCAAGGGCGTGACGGGCGCCGGCCACCTGGACACGCGGGCCGTGGCCGAGATGATTCCGCGCATCAAGGCGCATGTGAAGATGCCCGTGGGCGTGGGCTTCGGCATTCGCGACGTTGAGACCGCCAAGGCCGTCGGGGCCGTGTCGGATGCCGTGGTCATCGGCACGGCCATCGTGCAATTGCTCGAAACCCAATCGAGCGACAATGTGGCCCCCGCAGGCGGACGCTTCATCGCCCAGATCCGCGCTGCGCTCGACTCGCTGGAAGGAACTCACGCATGAGCTGGCTCGAAAAACTGCTGCCGCCGAAGATCCAGCAAACCGACCCGAGCGAACGCCGCTCGGTCCCCGAGGGCTTGTGGGTCAAGTGCCCGGCCTGCGAGACCGTGCTCTACAAGACCGACCTGGAGCAGAACCTCAACGTCTGCCCGAAGTGCACCCATCATCACCGCATCGGCGCCCGCACCCGGCTCGATGCCTTCCTCGACCCGGAAGGCCGCTACGAGCTCGGCCAGGAGGTGGTGCCCGTCGACGCGCTGAAGTTCAAGGACAGCAAGCGCTACCCGGAGCGGCTCAAGGAGGCGCTCGAGAACACCGGCGAAACCGATGCGCTGGTGGTGATGGGCGGTGCGGTGCACAGTATCCCGGTGGTGGCGGCCTGCTTCGAGTTCGACTTCATGGGCGGCTCCATGGGCTCGGTGGTGGGCGAGCGTTTCGTGCGCGGCGTCGAGACCGCCTGCGAACAGAAGACACCCTTCATCAGTTTCACCGCCACCGGCGGCGCGCGCATGCAGGAAGGCCTGCTGAGCCTGATGCAGATGGCCAAGACCAATGCCTCGCTGACGCGGCTGGCGAAGGCGAAACTGCCCTACATCAGCGTGCTGACCGACCCGACCATGGGTGGCGTGTCGGCGAGCTTCGCGTTCGTCGGCGATGTCGTGATCGCCGAGCCGAAGGCGCTGATCGGTTTTGCGGGGCCGCGCGTGATCGAGAACACCGTGCGCGAGAAGCTGCCCGAAGGCTTCCAGCGCGCGGAGTTCCTGCTGCAGACCGGAGCCATCGACATGATCGTCGACCGCCGCGAGTTGCGGGCCACCATCGCACGCGCGATCGCGATGCTGCAAAGGCAGAGCGCCGACGCGGTCGCGTGAACGACACGACCCTGCCCGACTCGCTGGACGGCTGGCTCGCGCGCTGCGAGCGCCTGCACCCGAAGGAAATCGACCTGGGGCTCGACCGCGTGCTGCGGGTCAAGCAGCGCCTGGGCATCGACTTCCATGTGCCGTTGATCGCGGTCGCCGGCACCAACGGCAAGGGCTCGACCTGCGCGATGCTGGAGGCGATCGCGCTGCAGGCCGGCTACCGGGTCGGCCTCTACGCCAAGCCGCACCTGGTGCATTTCGAGGAGCGTTGCCGCGTGAACGGCCGCAGCGTGCCGGCCGCAGCCTTGTTGCCGCACTTCGAGGCGGTGGAGCAGGCGCGTGGCGACGTCGGACTGACCTACTTCGAGTTCACCACGCTCGCCATCGCGCGGCTGCTGTCGCAGGCGGAGCTCGACCTCGTGATCCTCGAGGTGGGCCTCGGCGGGCGGCTCGACGCGGTCAACGCCTTCGACAGCGACTGCGCCATCATCACCAGCATCGCCCTCGATCACGTCGAGTACCTCGGCCCCGACCGCGAGGCCATCGGCCGCGAGAAGGCCGGCATCATGCGCACCGGCAAGCCGGTGATCGTGAGCGACCCGGAGCCGCCGCAAAGCATCAGCGATCGCGCCACGGAGATCCAGGCCGACCTGTGGCTCTTCGGGCGCGACTTCAACTACTCGGGCGACCGCCAGCAATGGTCGTGGGCCGGGCGCAGCAAGCGTTTCAACGGGCTCGCCTATCCGGCGCTGCGCGGCATCAACCAGCTGCTCAACGCCGCCGGCGTGCTGGCGGCCTTCGAGGCGCTGCGCGAGCGCCTGCCGATCACGGCCCAGGCGGTTCGCAACGGCCTCGCGCTGGTGGAGCTGCCCGGCCGCTTCCAGATCGTGCCGGGCCGGCCGACGCTGGTGCTCGACGTGGCGCACAACCCGCACGCCGTGGCCGCCCTCGCCCAGAACCTCGATCAGATGGGCTTCCATCCGCGCACCCATGCAGTGTTCGGCGCCATGCAGGACAAGGACCTCGCGGCCATGCTGGGCCGCATGGCGCCGCTGGTGGACAGCTGGCATTTCTGCGATCTGCCGCTGCCGCGGGCGGCCAGCGCCGAGGCCCTGCGTGAGCTGCACGCGTCGCTGGCGCTCGCCGGCCCCGGCCCCGTCGCGGTGCAGGCGCATGCCGACCCCTTGGCGGCGCTTCGCGGCGCCCTCGCTCACGCAGACCCCGCTGATAGAATCGTCGTCTTCGGCTCCTTCTACACCGTGGGTGGTGTGCTGAAGGAGGGGCTGCCCCGATTGAGCGCCGCGCACGTCGGTTGATCTCAAGACGAACGCCGCCCGCGCGCGGCGACTCGAGGCGGCACCACCCGCTTCGCCACCTCAGAAACCGCACTGCATGGGTCTGCTGTCCATCTTCCAGCGCAAGTCCGGCGACAAGGCCAAGACGCCGGCGGCGCCCACGAGCGCCGATGCGGTCCAGGACGCACGCATCCGTGCGCGGCGACGGCTGATCGGCGCCGCGGTGCTGGTCGTGATCGGCGTCATCGGATTCCCGATCCTGTTCGAGACCCAGCCGAGGCCGATCCCCGTCGACATCCCGATCGAGATTCCGCGCCGCGAGGCTGCACCGCCGCTCACCATGCCGGCCGCGCGGCCGGCCAAGCCGGTGGCCGCGGCGCCGGTCGAACCGGCGGCGCCTGCATCGGCGTCCGTCATCACCGAAACCCAGGCCGACGCCGGCCGGGAGTTGCCGGAGCCGCC
>DASWVR010000219.1:0-1814 GCA_036401155.1 Piscinibacter sp. | reverse complement strand
CGCTGGCGAAGGCGGTCGACATCGACCTGCTGTGGCTCGGCGTGCTGTACCTGCTGTCGATGGAGATCAGCTTCCTCACGCCGCCGTTCGGACTGCTGCTGTTCGTGATGAAGGGCGTCGCGCCGCCGCAGATCACGCTCGGCGACGTCTATCGCGCGGCGATGCCGTTCCTGCTGATCGAGCTGTTCGTGCTCGCCGTACTCGTCGCCTGGCCCGGCATGGGGACGTGGCTGCCGAACGTGCTGGTGCCGTAGCGGGCGGCGCGCGCTTGCGGCGCACGGCGTGCAGGAGCGCCTGCTTCCGCCGTCGGCGACCCGGGATGCCGCGAAACCCGGCATTTTGAGCTGCGAGAACCGCTCCCCGACCGGAAACGCCGCGATTCGCGGCGAACCGAAAGCGCTACCCGCCTGTCAAGGCAACGATCTCGTCGAGCCGCGACACCAGGTGATCCGGCGACAGCGCGGCGAGGTCCGCCTCCGCGCACTCGCCGTTGCGAACGATGGCCACCCGCATCCCGGCCGCACGCGCGGCCAGGATGTCGGCACGGCTGTCGCCGACGAAGAGCGTTTCCTGCGGCGCCGCCTTCCACTCGGCCAGCACGCGCAGGAGTCCCTCGGGGCGCGGCTTGAGAAAGTCCACCTCATCGCGGCTCATCACCGGCGCGAGACGGTGCTTGAAGCCGAAGCGGGCAAGTGCGCCGGCAAGCGCAGCACGCCCGATGTTCGTGACCATGCCCGTGCGCAACCCACGGCCGGCGAGTGCCTGCAGCAGTTCGGCCGCACCGGGACGGGGCGCCCAGCGCGTCGCGGCATCGGCGTCCCAGAGGTCGTAGACCGGGCCGACGCCACGGCGCAGCGTCGCCAGCTTCCCGGCCGGCCCCGCCACGTCCGCGGCGGCATTCCACAACTGCGCGTAGTTGCCCGTCGTGCCGTACCCCAGTGACGCGAAAGCGGTTCGCAACTGCGCCTCGGCCTCGGCGAGCCGCCACTGGAAGTCGACCAGCGTGCCTTCGAAGTCGAAGATCACCGCCGCGATGCGCCTGCCCATGATCGCCTCCCGGTCGTCGAGAGCGTGCCCGGGGGCACGGTTCGCCCGGCAGGCCCCTCGCGCCCTCGCGCCCTCGCGCCCTCGCGCCCTCGCGCCTGCGCGCCTGCCTACGCGACCGCCTGCGCCGTCGCCGCGTGCGCCGCGCTCGCCGCCACCCGCTGCAGCAACCGCTCCCACCCCGCATCGACGTCCATCTGCAGCGTGTCGATCTCGCGCTGCTTCAGGTGCCTGTAACGGCGCTGCAGCGCGAGGTAGTCGGCCACCGGCCGCGTGCGCCGCTCGTGATTCAGCGTGTAGCGGTGCCCGTCCTCGACTTCGTACAGCGGAAACACCCCGCTCTCCACCGCGAAGCGCGCCGCCTGCAGTCCGCCGTCGTCGGGCAACCCCCAGCCATCGATGCACGGAATGAGCAGCGTCAGCAGCCGCGTGCCTCGGATCGTCTTCGCCTTGTTCACCTTTCGCACGAGGTCGGGCAGGAAGCCGGCGGTGGCGGTGGCCGCATACGGGATCTCGTGCGCCGCCATGATCTCGGTGAGGTTCTTCTTGCGCGAGAGCTTGCCGGCGGGCGTCGAACCGGTCGAGGCGAAGCGCGGTGTCGACGACGACTTCTGCGCACCGGTGTTCATGTAGCCCTCGTTGTCGAGGCACACGTACAGGAAGTCCTCGTCGCGCTCGGCGGCCGACGACAGGCACTGAAAGCCGATGTCGTAGGTGCCGCCGTCGCCGGCGAAGACGACCACCTGCGTGTCGCGCCTGCCCTGCGCGTC
>DASWVR010000218.1:0-6927 GCA_036401155.1 Piscinibacter sp. | reverse complement strand
GCGCGCCACGCCGAGCGGCACCGGCGGGTAGATCGCCACCGTGTCGGCGCCCGGCAGCGCGGCCGCGACCTCGGCCGCCGCCCGCAGGAAGTCGCGCGCCGCCTCCGCCGTGCGCGCGTCGGCACGCAGCATCGCGAGGTGCGAGTACGGCGGAAGCCCGGCCGATTCGCGCTCCTTCAGCTGGCTGGCGGCGAAAGCCTCGAAGTCGTGGCGGCGCAGCGCCGCATAGAGCGCGTGCTGCGGATGCCAGGTCTGCACCCACATCTCGCTGCGCGCCGCGTGTTCGGCGTCGCGCCCGGCCCGCCCCGCCGCCTGCATCAGCAGCGCGAACAATCGCTCGGGCGCGCGGAAGTCGCTGCTGAACAGCGACGTGTCCGGGTTGACGGCCGCCACCAGCGTGATGCGGCGAAAGTCGTGGCCCTTGGTCACCATCTGCGTGCCCACCAGCACGTCGACCTCGCCGGCGTGCACGGCCCCGAGCTGCGCTTCGAGCGAGCCCTTGAGCCGGGTCGAGTCGGCGTCGATGCGGGCGATGCGCGCCGGCGTGCCGTCGGGGCGCCGCAGCAGTTCGGCCAGCTGCTCCTCGAGCCGTTCGGTGCCGCGGCCGATCGGTGCGATGTCGAGGTTGCCGCAGTCGGGGCAGGCCCGCGGCACCCGTTCGGTGAAACCGCAATGGTGGCAGCGCAGCGTGCGGTCGAGCTTGTGGAACACGCGCCAGGCGCTGCAATGGGCGCAGGCGCTCTTCCAGCCGCAATCGCCGCAATGCAGCACCGGCGCGTAGCCGCGGCGATTCAGGAACACCAGGCTTTGTTCGCCGCGCTCGATGCGCTGCTGCAACGCGGCGAGCAGCGGCGGCGACACCGCGGTCGTCACTCCCTTGGCCTTGGGCAGCTGGTTCATGTCGACCAGCCGCACCTGCGGCAGCACGCCGCCGCCGATGCGCGCCGGCAGGGCCAGTCGCAGGTAGCGGCCTTCGTTGGCACGCTGCCAGCTCTCGAGCGAGGGCGTCGCCGAGCCGAGCAGCACCGGCAGCTTCTCCAGCTTGCCGCGGTAGACGGCCAGGTCGCGCGCCGAGTAGCGAGCGCCTTCCTGCTGCTTGTATGAAGGGTCGTGTTCTTCGTCGACCACGATCAGGCCCAGCCGCGGCATCGACGCGAACACCGCGAGCCGCGTGCCGAGCACCAGGTCGGCAAGGCCCAGGTGGGCGGCCAGCCAGTGGCGCAGGCGCTGCGCCGGCGTGAGCGCGCTGTGCAGCGAGACGATGCGCCGGCCGGCGAAGCGCTCGGCGAACCGCGCCTCGAGCTGCGGCGTCAGGTTGATCTCCGGCACCAGCACCAGCGCCTGGCGGCCGTCGGCGAGCGCCTGCTCGGCCGCACGCAGGTAGACCTCGGTCTTGCCGCTGCCGGTGACGCCGTGCAGCAGCACCGTCGGCGGCGCGTCCGAATCCGATCCGCCGGACAGGCGCTCCAGCACCGACGCCTGGTCGGCGCTGAGCTCCGGCCGGGGCGGTGGCGCCGGCGGCGCGGCGTCGCCGGCCCAGTGCTTGTGCAACTTGGCGATGCGGTTGGCGATCTGGGCATCGTCGAGCTTGCGCAGTTCGGGCGGCAGCACCGACAGGGCCACCTCGCCCACGCCGCGCTGATAGTAGGCGGCGCTGAAATCGACCAGCCGGCACCAGGCCGCCCCGAGCGGCGGCAGCGCCCGGTGCACCGCCTGGATGCCGCGTAGCGCCGCGGCCACCTCGCCTGGCGGCGAACCCGGCCAGACGATCCCTGTCACCTCGCGCCGCCCGAGCGGCACCTTCACCATCGTTCCGGGAGGGAGCGTGTGCTCGCTTTCATAGTCGAGTGGTTCACCCAGCCCGGTGTGCTGGGGTGTTTCGACCGCGATGCGCAGACGTTTTTTCACGGAATCCCGAGCAGCCTGAAAAATCTACAGTAAGAATTGACAGTGTTTGTGAAGGAACGTCGGTAAGTCGTTGATTCGATTGGGCTTTCGACGCTGTCCACGCCGGCTGTGGATAACTTTGTGGGCAAGCTGCAAAAACCTGCGCTAAATACTTGATTCGCCGACGCCCGGCCTGCGCTGCACTCTTTCGCAGCAGCCAACGGCCCTCAATGAAATCAATGACTTACGTGGAATTGGTAGAAACCGCATGTTGCGACGCACAAGCCCGAGAGGCTTCGCCTCGCGTACGTTGTTTTGGGGATAAGTCAAGCCCTGAGCGTGCACTCACCGAAAAAAATCACGCCGACACCGGTTGCGCTCAAAGTCCGTGCGGTGCACGCGCCACGCGCGGCGAATGCCGATTGCGCGGCAGCGGCCTTTCGGCTCAAACCGGGGTCCGCAGGCGCTTCGAATGGCTGTGGACGGTGTCCACCAGCACCTGCACATGCTCGGGCGGGGTGTGCTGGCTGATGCCGTGTCCGAGATTGAACACGTGGCCGGCCGTACTGCCGTCGGGATTGGCCGGCGCGCCGAAGCTCTCCAGCGCGCGCCGCACCTCGGCTTCGATCTGCGCCGGCCCGGCGAACAGCACGTTGGGGTCGAGGTTGCCTTGCAGCGCCACCTGCGCGCCCACACGCCGGCGCGCGGAGCCGAGGTTGACGGTCCAGTCCAGGCCCAGCACGTCGGGGCCGGTCGCAGCCATCTCTTCGAGCCACAGGCCGCCGCCCTTGGTGAACACGATGTGGGGAATGCGCGCCCCCGCGTGCTCGCGCTTGAGCTGGCGCAGCACACGCTCGGTGTAGGCGAGGCTGAACTGCTGGAAGGCGCCGTCGGCCAGCACGCCGCCCCAGCTGTCGAAGATCATCACCGCCTGGGCACCGGCCTCGATCTGCGTGTTCAGGTAGGTGGCCACCGCGTCGGCGTTGATCGCGAGGATGCGGTGCATCAGGTCGGGCCGCGCGTAGAGCATGGTCTTCACGAGGCGGTAGTCGTCGGAGCCGGCGCCTTCGACCATGTAGCAGGCGAGGGTCCACGGGCTGCCGGAAAAGCCGATCAGCGGCACGCGGCCGCTCAGCGCGCGGCGGATCGAGGTGACCGCGTCGAAGACATAGCGCAGTTTGTCCATGTCCGGCACGGCGAGCTTGGCCACCGCCGCTTCGTCGCGCACCGGCGACGCGAAGCGCGGGCCTTCGCCGAGCGCGAAGCTCAGACCGAGGCCCATGGCGTCGGGCACGGTCAGGATGTCGGAGAAGAGGATCGCCGCGTCGAGCGCGTAGCGCTCCAGCGGCTGCAGGGTCACTTCGGTGGCATAGCCGGTGTTCGTCGCCAGCCCCATGAAGCTGCCGGCCTTGGCGCGGGTGTCGCGGTACTCGGGCAGGTAGCGACCGGCCTGGCGCATCAGCCACACGGGCGTGTGTTCGGTGGGCTGGCGCAGACAGGCGCGCAGAAAGCTGTCGTTCTGAAGGGGGGCAAACATCGGGAGATTATCGCGCCCATAATTCGGCCAGTTTCTTGAGGACGCCCATGATTGCCAACGACATCCTGCACACCATCGGCAATACGCCGCACATCCGTGTCAACCGCCTGTTCGGCAAGAGCCACACGGTCTACGTCAAGAGCGAGCGCAGCAACCCGGGCGGCTCGATCAAGGACCGCATCGCGCTGTCCATGATCGAGGCGGCCGAAGCGGCCGGCCTGCTCAAGCCCGGCTCGACCATCGTCGAGCCGACCTCGGGCAACACCGGCATCGGCCTGGCGATGGTGGCTGCCGTCAAGGGCTACCCGCTGGTGCTCGTGATGCCCGACAGCATGAGCGTCGAGCGGCGCCGCCTGATGCTCGCCTACGGCGCACGCTTCGAGCTGACGCCGCGCGAGAAGGGCATGAAGGGCGCCATGGCGCGCGCCGCCGAGATCGTCGCCGAGACCCCTGGCGCCTGGATGCCTCAGCAGTTCGACAACCCCACCAACATCGACGTGCACATGCGCACCACCGCGCAGGAGATCGCCGCCGACTTTCCGAGCGGCATCGACGCGCTGATCACCGGCGTGGGCACCGGCGGCCACATCACCGGCTGCGCCCAGGTGCTCAAGGGCCTGTGGCCCAAGCTGAAGGTGTTCGCGGTCGAGCCGTCGGCGTCGCCCGTCATCAGCGGCGGCCAGCCGAGCCCGCACCCGATCCAGGGCATCGGCGCCGGCTTCATCCCGAAGAACCTGCACACCCAGTGGCTCGACGGCGTGATCCAGGTCGAGGCCGAGGCCGCCAAGGAGATGGCGCGCCGCGCGGCGCGCGAAGAAGGCCTGCTGGTGGGCATCTCGTCGGGCGCCACCTTGGCCGCGATCGCGCAGAAGCTGCCCGAGCTGCCGGCCGGGGCCACGGTGCTCGGCTTCAACTACGACAGCGGCGAACGTTATCTGTCAATCGAGGGCTTCCTGCCGGCCGAGTAGATGATCAGCAGCGAGGGGCTGGCGCGGCCATCCAACACCGGTCATCCCGGCGAGCCACCCTCTGCCCGTGGCGCGATGGATCCCGGCGTTCGCCGGGATGACGGCGCATGGCGGCGGGAGCGCCCACCCGGCGCGCTGGCTCCCACGGCACGAGCCGCGCGTCGCATGGTGGAACCCCTGCCATGAAACCGCGCATCCTCATCGTCGAGGACGAACCCGGCATCGCCGACACGCTGCAATACGCCCTGCGCACCGACGGGTTCGAGCCGGCCTGGGTGGCCACCGGCGAGGAGGCCTTGGGCCAGCTGCGCGCGCAGCCGCCGGCGCTGGTGGTGCTGGATGTCGGGCTGCCCGACATCAATGGCTTCGAGCTGTTCAAGCGCCTGCGCGAGATCGCCGACGTGCCGGTGCTGTTCCTCACCGCGCGCAGCGACGAGATCGACCGCGTGGTGGGCCTGGAACTCGGCGCCGACGACTACGTGCCCAAGCCGTTTTCGCCGCGCGAGCTGGTGGCGCGGGTGCGCACGATCCTGCGGCGCACCGCGAAGACGGCCGCCATGCCGGCGCCGCCGAGCCTGCCCGCGACGCCGCTGCAGATCGACGACGGCCGCCGGCAGATCCGCTTCTACGGCCGGCTGCTGGAGCTGTCGCGTTACGAGTACGGCCTGCTGAAGACGCTCGCCTCGCGGCCCGGGCATGTGTTCACCCGCGACACCCTGCTCGAGCGAGTGTGGGACGACCCCGGCGACAGCCTCGACCGCACGGTCGACGCACACGTGAAGACGCTGCGCGCCAAGATGAAGCTCGTCGCGCCGCAGCTCGACCCGATCCGCACGCACCGGGGCACGGGGTACGCGCTGGCCGAGGACCTGCCCGCGACACTCGCGTGACCAAGCGCACCCGCATCTTCATCGGCATCCTGCTCGCGTATGCCGTGGGTGTCGGCGTGCTGCTGTACCGGCTGATCGGCGACATCGATCCGCGCTACCGCGAATCGGCCGAGGAGTCGCTGGTCGAGACGGCCTACCTGCTGTCGTCGACCATCGAAGCGGCCTCGCACGACGGCGTGCTGCGCGCCGACACCCTGCGGCCGGTGTTCGAGTCGCTGTACGCGCGCCGCTTCAAGGCCAACATCTTCGGCTTCGAGAAGACGCGGGTGGAACTGCGCGTCGTGGTGGTCGACCGCGGCGGGCGCGTCGTCTTCGATTCGCGCGGCCGCCAGGAGGGCGAGGACTTCTCGCAGTGGCGCGACGTGCGGCTGGCGCTCGGCGGCGCCTATGGCGCACGCACCTCGCCCGACGTCGGCGGCGTGCCGCACACCTCGGTGATGTACGTGGCTGCACCGATCCGCGTCGCGGACGAGATCGTCGGCGCGGTCAGCGTCGGCAAGCCGGTGCAGAGTTTCGGCCAGTTTATCGACGCCACGCGCCGCAAGACGCTGCTCGTCGGCGCCACGTCGGTGGTGGCGGTGCTGCTGCTGGCGGTGATCGTCTCGGTGTGGCTGGTGCGGCCGTTCGGCGTGTTCTCGGACTACGTGCGCTACGTGCGTGCGCAGCGCACGATCAGCCTGCCGCGGCTCGCCCGGCGCGCGCTCGGCGCCATCGGCGCGGCGTACGAGGAGATGCGCGATGCGCTGGCCGGCCGCAACTACGTGGCCGACTACGTGCAGACGCTGACGCACGAGGTGAAGAGCCCGCTGTCGGCCATTCGCGGCGCCGCCGAGCTGCTGCAAGAACCGATGCCCGACGCCGACCGGGCGCGTTTCGTCGCCAACATCGCGCGCGAGACCCAGCGCATCCAGGAACTCGTGGATCGGATGATGGAACTCACCGCGCTCGAATCGCGGCGCAGCCTGGACGTCACCGCGCCGGTCGCGCTGCGCGCGCTGGTCGACGAGCTGGCGGCGAGCGCGCAGGCGAACGGCGCAGCGCGCGGGCTGCGCATCGAGGTGCAGCCGGGCGACGATGCGCTGGTCGAGGGCGACGCCTTCCTGCTGCGCCGCGCCATCGCCAACCTGCTCGACAACGCCCTGGAGTTCTCGCCGCAGGGCGGCACGGTGAGCATCGCCGTCGGTCGGCAGCGGCGCACGGCCCAGGTCAGCGTGCGCGACCACGGCCCGGGCATTCCCGACTACGCGGAAGAGAAGGTGTTCGAGAAGTTCTACTCGCTCGCACGCCCGCATTCGAAGAAGAAGAGCACCGGCCTGGGCCTCGCGTTCGTGAAGGAGATCGCCGAACTGCACGACGGCCGCGTGACGCTCGCCAACGCCGCCGACGGCGGCGCCGTCGCGACGCTGTCGCTGCCGCTGGCGGACACCGCGCCGCGCTAAGCCCAAGACCGTTCACTTCGTGCCGTTCGCGCTGAGCTTGTCGAAGCGCCGGCTGCATGCCACGAGGGGCTTCGACAGGCTTGTATGGTCTGTCGAATGATTCAGAAGATGCTGGTGGAGCCTGTGGGGATGTGGGCCAAGCGGGCGAAGGTGGGCAACGCGCAGCGTTGTCCATGTTCGCCCGCGGTGCGCCGCAGGCGCATGGT
>DASWVR010000217.1:0-19121 GCA_036401155.1 Piscinibacter sp. | reverse complement strand
CGTCGCCGTCGGCAGCCGCGTGATGCGAAACTGCGTCGCGTCGCGCACGGCATTCGCGACGGCGGCGCCGGCCGCGACGATCGCCGTTTCGCCGGCTCCCGTGGGCGGCTCGCCGCCATTGACCAGGATCACCTGCATCGGCGGCACCTCGTGCAGGCGCGGAATGGGCGAATCGGCGAAGCTCTGCGCCGACACCTGCGAGCGCGCCACCGGCAGCGCTTCGCTCATCACCATGCCGATGCCCCACACGAGGTTGCCTTCGCACTGCGCGCGCACCTGGTCGGGGTTGACCACCAGGCCGCAGTCGTGGGCGCACCACAGGTGCGTCACGCGGATGGCCCCGCTCGTGCCGTCTACCTCCACGTCGGCCACGACGGCGGCGTAGCTCATCGCCTTGTAGATGCCGCAGGCCACGCCGCGCCCGCGCCGGCGGCCCGCCGGTGGTGTGGCGGCGATGCCCCATCCGGCCGCCTCCGCCACGCGTTGCAGCACACGCGCGAGCCGAGCGTCGTCGATGTGGTCGAGCCGGAAACGCACCGGGTCGGCCTTCGCGCGGCGCGCACATTCGTCGATGGCGCATTCGATCGCGAACACGTTCGGGCCCGCGCCCAGGCCACGCCAGGGGCCGGTGAGCACCGGCAATCGCGTCAGGTCGAATTCGACGCGCCGCGCGCCCGTGCGGTAAGGCGGCGACGCACCGCGCGCCACGCCGTCGTCGCCGACAAAGTCCGTGATGCGCTGCATCCAGGCCGGCAGACCCGCGTTGGTGAACAGGACGTGGCTGCTCGCGAAGGCATGCCACCACTGGACGATCCTGCCGTGCTCGAGCTTGACGCGCAGCCGGTGGCTGGAAGGCGGGCGGTGGTAGCCGAGCCGGAACTCCTGCGCGCGTGTCCACTGCACCTTGACCGGGGCGCCCGCCGCGCGCGCCAGCACCGCCGCTTCGAGCTCGACGGTGCAGATCGTCCTGCCGCCGTACGCCCCCCCGACACGCCGGCCGTGCACCAGCAGCTTGTCGGCGTCCAACCCCAGACGCTTGGCGATCACGTCGCGCTGATAGAAGACGTCCTGCGAACCCACCCACAGCTGCATGCCGTCCGCGCCCGCCATCTCGGCCACCGCGGCGCGCGGCTGGATCGGCGCGTGCGCCGCCAGCGGCACGTCGATGCGCAGGTCCACGTCCCATGCCGCATCGCGGTCGATGCGGTCCGCGTGGAGCCGGTGGCGCAGCGACGACGACGACTGCAGCCGCCGATCGATGTCCACGGCGGCGTCGATGTCGCGCTGCTCGAAGGCGCCGTCGGTGTGCCAGCGGGGCGCCAGGGCGGCCTCGATGCGATCGAGCGCGCCCGGCGTGCGCGCGAGGATCCCCAGCCCGTCGGCCTGCAGCATCGTGAGTGCCGCGTCGCGAACCACCGCCACGAAGCCCGCCATCTCGCGTGCTGCAGCCTCGTCGAACCCGACCAGGGCCGAGCGCAACTCGGGCGACGCCGGCGCGCGCAGCACGCGGCCGAACAGCATGCCCGGGCGGCGCACGTCGGCCGCGTAGAGCGCTTCCCCGCGCACGATCGCCGGCCCCTGCTCGATCGGCATCGCCCGGCCGACGAAGCGCCCACCGGCGCGCATCGAGCGAAGTTCGTCCACCGGCCGCGGCTCGGCCGCCAGGACGCCCGCCCTGTGCCCCGCCGCCAACGCGTCGCGCAAGGTGGCGCAGGCCTGCGCCAGCGGCAGCGCGAACGCCTTGATCGATTCGCTGCCCACCGTGGCGCGCACGCGGCGGATGTCGGCCGTGCCGGGCAAGCGTGCGTCGACCAGCGACCACTCGACAC
Organism: Piscinibacter sp.; assembly: GCA_036401155.1. Lineage (GTDB taxonomy): Bacteria > Pseudomonadota > Gammaproteobacteria > Burkholderiales > Burkholderiaceae_C > Albitalea. Next base: position 17,292 of record DASWVR010000217.1, on the reverse strand, counting down.
CGAGTTCCTCGCAGGCGATCTGCTTGAGCGAGGTGAGGATGTTCTGGCCCATCTCCACACGCGGCAGGAACAGCGTGTAGCGGCCCTCGCCGAAGCGGATCCACGACAGCGCATCGGCTGCGTCGGGCAGCGGGCGTTTCGGAATCACCGGCAGCTGGCAGCCGGCGAGAAACGTCACGGTCAGGCCGGCACCGGCCGCGAGGAATGCGCGCCGCCTCATCGCAGCTGCCCGGCCGCGCGATGCACCGCGCGGCGCACGCGCTGCTGCGTGCCGCAGCGGCACAGCTGCCCTGCGAGCGCCTCGTCGATCTGCGCGTCGCTCGGCGCCGGGTGGTCGCGCAGCAACGCCACCGCCGCGATGATCTGGCCGGCCTGGCAGTAGCCGCATTGCGGCACCGACTCGTCCAGCCAGGCCTGCTGCACGGCGTGCAGCCGTGCCCCGTCAGCCAGACCCTCTATGGTGGTGAGAGAACGCGACCCGAGGTCGCGGGCACGCAGCAGGCAGGCGCGCTGCGGCTGCCCGTCGACCAGCACCGCGCACGCGCCGCACAGGCCCACGCCGCAGCCGAACTTGGTGCCGACCAGCCCCAGGTGTTCGCGCAGCACGTCGAGCAGCCGCTCGTCGTTCCACTGCGCCGCCACCGTCACCAGCCGTCCGTTGATGCGAAGCTCCATCGCCGCCTCCGAGCAAGGTCAAGGCGGCGAGTCTGGCTCCGTCGTGTGAAGCGATATTGAAGAATCGCGCCAGAACGTTGCGCGCCGGGCGTCGCGCAGGCGGGTCAGTTCATGCGCAGGCCGGCGAAGGCCGACACCTCGTTCGCCCCGGCATGCCGCGGCAGGCGGATCTGGAATTCGGTGCCGTGGGCCGCCGACGAGCTGACGTTCGCCGAGCCGCCATGCGCCTGCGCGATCTCGCGCACGATGTACAGCCCGAGCCCCAGGCTCACGCCGCTCTTGTCGCCGCTGATGCCGCGCACCAGCGGCTCGAACAGGCTGTCGCGCGTCTCGGCGGAGATCACCGGCCCGTGGTTGCGCACCGCGATCACGATCTCGCCGTCGTCGTCGCCGTCGAGCGCGACCGCCACGTCGCCCTCCGCGCTGCCGTACTTGATCGCGTTGGTGATGAGGTTGGACACGGCCTGCGCGATTCGCTGCTCGTCGCACACGCCCGCGAGTTCGCCTTGGCGGTCCAGCGTGATGGCGCGTTCCGGGTGCAGCGCCTGCAGCTCGCCGATGATCTTCTCGCAAACCTGGCCGAGGTCCAGCGCCACCGGCGCCACGCGCATGCCCTCGCCGATGCCGCTGCGCACGTAGTCGAGCAGGTCGTTGAGCAGACTCTCGATGCGCTTGCCGCCGCGCAGGACCCGCTCGGCCGCGGCCGGCAGGTGCTTCTGCAGGCGGCTCGCGAGCACCAGGCTGTGCGCCGAGGCGACGATGGTCGACAGCGGCGTTCTGAGTTCGTGGCTCAGCACGCCGAGGAACACGTTGCGCATGTGCGCCGCCTCCGCCGCGAAGTGCAGCAGCGACTCGGCGAGCGCCTGGTCCATGGCCTCGTTGAAGCGCACCAGCTCGAACACCTCCTCGCGCCCGAGTTCGGGCTTGCTCGCGAACCACAGCCGGATCACCGATGCGCGCAGCGCGCGGTACTCGGCCGCCGTCTGGTTCACGTCGAAGCCGTCGGTGGCGCGCAGGCTGCCGTGGATCTCGGCGGCGGTGGGGCCGTTGTCGTTGAGCGTGGGGCCGTTGCCCTGCGACTTCTCACGCTGCTCGAACCTCGTCTGCGGCTGCTTCATGTCGAGCGCGATGGCACGCAGCACCTGCGCGGCGTGATCGCGCAGCGCGGCCTTGTCCATGTTGGCGGCGGCCGGCAGCAGCGTCTGGGCGAAGGCCTCGCACTCCACGAGGATCGCTTCCTGGTGGCCCGTGATGAACTCAGAAAGTCCCATTCGGCATCTCCGAGTTCTCGCCGACAGGGGCGCAGCGCATTGTAGGTGGGGCGCTCTACGGCGCCTTCAGGGCCGCGAAATCCGCCAGCAGCCGAAGCATTTCGGCGTGGCCTGCCGGCTTGAGCAGCGACGCATCGAAACGCGGGTCGTGCCACGCCTCGGCCTGCAGGAGCGAATTACCTGTCATCGCGACAAGATGGGGAAGTGTGACCGATGGGGCATCGAGCAGCGCATCGGCGGTCTCGAAGCCGTTCATGCCGGGCATTTCCATGTCGAGGAACACGGCGTCGGGCGGATGAGCCAGGGCCAGCGACAGTGCGGCCTGCGGGTCGTACGCCACCTCGACCTCCCAATCGCAGGTCATGCGGATCAGCTCGCACACCGCGTCGGCGCAGTCTGGGTTGTCGTCGACAACCAGCAATCGGTGCCGATTCGCGGGGGGGTGCGGGGCGTCCATGCCGGATGCTGAGCAACCGGGCCTCCTGCCTCGCAGAACCGACTCAGTGCATGAAGCGCCCTTGCCGCGTCACGATCGACAGGTCGACGAAGGTCGACCCCTCGTGCTGCCCCGGCGCATAGCGCAGCGGCACCCCGCCGAGGTCGATCTTCATGCCTTCCAGCGCCTTGACGAACCCGGCACGCGTGGGTTCGCGCCCCGCTGCGCGCAGCCCCTCGACCAGCGCCTTGGCAGTCATGAACCCTTCGAGCGAACCGTAGTTGAACTCATGCAGTTCGCGCCCCTTGCGCGCCGTGTCCTGGTACTCGCGCACGATCTCGCGCTTGCGCTCCCACGGGCTCGGCACCACCTGCGAGAACACCATGCCCTCGGCCAGCGGCCCGAGGCCCTTGGCGATCTGGTAGGAGCCGGAGTTGACGCCCATGAAGATGGTCTTCACGCCGGCCGCCTTGGCCTTGGCGATCAGCTTCTCGTACAGCGATGCGGACCCGTGGTTCAGCATCACGTGCGGCGCCTTCGCGACCATGGTGCTCACCATCCGCTCGATGTCGGCCTCTCCCGCATCGCCCTTGAACGGCAGCGGCAGCACCACCTCCAGGCCGAGCGAGAGCGCAATCTGCCTGACGTTCTCGAGATGCTGGCGGCCGACCTCGGTGTCGGCATGCAGCAGGCCGACGGTGCGGTAGCCGGTCTCCTTGGTCCAACCGAGCAGCGCGCGGAACTCGTCGCGGTGCTCGGCGCGCACCGGAAAGACGTACGGCTGGTGCGGCCGGCGCAGCGTGGGCGGCCCCGCCAGCGGGCCGAACAAGGGCACCTGCAGTTCGGCGGCCACCTTCATCACCGCGGCGGTCGGCCCGCCGTCGATGGGGCCGAACAGCACGAACACGCCCTCCTGCACGAGCTTGCGCGCATTGGCCTCAGCCTGCGCGGAGTGGCTGTCGTCATCGAGAATGCGCTGCACGATGCGGCGGCCGTTGACGCCGCCGGCGGCGTTGACGGCATCGAAGTACAGCTTCATGCCCTGCGCGGCGGACACCGCATAGTCGTTCTTGCCGCCCTGCAGCGACAGGGTCTGGCCGATCACGATCTCGCGCTCGGTCACGCCGGGGTCGAATGCGCAGGCCGCTGCGCTGAACAGCGCCGTTGCGCACAGCGCGGCGGAGCGAATCCAGCCCGGAGGGCGCACCTTGGGCCGAGGCCCCGCAACGGCGAAGTTCATCTTGTGTCTCCCTTGACGACGCCCGAGTATGCAAACGCGGGCCGCGCGCTCGCTTGACAGCTGTCAAGCGCATCGCAGGCGTTTGAGTGCCGTCAAGGGGCCGAGCGGGCGAACGCGTCGCTGCCGTGGCCTCACCGGTTGTCGACGATCGCATCGACCTCTGCGAACTCCACACGCGGGCGCGTGCCGTAGTGCTCGGCGACGAGCGCGAGCAGCGCCTCGGTGAAGAAGGCCCTGGCGGCCTGTTCGCAATCCCACAGGTACACGTTCACCAACTCGCGGGTGCTTTCACACACCGTGAAGACCTTGCTTCGCAGGGCCGGCATGCCCTGGAACATCGACTGTGCCGCGATCGCGATGCTGCGCGCCCGGGTTCGGTCGATGCCATCGGGAAAGCTCAAGCGAACGAACGCCACGACGGGGCGGGAGCCGGGGGCGCACGCCGGCGCTCCCGCAGGGACTTGGGTGACGGTGTTGTCGACGGAGGGGCTCATGTTGTTTGTCCTGCGCTGTGAAAAGGGGGTTGCGACTGCAGGGCTGAACTGTGCACACGCGCCAGCGCGGCGTCATGAGCCCGCCGTGAGCGGACCATGAGCCCGCGGTGAGCGACGCCGAGCGCAGGTCACGCCGCTCGCGCGGCGCGTGGGCCTGTGGCACGATTTCGCCCTTCATGGCCGCGCTCGACCCCCCCCACCTACCCTCAGCGACTGCCCTCGCGCCACCGTGTGTCGGCCGCGACCCCCTGCTGCAGCGCATGGACGACTGGCTGTCGGGCCGGCACTCGATGGTGTGGGCGCTGCACGGCATCGGCGGCATCGGCAAGACGACCGTCGCCCGTGCCCTCGCCGCACGCGCGCAGGCCGCCGGACGCGTGCCGGTGTGGATCGACGGCCAGTCGGTGGAGCCGAGTCCGCGCGCGGTGTGGAACGAACTGGCCGAGAGCCTGGGCCTGCTCTCGCCCGAGCCCGCCGAGGTGCTGCGCGCCATCGCCGCGATCGCGCCGGGCGTGCTGCTGGTGTTCGACACCTTCGAGCGCTGCCGCCAGCTCGACGGGTGGATGCGGCGCAGCTTCGTGCCCGCGCTGCCGCCGACGGCGCGTGTGCTGATCGTCGGCCGCGACTCGCCCGTGCCGCAGTGGGCCCTGCTCGACAGCCCGCATGCGCTGCATGCGTCCACCGACCTGCCCGGCCTCGATGCCGACGCGGCGCGGCAGCTGCTGCTGTCACTCGGCCTCGGCGAGCACCAGAGCACGCCGGTGCTCGGGTTCGCCCGCGGGCACCCGCTCGCGCTTCGCCTGGCCGCGCGCCTGCTGGCCGGCCAGCCGGACAGGCGCCTGCAGATGCCCACGGTGCAGCCGGTGCTAGACGCCCTGGTGCAGACCTTGCACAGCGAAGTCGACGACCCCGCGGTGCGCCAGGCGCTGCACCGCGCGTCCGTGGTGCGGCGGGTGACGATCTCGCTGCTGCGGGCGCTGGTGCCCGGCGCGGACGCCCACGCCTTGTTCGACGCGCTGGCCGGCCTGCCGATGTGCAGCGTCGCTTTCGACGGGTTGCTGATCCACGACGCCGCGCGCGCGGCGCTGGCGGCGCATTTCAAGGCCATCGACCCGGCCGGCTACCGCGATGCGCGGCGCGCCGCGTGGCTCGCCCTGCGCGACGAGAGCCTGGGCGCCGGCTCGTCCGAGCTGTGGCGCTACACGGCCGACATGCTGTACCTGGTCGAAGCGCCGACCGTGCGCGAGACCTTCTTTCCGAGCAGCAGCGAGGTCGTCGCGGTCGAGGCGGCCGCCGCTCGCGACGAGGGCGCGGTGATGCAGATCGCCGCGCAGCAGTTGAGTGCCGAGGAACTGGCTCGCCTGCGGCACTGGTGGCGGGCTGCGCCGGCGGCTTTTCGCGTCACCCGCGACGCCAACGACCAGGTCAGCGGGTTCTCCTGCTTCGCGGAACGGGCCCAGGTGCCGGCGGCGCTGCTCTCCGCCGACCCGCTGAGCGCCGCCTGGATGCGCCACCTGGACGACGATCCGGTCGATCCCGACGAATGCGTGCTGCTGCTGCGCATGAAGCTCAGTGCGGCACACGGAGGCGAAGCCGCCGCCACCGAGGCGGCGCTGATGCTCGACCTCAAGCGTGCGTATGTCGAACTGCGGCCGCGGCTGCGGCGCCTCTACTGCGCGACGCGGGACGCGTCGCTGTTCACCGACTTCGCGCGCAACGTCGGCTTTCGCCGCCTGCCCGAGTGCGACGTGGCCGTCGATGGGCACGCGGGCTGCAGCCTGCTGCTCGATTTCGGCCCGAAGTCGGTGGACGGCTGGCTCTCGCAGCTAGTGGCCGTGTCGCTGGCCGAGCCCCAGCAGCCCGCAGTCGTGCTGGACGAGGCCGCGCGCGAACTCATGGTCGATGGCCAGCGAGTCGGCCTGACGACCCTGGAGTTCGAGGTGATGGGCTACCTCGCCGCGCGCAACGGCCAGGCCGTCAAGCGTGGCGACCTGCTCGACGACGTCTGGGGCGTGCGCTACGAAGGTGGCAGCAACGTCATCGACGTCGTCATCCGCGCGCTGCGCCGCAAGCTCGGCGTGCGCGCCGGCTGCATCGAGACCGTGCCGCGATTCGGCTACCGCTTCCGGCAGCCCTGAGCCGACGGAGCCAAGCACCTGTGCAGTTGTGCGGCGCGGTCGGCTCACTCGGAGGCCGACCGAGGCGGGTGAGGCAGCCCATGCTTCACAGCCTCTGAGCGCGCGGCACGCCCCGCACAAACGCTGCGCTCATCACGCGCTCATCGAGCGCTCATGACGACGACCCCGCGGCTCGCGAGACTGCGCAGCCGTGGGGTCCTTGTTGCGTGGCCCCAAGTCAACCGACAGGAGCCCCGACATGTCTGCGAACGCAGTCGTCATCGAAACCCAATCCCCCGACATGGAAAAGCTGCAGGCATTGCTGGGCCATGCCATCGTCGAATCGAGCGCGGCGATGCAGGCCGGCCTGGTCGTGCTCGGCGACCGGCTCGGCCTGTACCGCGCACTCGCCACCGGCGGGGCCATGCGGCCCGACGAGCTGGCCCGCAGGAGCGGCACCAGCGAGCGCTACGTGCTCGAGTGGCTGAACGCCAACGCCGCCAGCGGCTACGTCGAGTACCTCCCGCGCAGCGGCCGCTACCGCATGACGCCCGAACAGGCCGCCATGCTCGCCTGGGAGGACAGCCCCGCCTACATGATCGGCGGCTTCGAGATCGCACTGGCCGCGGTGCGCATCGTCGACCGGCTCGAACAGGTCTTCCGCAGCGGCGAAGGCATCGGCTGGGCCGAACACCATCACCAGGTCTTCCACGGCTGCGAGCGCTTCTACCGCAGCGGCTACCTGGCCCATCTGGTGCAGGAGTGGATCCCGGCGCTCGACGGCATGCTCGAACGACTGCAGGCGGGCGCCAGCGTAGCCGACATCGGCTGCGGCCATGGCGCCGCGACCATCCTGCTGGCCCAGGCGTTCCCGAACAGCCGCTTCGTCGGCTACGACAGCCACCCGGCATCTGTGGAGATCGCCGTCGAGCGCGCCCGCCGCGCCGGCGTTCTGGGACGGGTGCGTTTCGAGGTATCGAGCGCCGCCGATTACCCCGGCCGCGACTTCGACCTGGTGACCGTCTTCGACGCGCTGCACGACATGGGCGACCCGGTGGGCGCGTCGGCGCACGTGCTGACCACCTTGAAGGCCGACGGCATCTGGATGATCGTCGAGCCCAACGCCGGCGACCGCACCGAGGACAACCTTCACCCGGTGGGCCGCGCCTTCTACGCCGCCTCGACGCTGATGTGCACGCCCTGCGCGATGCACCAGGGCAAGGTGGCCCTCGGCGCGCAGGCCGGCGAGGCGCGCCTGCGCGCCGTCGTGACCGCCGGCGGCTTCAGCCGCTGGCGCCGCGCCGCACAGACCCCCATCAACCTGGTGCTCGAAGCCCGCCCCTGATCCGCCGGGCGCCGCCGCTGGCGTTGCCCACTCTTCCCCACTCGACTGGAAACACGAACCATGACTCAGCCAAACTTCGGCCGCTCCGCGGCCCCCACACTGTCCGCCCTCTGCCTCGCGCTGTGCGCCGGCCTGGCCTCGGCGCAAGGCGCCGACGACCGCGCGCGCCACGCTCGCGAGGCGCCCGCCTGGTGCGGCGAGCGTTGCGACGCAGTGGTCACCGACTGGAGCCTGACGGCGCACCAGGCCATCACCGCCGCCGACGGCAACATGAACCCGCTGGCCGCCTCGCGCGCGCTGGCGATGATGCACCTCGCGATGCACGACGCCGCCAATGCCGCGCGGCCGCGCTTCGCCCGCTACACGGCGTTGGCGACCAACCGCCAGGCCGACGCCGCCGTGGCCGCCGCCGCAGCGGCGCACGACGTCATGGCCGCGCTGTATCCGCAACAAGTGACGGCACTGCTCAAGCCGGCGCTGGACAGGACCATGCTCGAAGCGGGCGGCGGTGCGTCCGTCACCGCAGGCATCACACTGGGGAAGGCCGCCGCGCAGGCCGTGCTGGCCAAGCGCGTCGACGACGGCAGCAACGGCACGATCGACTACGCGCCTGGCACGCGGCCGGGCGAATACCGCTTCACGCCCGGCTTCGATTTCATCTTCGCCCCGCACTGGCAGAGCGTGACGCCGTTTGCGTTGACGAGCGCCAGCCAGTTCCGCGTGGCGGCGCCGCCCGCGCTTGCCTCCGACACCTACCGGCGCGACTACGACGAAGTCAAGCGCGTCGGCGGCAAGACCGGGCAGCGCAGCGCCGACGAGACCCATTACGCCGCCTTCTGGTACGAGCCGTCGAACGTCGGCTGGAACCGCGTCGCGCGGGCCGTGTCGGCCTCTTACCGGCAGGATCTGTGGCAGCGCGCGCGCAGCTTCGCGCTACTGAACGTGGCCATGGCCGACGCGTACATCGCCGGCTGGGACTCGAAGATGCACCACAACTTCTGGCGTCCCGTGACCGCGATCCGCCTCGGCGACCACGACGGCAACCCGCGCACCCTGGGCGACGCGGCGTTCGAATCGATGCTGCCGACACCGCCGATCCAGGACATGCCCTCGACCCACAGCGCGCTCGGCGCCGCCGCCGCGACCGTGCTCGCCGAGACCCATGGCCGCGACACGCTGCGCTTCAGCTTCGCCTCGTCGACGGCGATGCCGGGCAACCCGGTGCGCAGCTTCCGCAGCCTGAGCGAGGCCGCCATCGAAAACGCCGATTCGCGCGTGCGGGCCGGGCTGCACTTCCGCTTCTCGACGCAGGCGGGGCTGCTGCTCGGCCGGCAGATCGGCCGCCACGCGGTAGACCACCTGCTCAAGCCGGTCGGCGGAGGTCACGCCGACCATTGAGCCGACGCAGCGAAGCGTCGCCGCCGTGCCTGCCGCCTCCTGACACCACGCCGTCAGGAGGCGGCGCGCCTACTGCGTCCCCCGAACCATCCATTGGGAGACGCCATGCCTGAAGCCACCCCTGCCGACACCGTCGCCGCCCTCGTGCGCGCCGTCAACCGCGGCGATCTCGACGCCGCGGTCGAGCTGTACCGCGCCGACGCCGTCTTCGTCGCCCAGCCCGGCACCACGCTGGTCGGCCGCGAGGCGATTCGCGAAGCGCTTGCCGCGATGATCGCCACCCGCCCGACCCTGGCGACGCATTCGCATCAGGTGCTGCTGTGCGCAGACCATGCGCTGTATCACGCGGATTGGCGCATGACCGGCACCGCGCCCGACGGCAGCCGGTTCAGCCAGACAGGTCATTCTTGCGACCTGATCTGCCGAGCCGCCGACGGCCGCTGGCGCATCGCCATCGACAATCCCTGGGGCGCCGCCATCCTTCGTCGGGGGGATTGAGCCGTCCCTCCCCGTGTTTGCCTCGCATCAAGGGAGGCACCCGGCAATGGCGCTACAAGGGTTCGATCGCACCCATGGCCGTCGTCCCCTTAGAAAGGCGCCTCCCCATGAAAAAGCCCTGGCTCGCCCAATACCCGGCCGGCGTTCCGGCCGAGATCGACATCCAACAGTTCGCGTCGCTCAAGGACGTGCTCGCCTCCGGCTGCACGCGCTTTGCCGACCTGCCGGCCTACCGCTCGATGGGCACGGCGATGAGCTTCCGCCAGCTCGACGACGCGAGCCGCGCCTTCGCGGCCTGGCTGCAGAAGTCGGCCGGGCTGAAGCGCGGCGACCGTGTCGCGCTGATGATGCCCAACCTTCTGCAGTACCCGGTCGCGCTGTTCGGCGTGCTGCGCGCCGGCATGGTGGTCGTCAACGTCAACCCGCTCTACACCCCGCGCGAGCTCCAGCACCAGCTCGCGGACGCCGGCGCCACGGCCATCGTGGTGCTGGAGAACTTCGCTCAGACGCTGTCGCAGGTGATCGGCGCCACCTCGGTGCGCACGGTCGTCACCACGCAGGTGGGCGACCTGCTGCCGCCGATCAAGCGGCTGCTGACCAACGCGGTGGTCAAGCATGTGAAGAAGCTGGTGCCGCCCTTTCAGCTGCCCGGCGCGATCGACTTCGCCCGCGTGCTGGCCGAAGGCCGCGCGCACCGGCTCGACGACGTGGCGCTGACCCACGACGACCTCGCCTTCCTGCAGTACACGGGCGGCACCACCGGCGTCGCCAAGGGCGCGATGCTGACACACGGCAACATGGTGGCCAACGTGTTGCAGGTGGCCGCCTGGATGTCGCCCAACCTGCGCGAGGGCAAGGAAACGATCGTCATTCCGCTGCCGCTGTACCACGTGTTCGCGCTCACGGGCTCGCTCTCGTTCTTCAACCTCGGCGCGCAGGCGGTGCTGATCCCGAACCCGCGCGACCTGCCGGCGTTCATCAAGGCGCTCAAGGAGACGCGCTTCAGCGCGATCATCGGCGTGAACACGCTGTTCCGCGCCCTGCTCGACGCCCCGGCCTTCGCCGAGGTCGACCTGACGCACCTGAAGCTCGCGGTCGCCGGCGGCATGGCCGTGCAGCACGTGGTGGCGCACCGCTGGAAGGAGCGCGCCGGGGTGCCGCTCGTCGAAGGCTACGGCCTCACCGAGAGCGCGCCGGTGGCGATCGCCAACCCGATCACCATCCCGGAATGGAGCGGCCAGATCGGCGTGCCGCTGCCGAGCACCGAAGCGGCCATCCTCGATGACGACGGCAAGCCGCTGCCGCTGGGCGAGGTCGGCGAGATCTGCCTGCGCGGGCCGCAGGTGATGCGCGGCTACTGGAACCGGCCCGAGGAGACGGCCAAGGTCATCGTCGGCGGCTGGCTGCGCACCGGCGACATGGGGGTGATGGACGAGAGTGGTAGCGTGCGCATCACCGACCGCAAGAAGGACATGATCATCGTCTCCGGCTTCAAGGTGTTCCCCAACGAGATCGAGGACGTGCTGACCATGCACCCCGGCGTGCTGGAGGCCGGCGCCATCGGCGTGCCCGACGAACGTGCCGGCGAGGCGGTCAAGGTGGTGGTGGTACGCAAGGACCCCGCCCTCACCGAAGCCGATCTCCTGGCGCACTGCAAGCAGCACCTCACCGGCTACAAGATGCCGCGCATCGTCGAGTTCCGCAGCGAGCCGCTGCCCAAGACCAACATCGGCAAGATCCTGCGGCGCGAGCTGCGCGACAGCCCCGCGCCGGCGAACACGAAGACGGCGGCGCAAGCTGCCGCCGCATGAGGTGGCGCGCCGGCCGGCGCCGTTCCGCCCGTGCCGGGTGCGTTTGCGCGACGGCCGCGAGGTGACGCTGCGCGCGATCGTCGAGAGCGACGCCGCGGAGATCGTGCAGGCCTTCGACCGCCTGTCCAGCGACTCGCGCTACTCGCGCTTCATGCAGCACAAGAAGCAGCTCGACACCGCCGCCCTCGAGCGCGGCGTGCACCCGCGGCCGGGGCGCGATTTCGTCTTCGTGGCGACCATCCCGGCGCCCGACGGCATCGACATCGTGGGCGCGGCGCAATACGTGGCGGCGAGCGACGACGATCGACGGACTTGCGAGTTCGCGGTCACCGTGGCCGAAGACTGGCGCGGCAGCGGTCTTGCCCGGCGCTTGCTCGCCAGCCTGATCCGCCGCGCCCGGCGCGACGGCTACGACACCATGGAAGGCTGGGTGATGGCCGACAACACGCCGATGCTCGCCCTCGCGCGCATGCTCGGCTTCGAGGTCGAGGCCGTGCCGGGCGACGCCACCCTGCAGCGCGTACGCCGCGACCTGTCAAGCCATCGGCCGATCGGCGAGCTGGGCGTCGGCACCGCGTGAGGCCGGCGCCGCACGCACGCCCAGCTGTCGCAGCGTGTGCGCGAGGGTCTCGATCTGCACCGGCTTGAGCAGGTAGGCATCGTGTGACACCGATGCGTCGGGCGGGGGCGCCCCCGGCGCCGCGCTGCCCGAACAGACGATCACCGCCGTTCGCATGCCGCGCTGCATGTCGCCGGCACGGACCGCGCGTATCAGTTCCGCGCCGCTCATGCCCGGCAGGTTCATGTCGGTCACGAGCGCCATCACCGGAGCGCGGTCGAACAGGGCGAGCGCCGATTGCGCGTCGCCCGCCTCGCCGACATCGAAGCCCTCTCCCCGCAGCATGTGGACCATCAGGAGGCGGCAGGTGGGGTCGTCGTCGCAGACCACGATCTGCCCCTGCGCCGGCAGGCCTGTCACGGGCCGGTCCGCAGGCAGCGGCACGTGCAGCGTGACGCTGGTGCCGACCCCCGCCTCGCTGTGCACGGCGATGCTGCCGCCCATCAGCTCGGCCAGCTTGCGCGACACCAGCATGCCGAGCCCGGTGCTCGGCAGCGTCGACGACGACACCACGCCGCTGTCGATCGTGACGAAGGGCTGGAACAGCCGCTGTTGAGCCTCCGGCGACATGCCCACGCCGGTGTCGCTGACGACGAAGTTCAGGCCCCGGGCATCGCGCGACACCTGCAGTCCGACCTGGCCCTCGGCAGTGAACTTGCAGGCGTTGCTGAGCAGATTGGTGAGGATCTGCCGCAGCCGCAACGGGTCGAGCGTGGCGACCGGCGGCACGCCGTGCTCCACCACCATGACGAAGCCGAGCCCGCGCTCCTTCGCGGCCATGCGCCACACGTCGTCGAGTTCCTGCAGCATCTCCCGCAGATCGAAGGTCCGCGGGCACAGCCGCATGGTGCCGCTGTCGAACTTGGCGGCATCGAGCACGTCGTTGAGCAGCTGCCCCAGCGTGTCCGCCGAGCGTTTGGCGATGCGCACCGAGTCGGCGTTGCGGGCGCCGAGTTCGTCGAGGCGGATCGCCTGCAGAGCGAGCGACAGGTTGTTGGTCGGCACACGAAGCTCGTGGCTGGCGGTGGCCAGCAGCAGGTTGCGCGCCTCGGCCTCGCGCATCACCTGCGCCTGCAGCTCGTGTTCGGCGCTCACGTCCACCACGTAGCCTGTCCACACGGCGCCTTCCTCGCTCGCGCGCGAACGCACTGCCTCGGCATGCAGCCAGCGCTCGGGCCCCTCGGGCGGCGTGTAGGCCAGCGTCAGCTTCAAGCGCGCGCCGCTGCGCAGGCAGCCGCGCTCGAGCGCGAGCGCGGCATCGCGCTGGTCGGCGCGCAGGTGCGGCGCCAGGGTCTCGATCAGGCTGCGGCGTGTCTCCAGCTCCCGCCCGAGAAACGCCCTGGCGCCCGGCGTGAAGTAGTGCTGACGCAGCGTTCCCGCAGCGTTGACGACGTAGCGGAACGCGAGGCCCGGGACGCTGGTGGCGATGTCGTTGAGAAGCTCCTCGGACCGCCTGCGCACCGTCGCTTCGCGCCGCAGCCGCCGCATCCACCAGCCGGTGGCCAGCAACAGCACCAGCAGCGCGGCCCCGGCCACGCTCAGCGCCGGCAGGTAGCGACGCCACGCAAACGCCGGTTTGAGGTCGATCGCCACCCAGCGTCGCAGCATGCGCTGATGTTCGGCCGGCGCAATGTCGGCCAGCGCGCGGTCGATCAGCGGCACCAGTTCGGCTGCGCGCGTCGACGCCGCGAAGCTGAATTGCGCGGGCAGCTCGTCGATCGTGGTCGTGGTGCGCAGCGTGCCGTCGTTGTCGCCGTGGATGCGCAGGTTGGCGAACAGTTTGACTTCGACGGCCGCGTCGGCGTCTCCGCGCGCGACCATGTCCATCGCGACGTTGCCGTTGGGCGCGTCGACGATGCGCACCTGGGGATGGCGCTGGGCGATCACCTCCCGCAGCGGGTGTTCGTGCGCCAGCGCGAGCCGTTGAGCGTCGAGGCTGGCCAGGCTCCAGTAGAGTGGGCCGTCGCTGCGCGCCACCAGCATGTAGGGCATCTCGACATAAGGCGTCGAGTAGGCGAACTCCGCCGCGCGCTTGGGCGTGCGGGTGAGAAAGGGCACCGCGTCGATGCGCCCGGCGCGCAGCGCCTCGAGCATCGACGCCACGTTGTCGAACGGGACGATCACCGTGCCGACGCCCAGCCTGCGCGCCACCTGCTCCACGTACTCGGCGGCGATCCCCGAGTGCACGCCGCGTTCGTCGACGTCGTTGAGCAGGGCCAGCCCGCGCACCGCGCCGATGCGCCAGACTGGATGCCTCACCAGGACGGCCGCTTCCCGTGCGTCGAGCGCCAGCGTGGGCGCCGGCCGCAATGGCGCCGGCAGCCCCGACAAGGCGGCGTCGAGCGGCGTGTTGGGGCCCGACCGCAGCGTCTGGATGCCCTTGTTGAGAATGGCCGCCAGCGGCGCCCAGTCCTTGCGCACGCCGAAGTGGTAGGAGCCGCTGCCGTAGTCGAGCAGCCTCGCGGCCTCCACGCCGGGCACCGGCTCGCGCGCCAGCCAGGCGCTGGTTTCGAGCAGGCTGCCGAGGTAGACGTCGGCGCGGCCGTCGGCGACCGCACGCAATGCATCGCCGGTGGTCGGCATCGCGAGGATGGTGGCCTGCGGATACTGGCGGCGCACGAAGTCGTTGGCCAGGTAGTCGCGTTCGAGCGCAAAACGGGCTGACGGCAGATCCGCGGGAGGCGCGCCCTTGCGCGTGAAGAGCGCGCCGGGCCACGGCGTGGCGCCGAGGGTGAACTCGAGGTACTGCGATCGCTCGGCCGTGACGCCGACGGTCATCACGATGTCGACCTCGCGCCGGCGCGCCGCCTCGAGCACCGCCGGCCAGCCCGTCAGCACGACCGGGGTCATGCGGATGCCGAAGGCCTGGCCCAGCGCCAGCAACATCTCGGGGTGGATGCCCGAGATCTCGCCGTCAGCGCCGATCAGTTCATACGGTTCGGCCGGCGGGGTGGGCACCGCCACGCGAACCGTCGGCAGCCGGGCAAGGTAGGCGCGTTCCTCCGGCGTGAGCAGCTGCGCGCCGAGCGCCGGAACGGCGGAGTCGGCATGCGAGCGGAAGTGGGGGGTGCCTGCCGGCTGGGCGAGGCCCAGCTGCAAGCCTGCGCACAACGCGATGCCCGCCAGTACACGTCTCAAGCAGCCTCCGCAATCCGGACGGTGGCCCCCAGCCCCGTTCAAGCGAGATCATCCGCCAGCGCAGGCATCGCCGCACTTGCGCCTCGTCAGTTCAGGCAGCTCCGCGTGAAATAGTGGGCTGTTTCAGACAGGCCGGCGCAGCGTCGCGTTCATGCGGCCTGCCTGCACGGCGCGGCCTGCGGTGCGGGCTCGTCGCGCGGGCCGAGGAAGATCAGCGGCTGCTTGCGCGTGCGGTGAAACTCGCCGAGGACCAGCGCCCCGATGTCCGACGCGTGGGCCTGGTAGGCGGCGAGCAAGTCCGACTGCGTCTTGCCGATGCACCCGAATCGCGCCTCGACCGCTTCGCGCGTCACGATCGCGCGTATGGGGGTGTTCTTGATGTAGACGATGACGTTGAGGGCTGCCACTGCGGGTGGAACCGTCGCTGAGGCTTTCATGGGGCGCCTTCGTGGCAGGAGTGGGATCACCGCCCAACTCTCGGCCAAAGCGCGGCCCGCCGCTTGATGCGAATCAACGCCGTGGCGTTCCGCATCCCCCAACAACCGAGGGAACAGCGCGATCCGGGGGGGTATCCCACCGGTGGCTGCGCACCTGCCAGGCCGGCGCGCCATGGGGCCGCCCCGAAGGCCACGCCCTACGCCGCCTTGACCTTGGCCATCGGGTGCCCGTACACGACGTACGCGAGCCAGGTCGCGTCGCCGTCGTCGCGGGCCTTGATGCGCGCCGCGGCGGCGGCGCGCGCGAGGGGTTCGGGCTTCTTCTTGTCGGTCAGGCGGGCGTAGAACTCCTCGATGAAGGCGAGTGCCGGCGCGTCACCCACCGACCAGCTCGAACCGACGAACACGCCGGCACCACCCTCGACGAAGGCCTGCGCGAAGCCGCCCAGTCCCTTGAGTGCGTAGCCTGCGCGTGCGCTCTGGCAGGCGTTGAGCACGACGATCGGCTGCGCGTCGCCGTCGCGCAGCTGCGCTTCGCGTTGCACCGTGGTGGCCAGCACGTGTTCCTCGCTCGACGAACCGTCGCTGCGCGGCTTGCCCGGCATTTCCAGGCGCGCCGAGCCGATGTCGGCCGCGTCGGCCACGCCGTGGCAGGCCACGTGCAGCAGGTCGAACTGGCCCGGCGACTCGAGCAGGCTGTAGATGGCCTCGGCCTCCGGGGCCACCTCGGTGGCGCCGAAGCGCTTCTCCACCAGCTCCACCTCGCGCTGCGCCTCGGGCAGCGCGTCGACGCCGTCGTAGGCGGGGACCACATAGCGTGCCTTGCCCTTGCGCAGGCGCAGCGTCTCCGGCGGATAGCCGCTCACCAGCCAGCGCACGACCCCGAGTTCGCCGAGGAACGCCGAATCGGCGCCCGCCGTGCGCTCGTTCGGGTCGCGCAGGTGCACGAGTTCCCAGGGGATGAAGGGCTCGGACGACAGCACCTGCACGCTGCCGATGCGCTTGCGGTATTTCCACAGCAGCTGCCTCAGCTCGAGCGGGAAGAGGTTGTCGAACAGGTCGGCGCCGATGGCGCGCAGGTCGCGCGCAAACGCCTTGCGCTCGCTCTGGTGCTCGG
The DNA here is from genome assembly GCA_036401155.1 of Piscinibacter sp. GTDB lineage: Bacteria > Pseudomonadota > Gammaproteobacteria > Burkholderiales > Burkholderiaceae_C > Albitalea. The sequence goes on along the minus strand of DASWVR010000217.1, from coordinate 696 downwards.
TCCAGCGGTCTTCGATGCGCTTGTGGATCGCCGCCACGTAGGCGCCGGGCTCGCTGTCGAGCACATCGGATTCGAACGCCTTCTGCACGCGAACGCTCGGCAGGCGCAGCTCGTAGCGGTATTGCGTGGTGCCGCCGGTGGGGCGCATCTGCACGATGCGCAGCTCGTCGGTGGCACGCGGAATGCCCGGAAACTCCGCCAAGTCGGCCGACGCCTGCACCGGACGCCGCGTGCCCGAGCGTGCCTCGACCACCGCGAGCGTGAGGCTGAGCGTCACCAGCGGCAGCGGCCCCTGGCGCACTTGCACGCGCACTTCCGCCGGGCCGGCCTCGCGGCCCACCAGGTCGAAACACAGCTCGGCCGGCTCGCCCGCCGGCGGCACTGGGATCTCGACACGCGCGTCGTCCGGGTCCTTGAGCGCCACGCGCAGCATGGGCATGCACTCGACCACCAGCGGCTTGGCGGCCTTGACCTTGGCCGAGCCGCGCGCACTGGCGCCGCGGCCAGTGGCTTCGAGCTGCTCGCGGGCGATGGTCACGGTGACCGTGTGCACCTTGTCGAGCACATACTCGTCGTCGGTCTCGGCGCGGAAGTGGCACGCGACGCTGCCGGCCCCGGCCGCAGGGGCCGGCGCCATGCGCGGCGGCACGGCGCGCTTGGCGGGCGGTGAGGCGCCGAGCATGCCTTCGCGTGCCC
>DASWVR010000216.1:0-2361 GCA_036401155.1 Piscinibacter sp. | reverse complement strand
CTGGCCGCTGATCGCCGCGGTCGCCCACACCGCCGGCGCGGCGGCGCTCATCACCTTGCTGACCGTGCTGCTGGCGCGCGCGCACCAGGCGCGCCGCGCCGCCACGACCGCGTTGCCGGAAGGGCCGGGCGTCGCCGCATCGGCCGCCTGACGCAGCGTCTCGTACAGAATCCGCCCTTCGCCCATGTCCGACACGCTTTCCACTTCCGCCGGCCTGCACGTGCCTTCGCGTGTGCGCCAGTTCTACGCGCTGACCAAGCCGCGCGTCGTGCAGCTGATCGTGTTCTGCGCGGTGATCGGCATGCTGCTGGCCACGCCGGGGCTGCCCGACTGGCGCACGGCGCTGGCCGCCACCGGCGGCATCTGGCTCGTCGCGGCGGCGGCGGCGGCGTTCAACTGCCTGGTCGAGCAGCATATCGACGCCAAGATGGCGCGCACCGCGTGGCGCCCGACCGCGCGCGGCCAGCTGACCAACACGCAGACGCTGCTGTTCTCGACCGTGCTGTGCGCCGCCGGCAGCGCCGTGCTGTACCTGCTCGTCAATCCGTTGACGATGTGGCTCACCTTCGCCACCTTCGTCGGCTACGCGGTGATCTACACGGTGATCCTCAAGCCGCTGACGCCGCAGAACATCGTCATCGGCGGCGCCTCGGGGGCGATGCCGCCGGTGCTCGGCTGGGTGGCGATCCGCGGCGAGGTCAGCCCCGACGCGCTGATCCTGTGCCTGATCATCTTCCTGTGGACGCCGCCGCACTTCTGGGCGCTGGCGCTGTACCGCGCCGAGGACTACCGCCGCTCCGGCCTGCCGATGCTGCCGGTGACGCACGGCAACGAGTTCACGCGGCTGCACGTGCTGCTGTACACGCTGGTGCTGTTCGCCGGCACGCTGCTGCCCTTCGTCTCGGGCATGAGCGGCGTCATCTACCTCACCGCCGCCGTGCTGCTGGGCGCCACGTTCACCGGTTATGCGTGGAAGCTGTGGCGTGCCTACTCGGACGCGCTTGCGCGCAAGACCTTCCTCTTTTCCATCATCTACCTCTCGCTGCTGTTTGCCGCGCTGCTGGTCGACCACTATGTGAATCCGCTGCTATGACCACCCGACGCCAGTTCGTTCTCCTCGGCGCTGCCGGGGCCCTGCTCGCCGGCTGCGACCAGCTGACACCCATGTTCGCCGGGAAGGCCAGCTTCCAGGGCGTGGACATCACCGGCGCGGACTACCGCTATGCCTTGCCCGACCAGGACGGCAAGCTGCGCACGCCCGAGGACTTCAAGGGCAAGGTGACGGCTGTGTTCTTCGGCTATGCCCAGTGCCCCGACGTCTGCCCGACGACGCTGGCCGAACTGGCCGAAGTGAAGAAGCTGCTGGGGCCGGACGGCGAGCGGGTGCAAGCCGTTTTCATCACGGTCGACCCGGAGCGCGACACGCCGGAGGTGCTGAAGGCCTACGTGCAGAGTTTCGACCCGACGTTCGTCGCGCTGCGCGGCTCGCTCGAGCAGACCATGGCGACAGCCAAGGACTTCAAGGTCTTCTTCGCCAAGGCGCCGGGCAAGACGCCTGAAAGCTACACCGTCGACCACAGCGCCGGCACCTACCTGTTCGACACCCAGGGCCGGGTGCGGCTGTTCGAGCGCTACGGCGTGGGCGCCCAGGTGCTGGCGGCGGACGTGAAGTCGCTGCTTGCCAGCGGCTGAGCGGCTGATCGCGGGCTTCGCAAAAGAAAACGCGGACCGAGGTCCGCGTTCGTGGGTTGCCGGACCGCCTGTCAGGCGGTGGCGCCGCTCAGCGCCTTGCGCATCTTCTTCATCGCCGCGACCTCGATCTGGCGGATGCGCTCGGCGCTGACGCCGTACTCGCCGGCCAGGTCGTGCAGCGTCATGCCGCCGGAGCTGTCGTCGTTGACCTTCAGCCAGCGCTCCTCGACGATGCGGCGGCTGCGCGCATCGAGCGCGTCGAGCGCGCGGCTGATGCCGTCGCCGGCCAGCCAGTCGCGGTGCTGCGCTTCGATCACGCGTGTCGGTTCGCTCGCCTCGTCGGCCAGGTAGGCGATCGGCGCGAAGCTTTCTTCGCTGTCGTCGGTCTGCGGCTCGAGCGCCACGTCACCGCCCGACAGGCGCGTCTCCATCTCCAGCACCTCTTCGCGCTTGACGTTCAACTGCCGGGCGACGGTGTCGACCTCGGTCTGCGTCAGCGTCGAACGGTGCGTGTCGACATCGGTCGCCTCGTCCTTCAGGTTCTGCTTCATCGAGCGCAGGTTGAAGAACAGCTTGCGCTGCGCCTTGGTCGTGGCGACCTTGACCATGCGCCAGTTCTTCAGGATGTACTCGTGGATCTCGGCCTTGATCCAGTGCATCGCGTAGCTG
>DASWVR010000215.1:0-23850 GCA_036401155.1 Piscinibacter sp. | reverse complement strand
CCGCCGCGCACGGCGATCACCGTCGTGGCGACGGCTGCCACCACCACCAGCACCGGCCCGCCGACCACCAGCCACATCATCGCCACGCGCCACCATGGCAGTTCCGGCTTGAGCATGTCCTGTTTCATCTTGACTCCTGGTCTGGGGTTCAGCGCGGCACGACAAAGGTCGACTTCTCGCTGACCGCCGTGCGTTCATCGGTGAGCGACGCGATGTGAAAGCGTATCGGATGGGCGCCCGCCCCCGCCGCCTGCGCGGACTCGGGCGGCACCCGCACCGCCACCGTGACCCAGCGCGCCTGCGCAGGCGCGACCTCGACCTCGGTGGCATTGGCCAGCGCCGCGCCCGAGATGCCGTCGACGCTGACGCGGTAGCGCTGCGTCTGCTCGGTGGCGTTCATGAGCTGCAGGCGGTAGAGATTCTCGATGCGGCCGTTGTCCACCAGCCGCGCGAGCGTCGTGCGGTCGCGCACCACGTCGACCTTCAGCGTGTGGCGCAGCGACAGGCTGACCACGAACGCCGCCGAGATCGCGATCAGCACGCTGCCGTAGATCAGCACGCGCGGGCGGAACACGCGCCGCATCATCTGGCGCGAACTCCACTTGCGGTCGAGACCGTTCTGCGTGGCGTAGCGGATGAGGCCACGCGGGTACTTCATCTTGTCCATCACGCTGTCGCAGGCGTCGATGCAGGCGGTGCACGCGATGCATTCGTACTGCAGCCCGTTGCGGATGTCGATGCCCACCGGGCAGACCTGCACGCACAGCCCGCAGTCGATGCAGTGGCCGAGCTTGGCGGCCGCGAGGTCGGTGTTGCGCCCGCGCGTGCCGCGCGGGTCGCCGCGCGCCGCGTCGTAGCTCACGATCATCGTGTCGCGGTCGAACATCGCGCTCTGGAAGCGCGCATAGGGGCACATGTACTTGCACACCTGTTCGCGCAGGAAGCCGGCGTTGCCGTAGGTCGCGAGGCCATAGAAGTTGACCCAGAACCACTCCCACGGCCCGAAACCGAGCGTGAAGGCCTGCTGCCACATCGTCTGGATCGGCGTGAAGTAGCCGACGAAGGTGAAGCCCGTCCACAGGCCGATGGTGAGCCACACCGCATGTTTGGCCGACTTGCGCCAGAGCTTCTGCCACGACCACGGGCCGGCATCGAGCTTCATGCGCGCGCCGCGCTCGCCCTCGATGCGGCGCTCGATCCACAGGAAGATCTCGGTATAGACGGTCTGCGGGCAGGCATAGCCGCACCACAGCCGCCCGCCCACGGCGGTGAAGAAGAACAGCGCGTAGGCCGAAAGGACGAGGATGCCCGTCAGGTAGATGAAGTCCTGCGGGTACAGCACCAGGTCGAAGATGTAGAAGCGGCGCGCCGACAGGTCGAACAGCACCGCCTGGCGCCCGTTCCACGGCAGCCACGGCAGGCCGTAGAACAGGATCTGCGTGAGCCACACCATCACCCAGCGCCAGCGCGCGAACCAGCCGTGCACCGAGCGCGGGTAGATCTTCTTCTGCTTCTCGTACAGCGAGACCAGTGCCGGCTCGCCGGGCGCTGCGCCGGCACCCGACTCGGCGGCCTTGATGGGAATGACGCGAGCGGTCGCGCCGACCGGTTTGGTCATCTGCTACTGCGGTGTGACCGGCCCATGGTTGGAGAGTCCCCACACGTAGGCGGCCAGGACGTGGATCTGTTCGGCGCTGAGCCGAGACGCGTGCGCGGGCATCACGTTGGTCTTGCCCTTGGTGACCATCGCGACCACCGCGTCTTCGCCCCAGCCGTGCAGCCACACCTTGTCGGCGAGGTTGGGCGCGCCGAGCGCGGGGTTGCCCTTGCCCTCGGCGCCGTGGCAGGCGGCGCAGACGGCGAACTTGGAGCGGCCCAGCTGCGCGGCAATGCTGTTGTGCGCGCTGCCCGACAGGCTCAGCACGTAATGCGCGACGTTGCGCACGTCTTCGGCGGTGCCGACTGCGGCGGCGATGGGCGGCATCGCGCCCTGGCGGCCGGTGGTGATCGTCTCCGCGATCTTCTCCGGCGTGCCGCCCCACAGCCAGTCCGCGTCGGCCAGGTTCGGGAAGCCCTTGCTGCCGCGCGCGTCCGAGCCGTGGCAGGTGGCGCAGTTGTTGGCGAACAGCCGCTCGCCGATGGCCATCGCATGCGGGTCGCGCGCGAGTTCCTCGGCCGGCTTGGCGGCGAGCCCGGCGAACAGCGGCGCGGTGACAGCCCGTGCCTTCGCCTGCTCCTGTTCGTGCTGGCCGAGGCTGGTCCAGCCGAGGCTGCCGGGCGCGCTGCCCAGGCCGGGGTAGAAGGCGAGGTAGATGCCGGAGAAGACGATCGTGATGACGAACAGCCACATCCACCAGCGCGGCAGCGGGTTGTTGAGTTCGCGCAGGTCTTCGTCCCAGACGTGGCCTGTGGTGTTGTCGTTGGCCATCACGCGGCGGCGTGCCGCCACGATCAGCAGCGCCAGGCAGGCCACGAGGCCCGCCACGGTGGCGATCGCGATGTAGAGCGACCAGCCGCTGTTGAAGAAGTCACTCATTTCGTCTCTCCGTTGTCCCTGCGGCCCCCTTCGGCCGGGCTGTCGTGGTCTCCGACGAAGGGCAGCTGGGCCGCCGCGTCGTGCGCGGCCTTGCGTGTCGGCCACCAGGTCCACGCCAGCAGCGCGATGAACAGCGTGAGCCCGAGCAGCGTGACGAGGCTGCGAATGTCGTTGATGTCGATCTGCATGGCGGCGCTCACTTGACGTGTGTACCGAGCGACTGCAGGTAGGCCACGATGGCGTCCATCTCGGTCTTGCCCTTCACCGCCTCGGCGGCGGCGGCCACGTCGGCCTCGCTGTAGGGCACGCCCAGGCGGCGCATCGCCACCAGCCGCGGCGCCACGCTGGCCGGGTCGATCGCCTGCTGGTCGAGCCAGGGATAGGCCGGCATGTTGGATTCGGGGACCAGGTCGCGCGGGCCGGCCAGGTGCAGCCGGTGCCACTCGTCGCTGTACTTGCCGCCCACGCGGTGCAGGTCCGGCCCCGTGCGCTTGCTGCCCCACTGGAACGGCCGGTCGTAGACAAACTCGCCGGCGACCGAATAGTGGCCGTAGCGCAGCGTCTCGGCATGCAGCGGACGAACCATCTGCGAATGGCAGTTGTAGCAGCCCTCGCGCACGTAGATGTCGCGACCCACCAGTTGCAGCGGTTCGTAGGGCTTGAGCCCCGCCACCGGCTGCGTCGTCGAGCGCTGGAAGAACAGCGGCACGATCTCGACCAGGCCGCCCACCGCGATGACCACCAGGATCAGCACGATCATCAGGAAATTGCTGGTCTCGATGCGCTCGTGGCCGCCGACCTTGTTCTCATGAGCCATTGACTCTTACTCCTTATGCGTGGGCGAGGTGCGGGATCATGGCGGGCTGTGCGCGGCCGCTCTTGATCGTCATCACGACGTTCCAGGCCATCACCAGCATGCCGGCGAGGTAGAGCAAGCCGCCGGTGAGGCGCACCACGTAGAAGGGCCAAGTCGCCTTGACCGACTCGACGAAGGTGTAGACCAGCGTGCCGTCGGTGTTCAGCGCGCGCCACATCAGGCCCTGCATCACGCCGGCGATCCACATCGCGGCGATGTAGAGCACGATGCCCAGCGTGGCGATCCAGAAGTGCAGGTTGATCGCCGGCACGCTGTACATCGTGGTGCGGCCGTACATGCGAGGAATCAGGTAGTAGAGCGAGCCCATCGAGATCAGGCCGACCCAGCCGAGCGCACCGCTGTGCACGTGGCCGACCGTCCAATCGGTGTAGTGCGACAGCGCGTTGACCGTCTTGATCGACATCATCGGCCCCTCGAAGGTCGACATGCCGTAGAAGCTCAGCGCGACGATCAGGAACTTGAGGATCGGGTCGTCGCGCAGCTTGTGCCAGGCGCCCGACAGCGTCATCACGCCGTTGATCATGCCGCCCCAGCTGGGCGCGAGCAGCACCAGCGAGAAGATCATGCCGATCGACTGCGCCCAGTCGGGCAGCGCGGTGTAGTGCAGGTGGTGGGGGCCGGCCCACATGTAGGTGAAGATCAGCGCCCAGAAGTGCACGATCGACAGCCGGTACGAATACACCGGGCGCTCGGCCTGCTTGGGGATGTAGTAGTACATCATCCCGAGGAAGCCGGCTGTCAGGAAGAAGCCGACCGCATTGTGGCCATACCACCACTGCACCATCGCGTCCTGCACGCCGGCGTAGGCTGAGTAGCTCTTCCACAGGCTGACCGGCATGGCCGCGCTGTTGACGATGTGCAGCAGCGCCACGGCCAGGATGAACGAGCCGAAGAACCAGTTGGCGACGTAGATGTGCTTGACACGGCGCACGCCGATGGTGCCGAAGAAGACCACGGCGTAGGCGACCCACACGACTGCGATCAGCAGGTCGATCGGCCACTCGAGTTCGGCGTATTCCTTGCCGCTGGTGTAGCCGAGCGGCAGCGTCACCGCGGCCAGCACGATGACGGCGTTCCAGCCCCAGAAGGTGAACTTCGCGAGCCACGGCAGGAACAGCGGCACCTGGCAGGTGCGCTGCACGACGTGGTAACTGGTGGCGAACAGCGCGCAGCCGCCGAACGCGAAGATCACCGCGTTGGTGTGCAGCGGGCGCAGTCGGCCGTAGCTGAGCCATGAAATCCCGTGGGTGAGGTCCGGAAAGGCCAGCTGCGCGGCGATGATGACGCCCACCAGCATGCCCACCACCCCCCACACCACGGCGGCCAGCGCAAAGCCGCGCACGGTTTCATCCGTGTAACTTACCGGCGCCGCAGCTTGCGCATTCGCAACCATCTAGACCCTCCGTTCCGTCTGTCAATGACCAGGGAGGGATTTTTGGTGGTTGGGTTGTCAGATGCCTTGACTTGGGTCAACCGGATCCGGATCGGGTTCGAGGATCGCTTCGCCGTGCCGCTCCAGGTCGTCGAACTGGCCGCCATGCAGCGCCCACGCGAACACGCCGATGATGGCCAGGACCAGCACCGCGGACAGCGGAATCAGCAGGTAGAGGATGTCCATCTCACTTCAATGGCGGCGAAGCCGCCATCACCTTGCTCCCTCCCCCGCCGGGGGAGGGCCGGAGTGGGGGCCCGGGTGGGAGTCGAATTCACCGGCTTGGTTCGCACGAGTGGCGGAGGCGGTGCTCGTGTCACGGGGCCCCCATCCCGGCCTTCCCCCAGCGGGGGAAGGAGTGAACGGATCGGCTGCGCCGATGGCCAGGCGGCTGGAGTTCAGCACCACGAACAGCGAGCTGGCGGCCATGCCCAGGCCCGCCGCCCAAGGGGGCAGCCAGCCGGCCAGCGCGAGCGGCACGCAAGAGGCGTTGTAGGCCGCGGCCCAGGCGAAGTTCTGCCGCACGATGCGCAGCGCCTGCTGGGCCTTGAACCGCGCGGACACGATGTCGCCGAGGCGGTTGGACACCAGCACGCCGTCGGCCTGCGCGCGCGCGACCAGCGCGCCCTCGCCCATTGCGAACGAGACGTCGGCCTGCGCCAGCACGGGCGCGTCGTTGATGCCGTCGCCGAGCATCGCCACCACCTCGCCGCGCGCCTGCGCGGCCCGCACGGCCGAGAGCTTGTCTTCCGGTGTCATCGCACCCGATGCGGCCACGCCGAGCGACGCGGCGACGCGCTGTGCACGCTGCTCGTCGTCGCCCGACAGGAGCACCACCTGCACCCCGTCGCGCTGCAGCGCCCGCACGGCGTGTGCCGCATCGGCGCGCAGCCGCTCGTCGAAGAGGAAGCAGGCGAGCGCCAGGCCGTCGCGGCTCAGGCAGGTGTGCACCACCGGCTCCTGCTGCGAGGCCGAGGCGCCGGCCCAGGCCGCGGCGCCGAGCCGCCAGCGCCGCCCGTGCGCGTCGATGCCCTCCAGGCCCTTGCCCGGCACCTCGGCCAGCTGCTGCCAGGCCAGGTCGCCCGCGTCGAAGGCCTCGCGCACCGCGCGCGCCACCGGGTGCTGCGACCACGAGGCGAGCGATGCCGCGATGGCCTGCAGCTCGTGGGCTGCTTGCCCGTCGGCCGGCGCAAGGCGCCGCATCGCCACGCAGTGCAGCCCGCCTTCGGTGAGCGTGCCGGTCTTGTCGATGAACAGCGTCTGCACCCGCGCGAGCCCCTGGATCGCGTCGAGGCGGCGCAGCAGCAGGCCGCGCCGGCCCATCGCACCGGCCGCCGACAGCAGCGCCGAGGGCGCCGCCAGCGACAAGGCGCAGGGGCAGGTGACGATCAGCACCGAGACGACCACCCACACCGCCCGCGACGGCTCGATCACGCTCCACACCGCCGCCGCACCGCCCGCCAGCAGCAGCACCACCCACAGGAACGGCGCCGCCCAGCGGTCGGCGCTCGCGAGCATGGCCGGCCGCTGGGTGCGGGCGGCGCGCATCAGCGCGACGATGGCTTCGTAACGCGTGTCCGCGCCGACGCGCTCCACGCGCATCAGCACCGGCGACTGCAGGTTGAGGCTGCCGGCGACCACCGCATCGCCTGGGTTCTTCGGGATCGGGCGCGATTCGCCGCTGAGCAGCGCCTCGTCGGCCTCGGTGCTGCCGTCGAGCAGCACCCCGTCGGCCGGAAAACCCTGGCCGACGGGGATGCGCACCCGGTCGCCGGCCTGCAGGCGGCGCGCGCTGACCTCCTCGATGCGGCCGTCGGCGGCGAGCCGCAACGCGGTCTGCGGCAGGCGGCAGCTCGCTTCGTCGAGCGACTGCTCGGCGCGGTGGCGCGCGCGCATCTCGAGGTAGCGCCCGCCGAGCAGAAAGCTCACGAACATCGCCAGCGAATCGAAATAGACCTCGCTGCCGAACAGGCCGCCGGGGTCGAAGGCGGCGCCGCTGCTGGCGACGAACGCGACCGCGATGCCCAGCGCCACCGGCACGTCCATGCCGATGCGGCGCTGCTTCAGCGCCCGCCAGGCGCCGGCGAAGAAGGGCACGGCGGAGAACCACAGCACCGGCAGCGTGAGCAGCCAGCTGCCCCAGTCGAGCAGCTGCTTGTGTTCGGCCGACAGCTCGCCCGCGCCGCTCACATACGAGGGCGTGGCGAGCATCATGATCTGCATGCCGCAGAAGGCCGCGACGAACAGCCGCCACAGCGCCGTGCGCGCCTCCTTGTGGCGCAGCGCGCGCGCGCCGGCGGCCGTGTCCGGCACCGCCTCGTAGCCGGCTGCGCCGACGGCGCGCACGAGTTCCGACGCCCGGGTGAGCGCTGCGTCCCAGCGCACCGTCGCACATTGGCTGGCGGCGCTGACGCTGGCGTCGATGACGCCGGGCAGGCGCCGCAGGGCCTGCTCGACCGTGGTCGCGCAGGCGGCGCAGTGCATGCCGCCGATGCGCAGCGACGACTCGGCCAGGCGCCGGCCGTCCTCCCCGCCGCTCCAGCGGGTGAAGGTGTCGAGTTCGAGCGGGTCGTCGACGACAGCGGGCCGCGGCCGATGGCCGGCCGGGCTCGCGGCGGCCTGGGCGAGCGTGCTCATCGGAATCGCGCGGCGCGTGCGGCGCCGCTCAAGGAATCAGCAGCACGGGCTGCTTGCAGCGCGCCAGCACGCCGCTCGCCACCGAGCCCAGCACGACGTTGCCGAGCGCAGAGTGGCCGTGGGTACCCATCACGATCAGGTCGACCTTCTCGGCCGCCGCCAGATTGGCGATCGTCTCGGCCGCGTGGCCGGGCGAGGAGACATAGCGCGCCTTCCAGCCTTTTTGCTCGATGTAGGCGCGCACGGGCTGCAGCACCTGCTCGCCCTGGTCGCGGTAGTACTCCTCGAGGGTGCCGCGCTCGAGAAAACGCGACGCATGCGCGGGAATCGGCGGCACGGCGGTGGCGATCAGGTAATCGTTCTCGGGCGAGAGCAGCTCGTCGTGGGCCGCGATGTACGACAGCATGCGCTTGGTGTAGTCGCTTCCGTCCACGGGCAGCAGGATCTTCATGGGGGCTCCGGATTGATGGACATCCAATTGTGACGATGGTGGGGCGTGGGGAATGATTGACTTTTGACTGAGGTCAAAAGCGATGCCCCCGAGGCGTCCCACCCTCGCAATTTTCAAGGGAAGCCGGCTGCCCCCGCGAGGTCAGAGTTCGACCAGCCCCTTGAACCCGCCCCAGAACATGCGCATGCCGTCGAACGGCAGCGTCGTGGGATCCATCATGTCCTTCATACGCGGGTCCTCCATCACCTTGGCATTGATGCGGTCGCGCTCCTCGCGCGATTCGTAGACGATCCATGCGAAGACGACCGTCTCGTCGTCCTTCAGTTGCACGCTCTGCGGGAACGACGTGACCTTGCCGGGCTTCACGTCGTCGGCCACGAACTCCCGGTACTCGAGCGCGCCGTGCTCCTTCCAGACCTTGCCGGCCAGTTCGGCCATGCGCCGGTACGCGTCCAGGTTGCGGGTGGGTACCGGAACCACGAATCCATCAACGTAATGCGCCATCGTGCTCTCCTTCGTGCGGCGGGTTTGATCCAACACATTGACTGCGGCGCCACTGATGTGTACACCGTCCACAAAACATACCCGAGATAATGGACACTGTCCACATCAGGGTCATCATGTCCGCCCAGCCAGACTCACTTCTGCCCCGCACCGCCTACCGGCATGGCGATCTGCGCCGCGCCCTGCTGGCGGCGGGCATCGCGCTGGCGCGTGACGGCGGCCCCGACGCCGTGGTGCTGCGCGAGGCGACACGCCGTGCCGGCGTGGTGCCGAACGCCGCCTACCGCCACTTCGCAAGCCGCGACGAGCTGCTGCAGGCGGTGCGTGCGGCGGCGCTGTCCGCGCTCGCGCAGGCGATGGAGGCCGAACTCGCCGCGCTCGGGCCGCCCAAGCGCAGCGCCAAGTACGCCCGCGCCTGCCTGCGCGCGGTGGGCGCCGGTTACCTCGGGTTCGCGCTGGCCGAGACCGGGCTGTTTCGCACCGCCTTCGCGGCGCGCTTCGACGTGCAGGGGCCGGGCGACCCGGCCGCCGCGGGCGCAAGCGGGCTCGGGCCTTTCGGCCTGCTGTGCGCAGCGCTCGACCGGATGGTGAGCTCGGGCGTGCTGCCGGCGCAGCGCCGCCCGGGCGCCGAGTTCCTCGCCTGGTCCGCCGTGCACGGCATGGCCATGCTGTCCATCGACGGGCCGCTGCACGGCGCGACCTCCGCGCAGCGCCAGGCCCTCGGCCAGCGGCTGCTCGACATGGTCGAACACGGCCTGTCGCCTCGAGAGACTCCATAACGATGGCACACATCCTGATCGCCTACTCGACCACCGACGGGCACACGCGAAAGATCTGCGAGCGCCTGAAGCAGGTGATCGAAGGGCATGCGCACCGCGTCACGCTCGTCTCGATCGCCGAGCAGCCCGACCTGGACCTGCAGTCCTACGACAAGATCGTGGTCGGCGCCAGCATCCGCTACGGCAAGCACCACGAGCGTGTCTATCGTTTCGTGCGGCAGCACCGCGCGGTGCTCGACGGCAAGCCCAACGCCTTCTTCACCGTCAACGTGGTGGCGCGCAAGCCCGACAAGTGCGAGCCCGACACCAACCCCTACCTGAAGAAGTTCCTGCAGCAGGTCGGCTGGCGGCCGCAGGCGGTTGCCGTGTTCGCCGGGCGCATCGAGTACCGGCTGTATCGTTTTCGCGACCGCACGATGATCCGCTTCATCATGTGGCTGACCAAGGGCCCGACCGACCCGGCCACGGCCATCGAGTTCACCGACTGGAACCGCGTCGAGGCGTTTGGGCACACGCTGAGCGCCGCCTGAGGCGGCCCCACCCGTCCGCAGGGCGACGCCGCACCACGCCACGGATCTTGATCCAGGTCAGCCGTGTGGGGCCGGCTTGCTTGCGATCAATTGGCGCCGGAGCGGTTTCGCCCACACTGAGGCGGGCAGCGCGCCCCCGGCCGGCGCGGCGTCCAAGGTGTCGAGCGACGGTCCGCCGTCGCCGGCGGAGTTCCATTTCACGCGCCGAGGCCGAATGCTCCCGAGAAGCCTCCCGTTCAAAGTCAGCCTCTACCTGAGCATCGTGCTCGTCGCGGTGATGATGCTGTTCGTCGTGCTGCTGGTGAAGCAGGAACGCGGCGAACAGCTGCGCACGCTCACCACCCACATGGCGCAGCTGTCGCAGGTCATCGCGCGCAGCACGCGCTACGCGATGCTGCTGGACGAACCGGACATCGTCAACAAGATCATCCTCGACATCGGCCAGCAGGAAGGCATCAAGCGCGTGCGCGTGCTCAGCAAGGACGGCGTGATCGCCCACTCCAACTTCCCCGGCGAGATCGGCCAGCCGATCAACAAGCAGGCCGAACAGTGCTCGCTGTGCCACGAGGGCGAGAAGGTGCTGCACGACATTCCCAACCACAAGAAGTGGCGCATCTTCGACGCCGCCGACGGCCAGCAGCTGCTCGGCAACATGGAGGTCATCCTCAACGAAGCCTCGTGCGCGGCCTCGGGCTGCCACAAGAAGCCGCAAGAGCAGTCGGTGCTCGGCGTGGTCGACATCACCTACTCGCTCGACGAAGTCAACCGCACGATGAAGGCGCACGTCGTCAACATGGTCGCGGTGTCGATCGGCTTCATCCTGCTCGTCTCGATCAGCGGCGGCTGGCTGCTGCGCCGGCTCGTCTACGTGCCGCTGCGCGACCTGGAGAAGGGTGCCAAGCGGCTCGCCTCAGGCAACTTCGACCATGCGATCCCGGTGCGCAGCGACGACGAGTTCGGCAGCCTCGCGCGCTCGTCCAACCAGATGATGGGCGCGCTGAAGAAGTCGCGGCACGAACTCGAGGAGTGGGTGCAGACGCTCGAACAGAAGGTCAAGGAGCGCACCCGAGAGCTGCGCCTGGCCGAAGCCGAGGTCGCGCGCGGCGAAAAGCTCGCCTCCATCGGCCAGCTCGCAGCGGGCATCGCGCACGAGCTTAACAACCCGCTGACCGGCGTGCTGACCTTCACCCACCTGCTGCGCAAGAAGATGCCGGCCGACAGCCAGGACGCCGAGGACCTCGACCTCGTGATCCGCGAGACCAAGCGCTGCGCGAGCATCATCCGGCGCCTGCTCGACTTCGCGCGCGAGAAGGTGCCCGAGAAGAAGCTGGTCGGGATGAACCAGCTGATCGAGGAGACGGTCCACTTCGTCGAACGCTCGGCCGCGCTGCAGCAGATCGAGATCCGGCTCGACCTCGACCCCGACCTGCCGGAACTGCTGGTGGACGCCGACCTGATCAAGCAGGTGCTGATCAACATGTTGGTCAACGCCCAGCAGGCGATCGACGAGCGCGGCACGATCGTCGTCACCACCCGCTACCACGCGCACCGGAAGGCCGCCGGCTCGCCGGGCGACACGTCAGAGGTGGTCGAGATCGCCATCAGCGACACCGGCTGCGGCATCCCGGAGGCCAACCTGCAGCGCATCTTCGATCCGTTCTTCACCTCCAAGGAGGTCGGCAAGGGGACCGGGCTCGGGCTCTCGGTGAGCTACGGGATCATCCGCTCGCACGGCGGCGAGATCGAGGTCGAGAGCACGGTGGGCGAAGGAAGCACCTTCCGCATCCTGCTGCCGGCCAGGCTGCGCATGGCCGACACCCGAGAGACTCTTGGAGAGACGATTCCATGAAACCCAGAATACTGATCGTCGACGACGAGGAGATCGTCGTTCGGAGCTGCCTGCGCATCCTCGAGGACGATCGCTACGAGGTCGATTCCGTGTCCGACGGCTGGGAAGCCCTGCGTCGCATCGACGAGAACGGCGTGGACGTGCTGGTGCTCGACATCATGATGCCCAAGATCGACGGCCTGCAGGTGCTGCAGCACGTCAAGGAAAGGCATCCCGACATCGACGTCATCATGATGACGGGGCTGTCGCAGATCCAGACTGCCGTGCGCGCGATGAAGCTCGGCGCCTTCGACTACCTGTCCAAGCCCTTCGATCCCGACGAGCTGAAGCTGGTGGTCGAGCGCGCACTGGAGCGCCGCCGCCTGCTGCAGGAGAACCGCACGCTCAAGACCGAGGTCAGCTCGAAGTACCGCTTCGAGAACATCATCGGCCGCAGCGCGCAGATGCAGAACGTCTACCGCCTGATCGCCCAGTGCGCGCCGACCAACTGCACCGTCCTGATCACCGGCGAAAGCGGCACCGGCAAGGAGATGGTGGCGCGCGCCATCCACTACAACAGCCTGCGCAAGGACCGGCCCTTCGTGCCGGTCGACTGCACCACGCTGAGCGAGACCCTGCTCGAAAGCGAGCTGTTCGGCCACGTCAAGGGCGCCTTCACCGGCGCGGTGGGCAACAAGCGCGGCCTGTTCGACATGGCCGACAACGGCACGCTGTTCCTCGACGAGATGGGCAACATCTCGATGACCACGCAGGCCAAGCTGCTGCGCGTGATCCAGGAGCGCGAATTCAAGGCGGTGGGCGACACCCGTTCGCACACCACCAACGTGAGGCTGCTCGCCGCGACCAACAAGGACCCGAAGGCGATGGTTGCCGAAGGCACCTTCCGCGAGGACCTCTACTACCGCATCAACGTGTTCCCGATCCACGTTCCGCCGCTGCGCGAACGGCGCGACGACATCCCGGCGCTGGCCTTCCACTTCCTCAAGATGTTCAGCGACGAGCTGGGCAAGCCGGTGACCGAGTTTTCCGAAGGCGCGATGAGCCTGCTCATGCACCACGACTGGCCGGGCAACGTGCGCGAGCTCGAGAACACGGTGCACCGCGCGGTGATCCTCACCTCGGACCACCTGGTCCGGCAGGCGCACCTGGCGAGCATCCTCGAAAGCGCCAGTCGGCCCGACCTCGAGGTGCCGCGCACCGGCGACGACCTCAAGCGCATCAAGAAGCTGGCGCGCGAGAAGTCGGTCGAGGAGATCGAGAAGCTGTTCATCCAGGAAACACTCAAGCGCAACGCCTGGAACGTCACCAAGAGCGCCGAAGAAACCGGCATGCAGCGCGCCAACTTCCAGGCGCTGATGAAGAAGTACAACATCCGCGTGCGCGACATGGAGTCGAACGGCGAATCGGGCGCCGGCGTGGCCAAGGGCCTGTAGCGCCCAAACGCGTTGCGGCGAGGCTTGCGCCCCGCCGCACCACGCCCTCCCCGTTGTGTTGCTCCCGTTCTACTTGGCCGGCTGCACCTGCGCCTGCTGCTCGTGCTCTTCCTCTACGTCCTCGTAGCCGGTCACCATCGCCTTGATGTGCGCCGTGGGCGTGTGGCCGAGCGTCGCCAGGTACGGGTGGAACAGCATGTAGAAGACGAAGAAGATGAAGATCAGCACGTGCAGCGTGTCGACCACGCGCACGCCGCCCATCATCTCGACGACGTTGCTGAAGCGCTTGACGTCCCACAGCAGCAGCCCGGTGAAGAACTGCAGCGGCAGCAGGAACAGCATCAGGATCTGGTACAGCATGCGCTGCAGCGGGTTGAACTTGTGGTACGGATCGATACGGTGCGGGTTGGGGTCGCCGCGGAAGATGCCGTAGCCGTAATAGCGCGCCTGCGCGAAGCTCTCGCGCGCCAGCTTCACGATGTTGAACTCGGGGTGGTAGGCCTTGTTCTTCTCCGAGAAGAGATAGAAGCCGAGCCAGATGCCGAAGTTCGCCATCAGCGCGAAGGCAACCCAGTTGTGCACCGTCACCGCAGTGCGGAACGACATCAGGTCGAACAACCCCAGATACCTGATCTGCAGGCCGGTGACGATCAGCACGATGAAGAAGGCGGCGTTGGCCCAGTGCCAGATTCTGACGGGAAGCGGGTGGACGTAGACCCTGTTCATCGCTCACTCCTGCGGGTTGGATGCGTCGGCGGCCGCTTGCCGCGCCCGCGCACGCTTGGACAGCCACTTCACCGTGAAGTGCGCCATCGGGAAGAAGATGCCGGCACCAAGCGCCATCAGCAGCAGCGTGTCGAGCAGCTTGATGCGCGTGCTGCCGATCGCGTAGAAGCCGCCGATCGAGCCGATCGATTCGACCGAGGTCAGCACGCCCTTGCTCGCGTCGTGGCGCAGCGGCCTGCCGTCGGGGCCGACCATCGACACCGACACGCTCTGGAACGACTCCGCGCCCTCGCGGTGGCAGGTGTCGCACTCCTTGATGGCATGCGCCTTGGCGCCCAGGCGGTGCGCTTCCTCGCCGGTCTGCACCTCGAGCCGGCCGCGCAACGCCATCTTCGATTCGGAACCGTTGCTGTTGAACTCCTGCAGCAGGCTCCACAGGGCGCGTGCGTCGAGGCCGGTGCCTTGTTGGTCGGCGGCGTGAGCCAGGCGCTTGAACTGCGGAACGCCCACTTTCTCGGTCACCTGCGTCTGCGAGGCGACGTCGTACAGCCGCAGGTTCACGCGCCGCTTGGCTCCGGGCGAGTGACAGGCCTCGCACGAGATCGCCTCCAGGTGGCGCTCGGCGTTCGGCAGCCAGTCCTTGTGCGTGGCGGCCGAGTCGCGGTGGCACGACAGGCACTGCCCCTTGAGGTGGTCGCCGTGCGAGGCGGCCTTGATGTTGTGCGTGCGGTGGCAATCCTTGCACACCAGCGCCTCGTCTTCCGACTGCCCGTGCACGCTCTCCTTGAGCGCGACGGCGATCTTCTCGTGGCATTGGTGGCACTGCAGCGGATCGGCATGGCCGTTGCCTTCCTTGGCGAGCGGGGTCTCGTGCGGGTTGTGGCAGTCCGAACAGATCGGCGCCTTCTCGCTGCCCGTCTGCACCAGGGCGGAGTGCACGCTGTCCTCGTACAACTTGACGGTCTTCTTGTGGCAGTCGCGGCAGGTTTCCATCATGCCGCGCGCGTGTTCGCGCTTGCTGGCGATGGGCTTGGGGTCCTTGCCGTGGTCGTCGATGTCGATCTCGGCATGGCAGCCTTCGCAGCCGCTCGAACCGTGCGCCGAGTCGGCGAAACGCTTCGGCGCGACATGCAGCGACATCTTCTCGCCGTTGCCGAGGGTCTTCGTGAGGCCGGGTTTCTGGTGGCACTCCAGGCAGGCCTTGTCTTCGCTGGACAAGGCGTTGTCCTCGGCCGCCTGGGCGCCGCCGGCGCCCAGCAGCGCCATCGCCGCCGCCACGACCGCAGCCAGCCAGAGGCCGGTGCGGCGTGGCGTCCTCGCCTGAACGCCGGTGGTGGGAGAAGCTGACATGACTTCCTCTTCCTTGTGGTTGTCGACGGGTCGCCCGCCAGACTCACTCCGATTGCGGCCGCGTCACCAGGGCCTTCGCTCCCGTCCAGGCCAGCACCGCCAGCGCAACGATCGGGAACACCACAAAGTAGGCCAGACCGATGAACGGCGCGACCACGACTTTCGCAAGGAACTTGCCGAATTCCAGCGAAGTTCTCGCCCAGCGCTGCTCGGCCAGCGCCTGGCCGGCGAAGTAGGCGAGCATGCCGAGGCCGACGAAGGGAAGCAGCACCGCGTAGACGAGCCCGACGAACGGCGCCGACAGGAACAGCGCCATGTTCCTGATCATGCGCAGCTTGCCGGCCGGAGCGGGCGCGACGGCCTCGGCTGGTGCAGCCTCTTCGGCCGCTTCCTGGGGCGGCGCGGCAACGGGTGTCGCCGGCGCGGGCTGCAGCAGTGCCCTGAGCGTGCTCTCTTCGATGTCCTCGGGCGACACGGGCTTGTGCAGGAACTCGGTCACGCCGGCGGCCTTGGCCCGCTCCTCGTTGGCGGTCGTCCCGTAACCCGTGACGATCACCACCGGCGTCCAGGGCTGCCGCGCCTTCACGCGTTCGGCCACCTCGAGCCCGTCCATGCCGGGCATTCTGATGTCGGTGAAAACCACGTCGACCTTTTCGGCCTGCAGTTTCTGCAGCGCGTCGTAGCCGTTATCCGCGGTGATGACGATATAACCCTTGTTGGAGAGGACACGGTCGAAACTGCGTGCCACCACCGGATCATCGTCAACGACCAATACCTTACGCAGTGCACTCATGATGCCCTCCTGATAACAGCGGGTGATTCGGCGATATTGCCGGGTACTTCAGCAGATTGAATTCGGTTCGTTTCGCACTCGGGCTCGTCCGGTTCGGTATGGAGCGCCCACATCTTGTGCTGGATGGCGCCGTTGGCGGCATCGAGAATCTGGTCCGGCCCGACCGGCTTGGTGAGATAGTCGTAAGCGCCGAGCGTCAGCGCTTCCTTGGCGGTTTCGAGGGTCGGATAACCGGTGATGATGATCACTTCGCTCTCCGGCCAGCTCTGGCGGATCGCCTTGAGAATCTTCATGCCGTCCATGTCGGGCATGCGCAGGTCGAGCAGCACGAGGTCGTAAGGATCGCTCTGCATCAGCTGAGAAACCTGCATCCAGGTCCATGCCGCCTTCACCTTGCAGTTGGTCCCCTCGAGGATTCGTGCATAACTGCGGCGGACGACTTCTTCGTCATCGACGATCAGGATCTTTGCGGGGGTTTGCATCGCGGTCTCCCTTTGTGCCTGACCTTTCCAATGCATGGCCCGTGCCAAGCCCTCGAAAATCAAAAACAACCCATTGAATCAACGACATAGCGCGTTCAGGCGCGACGTTTGGCCGGCCCCGCGCCGACGCCAAGTACATTCCGTTCATGCACACCGGCGCGCGAGAATCGAGAATCTCCTTTTGATTCAACGAGTTAGCCGCCGGACGCCACGATCGCGCTTGTGTACACCCGGGCGCCGCACCGCCAACCGCACCCATCCCGCGGGCGGGGGCGGACCGCCCGGGGGCGCGCGAGCAGTGCACACTGCCCCTCTTCGAAGGGAGCAGGCGTGGCCGACCAGGACTACGAAGACAAGCTGCAGCAGCACCGCATGCGGATGACGATGATGGGCGGCGTCAACTACGCCTTTCAGTCGGTCGTGCTGGCGCTGTACGGGCTGACCGGCGCCGCGCGGGGCTGGGTGGCGCTGGCCTTCTTCCTGGTGGCGATCGGCAGCAGCATGGGGTTCTGGGCCTGGATCCGCATGGGCTGGAACCTGCGGCTCAAGGACCCCGGCATGCTGGCGCCGCAGATCGCGACCAGCTGGGTCGTGCAGTTCGTGTTCCTCGCCATCGCGCCGCAGCTCGCGCTGGTGTTCCTCGTGAGCCTGCTGGTCTCGTTCAACCACGCGATGATGAGCTTCGACGGGCGCCAGTTCATCGGCGCGTTCATGGTCCAGGTGGTCGGCACCGGCCTCGCGATGCTCATCGCCGCCGACCGCTTCGGCTACCCCGGCACCACGTCGGCCGACATCGCCATCCTGTGGCTCTTCTTCTGCTTGTGCACCTACCGCCTGACAACGATCGGCACCCAGTTCAGCGTGCTGCGCGAAAAGCTCTCGCAGAAGAACCAGCAGCTGTCCGAGTCGCTGACGCGCATCGAGGAACTGGCGAGCCACGACGAGCTGACCGGCGTGCTGAACCGGCGCTCGTTCCTGCGCCAGGTCGAGAGCGAGCGCCTGCGCTGCGAACGCTCGAAGCAGCATTTCTGCGTGGCCATCCTCGACATCGACCATTTCAAGCACGTCAACGACCGTTTCGGCCACCTCACGGGCGACCTCGTGCTCAAGGAGTTTTGCGCGGTCGTGGGCGCCTGCATGCGCTCGGCCGACGTGTTCGCGCGCTACGGCGGCGAGGAGTTCATCCTGCTGCTGCCGGCGCCGACCGACATGCCGGCCGCCCTGCGCGCCGCCGAGCGCGTGCGCGGCGCCATCGAAGCGCACGACTGGGAACGCGTGACGCCGGGCGCCACGCTCACCGTCTCCACCGGCGCCGCCTGCTGGGACGTGGGCGAGACCATCGAGCACCTGCTGTCCCGCGCCGACCAGGCCCTCTACCGCGCCAAGCGCGAAGGCAGGAATCGCGTGGTGGCCGACGAAGACACGCTGGCCGCGGCGGGAGGCTGACAGCGGCTCTGGGCCGTTGCAGCATGCCGCCAAGGCATCGGCACTGCCCTTTCCGGCACTCGCCGGCGCACGACGCTGCGCCAAGAATGGGGCTCCTTCGATTCATGGAGAGCCCCACATGCGCATCGCCGTCGTCGGCGCCGGCATCACCGGCCTGAGCACCGCCCGCACCCTGCTCGACGCCGGTCACGAGGTCGTGCTGGTCGAGCGCGCAGGCGCGCCCGCCGCCGGCGCCAGCGCACGCAACGGCGCCCAGTTGAGCTATGCCTTCGTGGCGCCGTTCGCGTCGCCCGCGACGCTGCGGCAGATCCCACACCTGATGCTGGACCCGAACTCGCCGCTGCGCTTCCGCCCGGGTCTGTCACCGGCGGCGTGGCGCTGGTGCATCGAGTTCCTGCTCGCCTGCAGCGCTCGCCAGGCGCACGAGACGACCGACATGCTGCTCTCGCTCGGCGCGTTGAGCCGCGACCGTTTCGCCGCCTGGCGCGGCTCGCTCGACGGCAACCCGATCGAGTTCCGGCGCAACGGCAAGCTCGTGATCTACCGCGATGCGCCAGCGTGGCAGGCCGCTCAGCGGCAGGTGGCGCTGCAGGCTGCGCGCGGGCCGGCGCAGGTGCTGTGCTCGCCGCAGGAATGCCTGCGGGTCGAGCCGGCGCTCGCGCACGACCGCGAGCCGGTGCACGGCGGCGTGCTGACCCCGAGCGAAGAGGTCGCCGACTGCGAGCGTGTGTGCCAGGTGCTCGCCGGCACGCTGGCCGCGCATCCCGGCTTCGAAGCGCGCTGGCACACCGACGTGCTGGCGCTCGAGCACGACGGCAAGCGCATCGCCGCGCTGCGGTTGAACGGCCCGGCGGGCGAATCGCGGCTGCAGGCCGATGCGTTCGTGATCGCCAGCGGCGTGGCTGCGCCCGCCCTGTTGGCACCGCTCGGCGTGCGTCTGCCGATCGCGCCGATGAAGGGCTACAGCATCGAGCTGCCGGCCGAACGGCTGCGCGACATGCCGCGCCTGAGCGTGACCGACAGCTCGCGCAAGATCGTCTTCGCGCCGCTCGGCGAGGGCGAGCGACGGCGGCTGCGCGTGGCCGGCATGGCCGAGCTGGTGGGCCCGGACCTGCGCATCGACGAGCGGCGCATCGCCCAGCTCGGCGGCGCCACGCGCAGCCTGTTCGGCTTCAGCGCGCCGCAGTGGCAGCCGCCGCTGGACGCGCTGCAGCCGTGGGCCGGCCTGCGCCCGGCCACGCCGACGGGCCTGCCGTGCATCGGCCGGGCGGGACGCTGGCGCAATCTCTATGTCAATGCCGGGCAGGGTGCCCTCGGCTTCACGCTCGCCTTCGGCTCGGCCGCCGTGCTGGCCGCCGAGATGCAGGGTGCGGCGTCGCCGCTGCGCCGCCTGCCGCGGATCGGCCTGCACTTCCGGCCGGCCGGCGGAATCTGATCCGTCGGCACGCCGTTTGAGAGCACGACCTGGGCGCAAGACAGTTCAATCGAACCCGATCACCCTGAACCTCCACCCGATCACCCTGAACCTCCACCCGATCACCCAGAGCCTCCACCGGATCACCCTGGGCCTCCACCCGATCACCCAGAGCCCCACCCGATCCGCCCTGCCTCCACCCGTTCGCCCTGAGCCTGTCGAAGGGCAGGCTGGCATGGCACCAGGGCTTCGACAAGCTCAGCCCGAACGGGCTTGGTAATCAAATCATCCTGAGCCGGTCGGAGGGCAAGCTCAGCCCACACTGTGGCGCAGTCTGCGCTTGACGGAACCCTATTGGACCTAAGCGGCGACTGCCGGCCCACGCGCCAACGCCTGCCGCATCTTCTCCACCAGCCGCTCGATCGGCGCGCTCGACGCCGCGCCCGGCCGGATCGCGTGCACGGTGACGGGGATGGTCGGTTCGATCGGCGCGACCTGCAGCGCCGGATGGCGCCGCGCGTAGGCGGCCGAGAATCCATCGACCACCGCGCAGCCCAGGCCCACCGACGCCATGTCGATCGCGGCATGGTGGCTGTGCGCGCGCACCCGCGAGCGCAGCGCCACGCCATGCGCGTGGCAGGCGGCATGGAACAGGCGGCCGAGCGGGTCGCCCGGGTCGAGGTCGACGATGTCGCGCTGCCCGAGCATTGCCAGCGGCACGCTCGGGGTGTCGAGCGCGCCGACGCAGACCATGCGGCTCTTGCCGATCGCCTGGCTCACCAGCGCCGGGTGCGACGCCGGCTCGAAGGCAAAGCCGATGTCGCCCTCGCGCAGGGCGAGGCTGGCGGCGATCTGGCGCGAATGCAGCGTGCTCACCGAAACCTGCACCTGCGGATGCTTGCGGCCCCAGGCTTCGAGCGCGCCGGGCAGCCAGTCGAGCGCCAGGCCGGGCACACACAGCACGCGGATCAGCGAATCGGTGCCGGCGCGCAGCGTCGCCACCATGCGCCGCACCGCGTCGAGCTGCAGGTACATCTGCTCGACTTCGGGGAACAGCAGGTGCGCTTCGGCGGTCGGCACCAGCCGGCGCTTGACGCGCTGGAACAGCGGCACGCCGACATGCTGCTCGGCCTGCTGCAGCAAGCGCGTGGCCGCCGGCTGCGTGATGTGCAGCATGCCGGCGGCACCCTTGACGGTGCCGGCCTGCATCACGTGGTAGAAGATCTCGATGTAGCGAATGCGCACGGCGGGTCTCGATGAAGCGTCAGCGCGACTGTAGGCGAGAGCCGCCTTGCCGTGTGGCGCCGCCGGCTCGCGCCGCTGCGCCCGGTCAAGGTCCGGCTCGCTTCATCTCGCGCGCGTGTCGCCGCCGCCGAATGGCTCGACACCCTCTCCCCGTCGAGGGGGAGAGGGTCCGCGGGTCAGCCCTGGATCACGATGTTGCTGCCGGTGCCGCCGTCGAGGATGTCGAGCCCCGGCCCGCCGAGCAGCACGTCGTCTCCGGCACCGCCGAGCAGCACGTCGTTGCCGTCGCCACCGATCAGCACGTCGTTGCCGTCGCCGCCGTCGGCCGTGATGCCGAACGGCGCCGCCAGGCCGCTGGCCTCCACGACGTCGTCGCCGGCCTGCGCGTTGATGACGAGCCGGTCGATGCCGGCCTCGAAACCGACGATCTCGATCTGGGCCGACAGCCCCAGCACCATCAGTCCGCCGGCGTCGCCGACCACGAGGATGACGTCGTCCCCGCCCGTGCCGTTGACGACCACGGTATCGGGCTGGCCGTCGCCCGCGCCGTTGACGGCGGCAAGGTCGATGCGCAAGCGCTGAACGTCGGTGCCCGAGAGATCGTGCACGACGATCGTGTCGGCGCCGCCAAGCGCGCGGAAGTCGATCTTCTCGACGTCGTTCAGGTCCATCACCACACTCGCGACATCGCGCGTGAACAGCACGCGGCCTCCGCTGGCGGAGATGTTGATGGTTTCGGCCACGTTGGCGCCATTGAACTGCAGCGTGTCGAAGCCGCTCTGGCCTTCCAGGGTGTCGTTGTCGTCGCCCGGATTCCAGACGAAGGTGTCGTCACCGGCGCCCATCAGGGCGAGGTCGTCGCCGTCGCCACCGACGATCAGATCGCCGCCTTCGCCGCCGATCATCACGTCGTTGCCGAGCCCGCCGTTGATCGTCAGCTTGACGCCGTCGGCCTCCAGGGAGGTGGCGTCGATGACGTCGTCGCCGCCGAGGCCATTCAGCGTCAGGCGGTCGTCTGCATCGACGAAGAAGCCGTTCACCTGCGCCTGCAGGCCGAACACGGTGAACCCGCCGGCGTCGCCGGTGACGCCGAACACATCGGCGCCCTGCGTGCCGTTGGCGGTGACGGTGTCGGTCGCGCCATCGCCGCCGCCGTTCGGTCCGCGCAGGTCGATGTCCACGCGTGTCACGTCGGTGCCGCTCAGGTCGCCGACCACGACGTTGTCGCTGCCACCGAGCGCACGCAGTTCGATGCGCTCGACGTCGTTCATGTCCATCGTGACGCTGCCGACGTTGCGCAACAGCAGCGCGCGGCCGCCGTTGGCGACCAGGTCGATGTTCTCGCTCGCGTTGCTGCCGAAGAAGAGCAGCGTGTCGGTGCCGTCCTGGCCTTCGATCGTGTCGTTGCCGTCGCCCGGCTCCCACTGGAAGACGTCGTCGCCGGCGCCCATCAGGGCGAGGTCGTTGCCGCCGTCGCCGAACACGAAGTCGTTGCCGTCGCCGCCGAGGATCACGTCGGCACCCTGGCTGCCGAGGATCGTGTCGTTGCCGGCGCCGCCATCGAGCGTGAGCTTGACGATGCCCGCGGCCACGGTGGTGGCGGTGATGCCGTCGTTGCCGCCGCCCGCGTTGATGACGAGCGAGTCGTTGGCGCCCTCGACGCCCGTCATGTTGACCCTCGCCGGCAGCCCGAGCACCGACACCGACGTGCCGGCGCCGAAGACGTCGATCACATCCGCGCCGTTGGTCGCGTTGACGATCACCACGTCGGCTGCGGCATCGCCCGCGCTGCCGCCGAGTGTGTCGGCGAGGTTGACGCTCACCTCGCTGACGTCCGTCCCAGAGAGGTCGTTGACGGTCACGGTGTCGGTCCCTGCGAGCGCATTCAGCTCGATGCGCTCGACGCCGTCCAGGTCCATCACGATGTTGCCGAGGTTGCGCGTGAACAGCGTGCGCGAGCCGTTGGCCGAGACGGCGAAGATCTCGGATCCGGCGCTGCCGTTGAACAGCATCGTGTCGATGCCGTCCTGGCCCTCGACGACGTCGCTGCCGTCGCCCGGATCCCACTGGAACACGTCGTTGCCGGCCCCGAGGAAGACGACGTCGTTGCCCTGCTGGCCGTCGATGAAGTCGTTGCCGTCGCCGCCGATCAGCACATCGGCGCCGTTGCTGCCGAGGATGGTGTCGTTGCCCGCGCCGCCGTCGACCGTCACGCCGATCAGCGCGGCGAGGTTGCCGGTGGCGCTGAACCGGTCGTCGCCGCCGTTCATGTTGACGACGATCTTCTCCATCGTGCCGATGTCCAGCGAGAACGGCGCGGGGTCCAGGCGGTCGAAGCGCACGCGAGTCCCGTTGGCCGTGAGCGTGAAGACCTCGCTGCCGCCGCCGCCGTTGACCTGCACCGTGTCGATGCCCGTGCCGCCTTCCATCAGGTCGGTGTCGTCGCCCGGGTTCCAGATGAAGGTGTCGTCGCCGCCTTCGCCGAACAACTGGTCGTTGCCGTCGCCGCCGATCAGCGTGTCGTTCTCGGACCCGCCGAACAGGAAGTCGTTGCCGCCCCGGCCGTTGAGCGCGTCGTTGCCGCTCTGGCCAAACAGCATGTCACTGCCCGAGCCGCCGGTGATGGTGTCGTTGCCGGCGCCGCCGAAGAGGTTGGCGCGCGGCAGCGCGCCGTTGGTCTCATTGAGCGTGATGGTGTCGTTGCCGCCCTGACCGAAAACCTGGATCAGGCTGGTGTTGGCGACGTTCGCGGTGCCGCCGAAGATGGGCACGGCGCCGCCGTTGACGCGCAGTCCGCCTGCGGCGTCACGGCTGACCTCGATGTTGTTGTTCAATGCGTCACCGGTGACGGTGAGCAGCCCGGAGCCCGGGACGAAGATTGCTGAGATGGCCATGGATGTTCTCGCTGAAGCAAAGGGTGGATGAAAAAGTCGCGCGGCTCAGGGCTCGCGCATCGCGCGGCTCGTGAAGACGGTGAACGGCTTCGCGAGGTACTCGATCAGCGTGCGGTCGGCCGTCGTCACGAACAGCTCGGCCGGCATGCCGGGTTGCAGGCGCACGTCGCTGCGCTCGCGCAGCACGGCGGCGTCGACCTCGGCGGTGGCGACGAACCAGGCGTCGCGCCCGTCGGGGCCGGTCATTCGGTCGGGCGACACGAAGCTCACGGTCGCCGGCAGCGGGCGCCGCACGGCCGCCTCGAAGCCGAACAGGCGCACCTCGGCCGTGCCGCCGCGGCGCACGTGTTCCACATCCTCGGGGCGCACGCGCGCCTCGAAGATCAGCTTCTCGTGCGCCGGCACCACGTCGAGCAGCACCGCGCGCGGCGCCACCGTCTCGCCCGGCGCGGCCACGCGCAGCGCCATCACC
>DASWVR010000214.1:0-13492 GCA_036401155.1 Piscinibacter sp. | reverse complement strand
CATGCGCGGCGCTCGCCGCCCTGCTGCTGGCAAGCTGCGGCGGCGGTGACGACAGCGCCGACAGCGCGGCGGCGCCGCAGCGGGCGCAGGCGCTCGCTGCCGGCGCGTGCGGCAGCCGCGCCAACAACACCTTCGAGAAGCTGCTCGAATGCGTGACGCTCGATGGCGTGCGAAGCCACCAGGCCGCACTGCAGGCGATCGCCGACGCGAACAACGGCACGCGGGTGTCCGGCACCACCGGCTACGACCAGTCGGCATCCTACGCGGAGCACGTGTTCCGTGCGGCGGGCTACCTGGTGACGCGGCAGGAGTTCCAGTTCCAGACCTTCATCGAACTCACGCCGACCCTGCTCGAGCAGGTGGCCCCCGCGCCGGTCGTGCCGATCGCGAACGACGTCCTGTCCTACTCGGGCAGCGGCGACGTCACGGCACCGGTGACGGCGCTGGCGGCGCCGCCCGCCGACGCGTCCCCGGGCTGCGAGGCGGGCGACTTCGCCGGCTTCCCGGCGGGGCACATCGCCCTCGTCAGCCGCGGCGGATGCACCTTCGCGATCAAGGCGACCAACGCGTATGCCGCCGGCGCCGTAGGGGTCGTGATCTACAACAACATCGCCGGCGTCATCAACGGCACGCTGGGCAACGATTTCGCGCTGGACATCGGCGTGACCTCGGTGACGCAGGCCGTCGGGCAGCAGCTGGCCGCGACGCCGGGCCTGGTGTTGCGTCTGCGCACGACCACCTTCCGCGGCCTCGCCACCACCAGCAACGTGATCGCCGAGTCGACCGGGGGCGACGCGAGCAACGTCGTCATGGTCGGCGCACACCTGGACTCGGTGAACGAGGGCCCGGGCATCAACGACAACGGCTCGGGCAGTGCCGCCATCCTCGAAACCGCCGTGCAGATGGCCAAGGTGAAGCCGCGCAACAAGCTGCGCTTCGCGCTGTGGGGCGCCGAGGAGTCGGGGCTCGTCGGCTCCACCTTCTACGTGAACAGCCTGCTGCCGGCCGAAAGGGAGCGCATCGCGCTGTACCTCAACTTCGACATGATCGGCTCGCCCAACCACGTGTTCTTCATCTACGACGGCGACGACTCCGACGGCATCGGCGCCGGGCCCGGACCGGGCGGTTCGGCCGAGATCGAAGCGGCTTTCGAAGCCTACTTCACGCAGCGCGGCATCCCGTTCAAGGGCACCGACTTCAGCGGGCGCTCCGACTACCGCCCCTTCATCCTGGCGGGCATTCCGGCCGGCGGGCTGTTCACCGGCGCCGAGGGCGTGAAGACGGCCGAAGAGGCGGCGCTGTGGGGCGGCGCGGCGGGCATCGCCTACGACCCCTGCTATCACCAGGCCTGCGACACCTTCGCCAACAACAGCGACGTCGCGCTGGACGTCAACGCCGACGCGGTGGCCTACGCCACGCTGCTGTTCGCGATGAACACCGAAAGCGTCAACGGCCGGCGCGGCAAGGGCAACTACTCGGTGCCGGCGCTCAAGTGGCCCGAGCACCCGCCGGCCGAGCTCTGACCGGGCGCGCCCGACAGCGACCCCCGCCGACCGGCGCGCCGCAGCAGCGCGCCGGTCGGCGGCTCCTGGACAATGCAGGCTGTCCATCGAAAAGAGGTCGCCATGAACGAAGCCGCATCCGCTCCCGCATCCCGTCCGGACCTGCCCGACCGGCTGTCCGTCGACCCGGCCAGCCCGCACCACGTCGCGGCCGTGTTCGAACACGAGATCGGCATCCGCCTGAACGACAAGGAGCGTTTCGACGTCGAGGAATACTGCCTCAGCGAAGGCTGGGTCAAGGTGCCCGCCGGCCGGACGCTGGACCGCAAGGGCAAGCCGCTGATGATCAAGCTCAAGGGCAAGGTGGAAGCGTTCTACCGATGAGCCGCGAGCACGCCGCCGCCGCGAACGCCGGTTGGCTGAACCGGCGCATGCTCTGGGTTGCGCTGCTCGTGCTGCCGTTCGGCGCGGCCGTTGGCGCACAGCCCGCCGGCAGGGCGCGTGCCGACACCGAGTCGCTGCTGCGCGCCGCCGTACCTGCGGCACAAGGCATGCTGCGCCTGCACGGCGAATTCATGCCGTTTGCGGTCGGCATGGCGAACACGGGCGAGGCGGTGGAGGTGGGCGAGGACAGCGAGGCCGATCCCGCCTCCGCGCTGCAGCGCACGGGCCGGCTGCGGGAGGCGCTGGCGCACGGGTTGAAGAGCGGGCGCTACCGCGCAACCGCCTACGTCTACGAGGCGCGCATCGCCAATCCGCCGAGCGAGCGCCAGAACGAAGCCATCGCGGTGGCGCTGGAGCACCGCGACGGCTACTCGGCGGTGGTCGTCATCCCCTACGAGTTCGTGAACGGCGACGTCAGGCTCGGCGCCGCCCAGCGCATCGAGCGCCACCGCGGCAAACCTGCGGCCGCGCAGCGCAAGTAGCGGCCGAGCGGGCGGCTGCCGGCCTCGAGTGCACACGCGCGTTTCAGACGACGGTCATCAGGGCCGCCCACGCCAGCCCGATCCCCGCGCTGAGCGCGCTTCGCCGCGGCAGGCGCCACAGCGACGCGAGCAGGAACAGGTTGTAGGGCAAGGTTGCCAGGTGCAGCGCCACGGCCAGGGGCATCGGGACGCCTTGAGACACCAGGCCCAGCGCCGCCAGCGTCGCCGACAGGTTGACGACGGTGCCGACCCCCAGCATGTCGCGCCACAACAAGACCGGCAGCGCAATCTCTCCGCGCCAGCGGCGGCTGAAGAAGTTGCTGCGCGGCGTGGCGGGCATGGCGGAAGGGGCAAGACGAGACAGGCCGATTCAATTCGCCGGGCTGGGCTCGCCTTCGGCTGCATTGTCGGGCACCCGGCTCGCCAGCACCTTGTCGATCGTCTTGCCGTCCATGTCGACGATCTCGAAGCGCCAGCCTTCCCAGACGACGTGGTCGGCGACCCTGGGCAGGCGCCCGGGGAGCAGCATCATCATGCCGCGGAGCGTGTGGTAGCGCCCGCGCTCCTCTTCGGGCACCGCATCCAGCACGAGCCGGTCTTTCAGTTGGGGCACCGGGATATGGTCGTCGAGCAACACCGGTCGCGCCGGTTTGCCTCGCAACCACGGACTCCCATCCGAGGTACGCTCGGTCCGGGACGCGAGGCATGGACTTGCGTCGACCACGACGAGCGAGGCGACAGGATGGCGATCGGATGGCTGACGGTGTTGAAGCTGGTGCCCTGGGGCGACGTGATCAAGAACGCGCCCGTGGTCGCCGACGGCGCGAAGAAGCTCTGGGACTCGGTGAGCCGCAAGCCCCCGCCGGCGGTGAACGACAAGCCGCCGCCCGCCGCCGCGGGCGACGCGCTGCCTGCCGACGTGCTGCAGGCGCGGCTCGCCGATGCGCAGGCGTCGATCGCCGCGCTGCACGAACAGATGCAGGCGTCGTCGACGCTGATCAAGGCGTTGGCCGAGCAGAACACCGAGCTGATCCGGCGTGTCGAGACGATCCGCGTGCGCACCCTGTGGCTGGCCGCCGCGGTGCTGGTGCTCGGCGTGGTGGCGGCGCTCGGCTGGCGCTGACGGCGCGCGGCGTCACGACGGCCGCAGCCGCGCGGCGAGCGCGAGCAGTTCGCGGTTGATGCGGTTGCGCTGCAGGAAGCTGTCGCGGAACTCTCCCGGCACCTGCGTCTCGTGCACGCTCGTCACCCAGGCCCGCCCTTCGGCGGCGCTGCGCCGGGCGGCGCTGTCGCGGCCGAGCGCTGCGAGTACCCGCGCCGACACCAGCCACAGCTCGGGCAGGTAGAAGCTGTCGGGCAGGTAATGCTTGGCCAGGTGCAGCGCCGCTTCCACATGGGCCAAGGCGCGTGCGGGCGTGTCGAGTGCCAGCGCGCACGCCGCCGCGCGCACATGGCCCGACAGCGCCACGCCGTAGCGTTCGCGTGTCGTCGCCCACAGCGCGAGGTTGGCGGCCAACGCCTCGCCCTCGTCGGGCGGCACGAGGCGGGTGGCGAACAACGTGGTGATGCGATGGTAGATGTCGTCGGCGTTGGGGATGATCCTCAGTGCCTCGCGCATCAGCGGCAGGCCGTCGTGTCCCATCTCGGCCTGCAGCTCGGCCTGGTGCGCGAGCCGGATCATCGCCACGCCGCGCGGCACGCCGGGGCGCTCGGGGGCCAGCAGGTGCAGCGCGCGCGCAGGCTGCCCGAGGTGCTGGAACAGGACCACCAGTCGCTGCTCGGCCAGCGCATGGTCGGAATGCGACGCGCCGTGCGCGGCGTAGCCGGCGAGCGCCTGCTCGAGCAGGTGCAGGGCCTCACCGTAGCGGCCGACGTCGCGCAAGCGGTGGGCGAGCGTGACCTGCATCTGCAGCACGCGCATCGACACCGACTCGTTCGACGCCAGCGCCAGCCGGTGCGCCTGTTCGGCCGCCTGCGCCGCCTGCCGCACGAGACCCATTTTGGCCTGCGTCGACGCGCAGTTCGACATCGTCTTCCACAGCATGTCGTGGCGGCCGGCGCGCTGCGCCGCGGCGCGTGCCGCGTCCCACGCGGGCATGGCGTCGCTCAGCCGGTTGGCGTAGTCGAGCGCGAGCGCGGTGGCTTCCCAGTATTCCCACTGCTGGATGAGGTCCGAGCGCGCGCGAACCCAGGCCGCATGCGGTTCGAGCAGCGCCACCGCCTCGTCGGCGCGGCGCTCGTCGCACAGCGCCCCGGACATGATGATGGCGAAGCGCAGCTCGAGGTCGGTGCGTCCGAGCGTGCGTGCGCTGGCGATCGCCTGCGCTGCGAGGTCGAGCGACTCGTGCAGCTCGTAGCGTGTCATGCTCAGCTCGAGCCTCGCGTCGAGTGCCAGCAGCCGCTGCTCGTCGTTCGCGGCGGCCTGCTCGACCGCCTGCACCGCGGCGCTCGCATCGGGCCCCAGGTCGTCGGCCGCCAGCGCGTGAGCGCGCCGCAGCAGGGCGTCGAAGCGCTCGGCGGAGCGGCCCGCCAGCTCGAAGCAGCGTGCCGCCTCGGCCAGCATGGCGCATTGCTCCAGTGGGCACGACGCGTCGCGCGAGCGATCGGCCGCGGTCATGAAGGCCGTGCCAGCGCGCGCCCATTCGTGGGCCTGCAGCCAGTGCTGGGCCAGGCGTGCCGGCTCGCCTCCGCGCTGCTGCAAGAAGGCGGCGATCTCCGCGTGCAGCTGGCGCGCCACCGGCGCGGGCACCGACGCCAGTGCCGATTCGTAGATCAGGTCGTGCGTAAACGCGCCGTCGCGAAACACCTGCGCTGCCTCGAGTTCGGCCCAGGGGTCGGCGAGGTCGAGCGTGCGCAGCCGCAGCACCTGCGAGGCGAGTTCGATCGAGAAGTCGGGTGCCGCCACGGCGGCGCATCGCGCGAGCAGCACCGCGTTGGCCGACAGGTGGCCGATGCGGCGCTCGATGAGTGAATGCACGCTGGCCGCCACCGGCAGCCGCGCGGGGAGCGTGCCGCGGCGGTCTTCGCCGGCGCCGGCATCGCCGCGCACGAGCCAGGCCTTCAGCGTCTCCAGCAGGAACAATGGGTTGCCGCCCGAGTGGCGCAGCAGCGTGTCCGCGCTGGCGGCGCCGTCCAGGCCCTCGATGTCGAGCGAGTCGACGATTTCCGCCACGTTCGCGAGCGTGAGCGGCGCAAGCGGCACCTGCACCGCATCGGCCTGGGCGAGCCACTCGCCGAGCAGGCGGTGGCCGGTCGGCGAGACCTCGGCCGCACGCGCCGCCACAATCCAGCGCCGCGCCGACGCGGCGACGACGTATTGCAGCAGTTCGATGCTCGCTGCATCGGCGAAGTGCAGGTCGTCGAAGACGAAGCCGTCGAACGGCAGCGCGGGCGCGTCGAGCGCCGCCGCCACCGCGTTGAAGAAGCGCACCCGGCCCTCGCTGTCGGGCAGCGCGGACGGCTCGCCGAGCTCGGGCAGCAGGCAGGCGAGCGTGGCACGCAGCGGCGCATCGAGTGCGAGCAAGGCCTCGCCGGGCAGCGCACGCAGCAGGCGCGAAAAGGAGGCGTAGACCACCTGCTCGTCGCCGGGCCGCGCGCCGACCGCCAGCGTGCGACCCCGCGCACGGGCGAAGTCGCCCACGAGCCGGCTCTTGCCCATGCCGCCTTCGCCGGTGACGACCACGACGCGGCCGGCGTCCCAGGCGTCGTGCAAGGCCTGCCAGGCGGCATCGCGGCCGATGAGGCGCGGCGGCCGCAGCATCGCGGCCGGAACGCGTGCCGGCGACCGCGTAGCGACCGCGCGTGACTGCTCGATCGTCGCGAGCAGGGCGAGCGTCTCGCTCGACGGCGCCGCGCCGACCTCGTTCTTGAGCACCTGCTCGCAGCGGTCGAAGGCCAGCAGTGCGGCAGCGCGGTCGCCGGCGAGATAGTGCAGTCGGATCACGCGCCGGTGGGCTGCCTCCGAGTGTGGTTCGAGTGCCAGCAGCTCTTGCGCATGCGACAACGCATCGGCCCAGTCGCAGGCATCCTCGGCCATCTGGGACAGCTCGGCCAGCGACGCGCGGTTGCGGTCGCGGCGGCGGCCGCGTTGCCGTTCGAGCCAGGCCTCGAACTCCCCGCCGGCGACAGGCTCGTCATCGCCGAGCACTCCGTCGGCGTCTTCGAGATCGTGGGTCAGGCCCGGCGCCAGCGCCAGCGTCGCGCTGCCGACGACGGCCTCGCGGCCGAGCGTGCGGCGCAGCTGGAACAGGCGCTGGCGCAGCGCGTTGCGTGCCGCCTCGACGTCGCTGTTGGGCCACAGCAAGGCGGCCAGCCGCCCCCGCGGCGTGGGACCTTCGAGGGCGAGCCAGGCCAGCAGCGCGGCGTCGCGCGGCGCCAATGCGGCCACCGCACCGTCGGCATCGACGACGCGGGGCGAGGTGGCAAGGTGCAGGTGCATGGCGGCGGCAGACGCGACGATGCTACCCGCGAGCCCCGCCTGCGCCGTCAGGTCCCCGGTATTCCGCCGTCACCTGTGGCCAGCGCGCGGCGTGCGACCTTCGAGTGCGAGCCAGGCCAGCAGCGCGGCGAAGGGCGATCGATGCAGGGGGACCATGGCCGCTCTCCTTGTTGGAATGAGTCCGGCCAATCTACGCAGCGCAGCGTTATGCGGGCGTTAGGGCGGGAACTCGGCGCACGCCGTCCACGCTGCCCGGCACCTCACGGCAAGGTGATGGCCACGGCGGCCGGCCCCGCGTCGCGCAGGTCGGCGACGGTGGGCGCCCGCGCCCACACCACGCTGCCTGCAGGCGCTGCACGCTGCCAGGCGCGCACCGACACTGCGTAAACGGCCGTCGCGCCGAGCGAGGCTGCCTGCGTGCCCGCCGGCAGCTGCAGCATGGCCTGCGCGCCGGCCACGCCGATCAGCGCCGAGATGTCCTGCGTCGCGACGATGCCGCCGGCGCCGCTCACGACCAGTTGCGCCGCGTCGATGCTCGCCGTCGAGCCACTGCTCAGGTTGACCGTCAAGGTGCCGCTGCCGACGTCGCCGCGGCGCGGTGCCGGCAACGCCGTGAACGACACGCTGCCGCCGCCGGGCGCGCTGATCGATGCCCAGGCGCTCGGCTTGTCGTAGCGCGTGCCGAGTGTCATCACGCTGAATCCGTCGGTGCCTTCCTGCGGCGTCACGGCGGCAAACGAAAGCAGGCCGCTCGAGGTGTAGTCGGCCACGCGCAAGGCGCCGCTCGGCAGCGCCACCGGCCGCGCCAGCAGGCCGCTGAACGGATCGGTGTTGGCGGCCACCAGCTCGTGCGGCAGCTCGCCGGCGCCCACCGTCTGCGCGAACAGCAACTGCGCCGACTTCGGCGAGGCCGCTGCCGCGAGCGACGCGTGGCCGTCGCCCGCGTCGCTCAGCGCCGGCACCAGCGGCGCGGCCACCGGGCCGGCGCCGCTCGTGTCCACGCCGAGCTGGGTCGGGTTCGCCGCCAGCAGGTCGGCGGCGCTTGCCGGCACGTTGCGCACGATCATCGTGCGCATGTTGCGGCCGCGGATCATCACGTCGACTGTGCCGCCCGAGGGCAGGGCGGGCAGCGGGTAGAGCGCGAAGGCGGCGTGCTGATCGCCGACGATCACCGGCGTCGATCGGACGCTCGTCTTCAGCCGGCCGTCGGCCGACGGCAACAGCGCGGTGGCGACCACGTCGGCGATGCAGGGGCTCGGCGCGCCGGCGTCGCAGAACAGCGACTTGTCGACGAGGCCGATGATGGCGCCGGTCTGCGCGATGTCGTACCAGCGCAGGTCGGGGCGCATCGTCACGCGGTCGATGCCGTCGTCGGCGGCGAAGCGCACGAGGCTGCGCTCCAGGTCCCACTGCAGCGTGATGTCGGTGGCGGCGTCCGCGCCGACGACGATCGGGCCGGCCACACGCAGCCCCTGTTCGTTGTCGGTGAACTCGAGCGGCACCTCGCGCAGCGTGCCGGCCGCGTCCACATGGTCGACCTGCGCATTGCGGCCGAGCTGCAGCGCACGCGCCGAGTCGGCCAGCAGGTCGTCGTGGCGGCGCACGAACAGGCGCAACTGGACGTAGCTGCCGGCGGCGAGCGTGCGGCCGGCAAGCAGCGGGCTGATGACGCCGTTGATCGAGGTCGTGAGGTCGATGGTCCGCGGCGCCGGCAGGCGCAGCACCTGCCAGCTCGCATCGCCGGGCGACCAGGCGCGGTTCGCGTCGGCGTGCAGCGCGACGGCATCGATGGTGACCCACACATGCCGGTAGCCGGCCGGCGCACCGCCGGCCAGGCCGAGCGTCAGGCTGCCGAGCCGACCGCCGGGGGGCGGCGTGTCGGCATCGCCGGAGCCGCCGCCCCCGCCGCAGCCGGCGGCGAGCGCGACGCACAGGGTGGCGGCGAACCAGCGCAGCGCGTGAATGAATCGAGAGGAGGTCATCGCAGCGCCACGTCCTGATCGAGCAGCGCCGCCGGCGACCAGAAGGCCTCGTCGTTCGCCGGTTCCGCAAACGGCAACGGACCCTGTGCGCCGGCGGCGCGGCACAGCTGGTCGAAGCAGCCGCGCACCGTGGCCGCGGCGGCGGCGCAATCGGGCATCAGCTTGTTGTCGACCAGGAAGCCGATGCGCAGCATGTCGTTGTACGAGATGATGGAGACGCCCACGCCCACCGTCATGCCCTGCGGCACGCACAGCATCAGCTCGTCCATGCGCACACCGTCGACGCAGCGCGGCTCGGCCGGCCCGATCACGTTGGTGACGATGACGCTGCAGCGGCGCGAGAACAGGCCCAGCAGCGCGCGCTGAAGCGCGACCGGCAGCGCCCCGGCGAGGCTCACCAGCGCGAGGGCGAGCTGGCCCTGGAAGCCGCGCTTGAGGCCGGTCATCCCGTCGCGCACGGCACGCAGCCGCGCCAGCGGGTCGGCCAGGTGCACCGGCAGCTCGAGGCCCACCAGGCCGAAACGGTTGCCCAGCAGGTGGCTTTCGCCGGGCGGGCGCATGTTCATCGGGACCACCGTGCGCACGGGTGCGGCGACGGCGCGTTCGCCCTGGGTCTGCAGGTGGCGCCGCAGCACGCCGGCGATGACCGCCAGCATCACGTCGTTGACGGTGGCGCCATGCCGGTGGGCGAGTTCGCGCGTGGCGGCCAGCGACATCGGCTCCGACCAGGCAACCGACTTGTGGCGTCCCGGCTCGCCCTTGAGGCGGCTCGGCTTGTCGCGCCGCATGAAGAGCATCGTCATCGCATCGGCCAGCACCCGCGGCGCGTGGCGCAGCAGCACGCCGGGGGTCAGCGCGAGACGCTGGCTCGCATGCGCCGGCTCGACGTAGCGCTCGCCGGGGGCGATGTCGGTCATGCCGCCGATCAGGTCCATCAGCGAGACGCCGTCGGCGAGGCTGTGGTGCACCCGCATCACGAGCGCCGAGCGGCCATCCACGCCGTGCACCAGCGTGGCGAGCCAGAGCGGCCGGTCGGCGGCGAGCGGCTTGCAGGCCTCGCCCGACATCCACGCCTTCAGCTCCTTGGGGCCCGAGCCCGGCGGCAGCCGGAGCTCGTGCAGGTGGCGCTCGAGGCCGAAGGATTCGTCGGCGACCCAGCGCGAGCGCAGCCAGCCGCGCTGCACGCGGTGCGTGAACTGGTGATGCGGCAGCAGCCGCGTCAGCAGCTTCTGGCGCACGGCAGCGAGCGCGAGTTCGCCCGCGAAGACGAAGGCGAGGTGGATCACGACCAGGTTCTCCGGGCTGTCCATGCGCAGCCAGGCGTGATCGGGGCTCGACATCGTGCGGGTGGTCATTTCGGGTCTCCTGTTGCCAGCGCGCCATCGAGGCCGTCACCCCGGCGCAAGCCGGGGTCCATCGCCGCAGCGTGCCGAGGCCGAACCCTGGACCCCGGCTTTCGCCGGGGTGACGGGTCGAAGCGAGTGCATTTCAGTTTCAAGGCGCCACCGTCGCCGCACGCAGTTTCAGCCCCACGTTCTGCGTCAGCGCCTTGAGCTTCGGGTCGATGGCCGCGCTGCTCTCGGCGGCGATCCGTTCGCCATAGGTGCGTTCGAGTTCCGGCACCAGACCCTCGAACTTGCGCTTCACCGGCGACTCGAGCAGCGCGATCAGCTGGCGCAGCTCCGCCTCGTCGAAATGCTGCGCGAGCAGTGGCCCGAGCGTCGGCGCCTTCAGCCGAGTGGCGCTGGCACGCGCGATCGGGGTCGCCTCGTCGACGTACTTCTGGACGTCGACGGCGATGTCCTTCAGCGTCGCCTCCTGCTTGGGCGCGCTGACGCGGCCCTGCAGCGCGATGCGCGCCTGCTGCATCGCGTTGGCGGCGGGGCGCTGCACCATCACCACGGCGGCGTCTTCGACATGCCACAGCGCGAGCGCGCGCTGCACGAGCTTGTTCTTCTCGTCGGTAGGGGCTTGCTGGGCCGCGGCGGGGCCGTGGGCCGCGCACAGGGCGAGGGCGAGCAGCAGGGGACGGTATGGGATGAACGTCATGGTGCGTGTCAGAAGGGTTTGCTGAGAGTCACGCCGACGTAGCGGATGCGGATGCCGCCGCTCACGTCGAGGCCCGCGTAGGGGT
This sequence comes from Piscinibacter sp., assembly GCA_036401155.1. GTDB lineage: Bacteria > Pseudomonadota > Gammaproteobacteria > Burkholderiales > Burkholderiaceae_C > Albitalea. Next base: position 2,510 of record DASWVR010000214.1, on the reverse strand, counting down.
TGTAGACGGCGTTGAAGAAGTGGGTGCAGTTGAGGTTGCAGCTGCCGTCGGCGGGCACGTCGAAGCGGCCGCTGGCGTAGCTCGCCGCCGCGTCGATGCGCAGGCCGTCCTTGTTGGCATAGCCGATGCCGATGCTCTTGATCGTGATGTCGGGCAGCGGCGAGATGAGGTCGAGCTTGTTGTTCGGCACCGAACTCTTGCGCGGCTCGTAGCCGGCGCGCAGCGTGATCGCGTCGGTCAGCTTGACCTGCAGGCCGAAGTTGTAGTTCACCGTGTTGCGGTAGCCGCGCGGGATGACGAGCTTGCTCGAATCGGCCTGGCCGAAGATGCGCGCCATCTTCAGCAGCTCGATCTGCTTGTCGAACTGGAAGGTCAGCTTGTCCCAGCGTTTCCAGTTGCTCCAGTTGGCGTCGACATTGAGCTGCACGCGGCTGACCGGCTTGAGCTTGAGGCCCACCTGCACGTGCTCGGCATACGGCAGCTTGAGCGTGACGTTGCCGCTTTGCACCGCGGGGATCGAGGTCGGAAAGCCGAACATCGACGCGGCGATCGGCCCCAGCAGGCTGCTGTACATGCCGCGCACGAACTGGTCGAGCATCGGCTCGGCGTTGAACTGGTAGCGCCCGGTGAGCACCGAGTTCGAGCCGCCCTGGTAGACGGCGCCGAGCGAGAACCTGTCGCTCGGCTCCCACAGCACGCCGACGTTGATGGTCGGATCGGCCGGCGCCGTCATCTCGAACTGCATGCCGCCGATCTTCTCGAACGGCCGCAGCCGGCCCTCCTGGCCGCCGCCGCACAGGCCGAAGGCGAAGGTGTCGAGCGGGTTGCCCTCGTTGCCGCACCATGCGTCCTGCAGTTCGCCGATCACGCCCAGCAGCTTGTTGGGCATGCGCATGTCGGTGTCGAGCATGAAGCCCTGGTGCGCGATCGGCACCGAGACGCCGAAGCTCAGCGTGTTCGACCACTTGTAGCCGACCGACGGCGACAGGTAGACCAGGCGCTGGATGTTGATGCGCTTGCCGTCGAAGCGGGCCGGGTCGTCGGCATCGAGCGTGCGTTCGATGCCCACGCCCTGCACGACGTAGCTCGCGGTTGCGAAGGTCCACGGAGAGCCGGGCTTGTTCCAGCTGAAGCCCAGGCCCGCGCCGGCGGCGAAGGGCAGGCGCGCCTTGGGCACGCCGATCATCGGCAGGAAGATGCTCTGCCGCACGCGCCCGGTGCTGGTGCCGGCGAGCGGGTCTTCGGTCCAGCCGCCGATGTCGAAACCCGGCGGCTGCGTGAAGCTGGCGTAGGGCTTGATCGACGCGCCGAAGAAGGTGTCGGACTTGATCTTGCCCTTCAGCCGCGTGAGGCCGGCCGGGTTGAAGTGGATCGAGTCGTGCCCCGGCGGATCGGCCGTGACGGCGTTGCCGAGCGACATCGCGATCGGGCTGGTGCCGATGTTCTCGGTGAACGAGGCGCGCGCCCCGCTGGCGGCGACCAGCGCCAGCGACGCGGCGGCGGCCGCAGCGAGGGGAGCGCGGCGCCGAAGGGCGCGCGCGGACGGCAGGGCGTGCATGACGTGCGCCTAGAAGTGCAGCGGCATGTTCATGCCGAAGGTGAAGTCGGGTGTGTCGCTGGTGAGGCCCACGCCGACGGTGAAGTTCATCGTGGTGACCGGCGAGACGCGCACGCCCAGGCCCATGTTGAGCATCGCCGACGATTGGCTCGCGGTCCGGGTGTTCACCAGCCCGCGCGCGCCGTCGATCACCTTCAGCTTGGTGCGCGCGGCGATCGACTCCTGGAACGAGAGCGTGGTCGAGATGTTGTACGACAGCGCATAGGCGAAGCCGACGCCGAAGCCGATGCCCATGCCCGGGCGCACCTCCTTCAGCTCCTGGCCGTTGCGGATCTGGCTCAGGTGCTTGGCCGGCAGGCCGTAGGTGAAGTTGAGCGAGCCGAAGATCGCCACCGGGTCGACCACCTTGGAGGCGTTCAGCCCGAAGGTGGCCGAGGCGTAGCCCGCGCCGGTGCCCAGGCCCTGGCGCTCGATGGTCTTGAAGGGGCTGCGGCCGGTCGGCAGGCGCAAGGTGCCGGTGGCCGTGAGCGCGGGGAACTCGCGTGTCACCGGAAAGGGCTGGAAACGTGCGCCGAGCGAGATGTCGCCGAAGGCGTTGGTCAGGCCCGAGAAGGTCTCCGACTGCGAATACTTGCTGACGAAGGGCACGGTGACGTTGGCCGTGAGATTGTCGCGCACGCCGTAGTCGGCCGAGAGCGTGTTCGTCACCGTGTGGCCACGCGTGTTCTGGATCGAGAACGCGGTCAGCTGCTGGTCGGTGAAGTTGGCGTTGATCAGCTGCTCGCCGATGTACGAATAGGTCAGGTCGTAGGTGATGGCGCGCTTGCCGGCACGCAGCAGCGAATACTGCTTGTCGGCGGCCGACAGCGTCTCGCGCAGCACCTTAGCCTGGTCGACGTCGCCCTCCTTCTTCTGCAGGGCTTCGCGCGCCGCCTCGGTGCTGGCGCCGTTC
>DASWVR010000213.1:0-6621 GCA_036401155.1 Piscinibacter sp. | reverse complement strand
AGGCGCGCGACCGCGCGCCGCGGTGCGCAAGCCCGCGCCGCCGAGCCCTGCGGCGCGTCCTGCCGCACCGCCCTCGCCGCGCGCCCGGCTGCTGAGCAGCGACCCGAGCTACGTGTTCTTCCGCGTCGCGCCCGACCAGTCGCCGCAGCAGGGGCCGATCGGCGCCCTCGGCGTGCCGCTGACGGCAGGCCGATCGATTGCGGTCGACCCGCGTGTCACCCCGATGGGCTATCCGGTCTACCTCTCGTCGCCGATGGCCGCGGGTGCCGCGAAGCCCCTGCAGCGTCTGGTCGTCGCGCAGGACACCGGCGGCGCGATCCGCGGCGCGTTGCGCGCGGACTTCTTCTGGGGCTTCGGTGCCGATGCCGGACGGCAGGCGCTGCAGACCCGGCAGCGCGGCCAGATGTGGCTGCTGCTGCCGCGCGCCGAGGCGAGCAGCCTGTTCGAGCGCGGCATGGCGATGCGCAGCCTCGGTCGCGGCCAACGCACCGCTCTCGACGGCGATTGCCTGGTGGCCGATGGCGCCTTCTGCAGCGAAGTCGATTGAAGAGGCACCGCTTGCGGATTCGCAAATCCCTACTCGACGCTCGCCGCGAACATGCCGCCTCCGAGAATCACACGGCCGCGCGCGCCGCCGACATGTCCTTGTCACGCTCAGCGCCTGCGCCGGCCGCCCCGCCATTGCCAGAAGTCGTTTGCCCATGCACGAACCCAAGTCGCGCGACCCGGTGATCGAACGCTTCCTCGCCCTGTCTGCGCGCTACCTCTTCCATGCCTTCACCGACATCGACGAGCGCGGGCGGGTCGTGATCGAGTGGCCCGAACGGCTGCCGCTGCAGCGGCCAAGGCAGCCGATGCGCGCAGCGGTGCGCGGGGTCCCGCGCAGCGCTTCCCTGTGAAGACGCGATAGTCAAGGGATCGGGTTACTCCCGAGATGACGTCGGCTGTAAACGTTTCTATGATCCATGTAAACGTTTACATGACGCCAAATGACTTCAGCTGCGCCCAGCGTGTTCCGCCCTGACTTCCTCTGGGGTGCCGCCACCTCCGCCTACCAGATCGAAGGCTCGCCGCTCGCTGACGGGGCTGGCCCGAGCATATGGCATCGCTTCGTGCGCACACCGGGCCTCGTCACCGACGGCGACACCGGCGACCTCGCCTGCGACCACTACCGGCGGATGGAAGCCGACGTGCAGTTGATGCGCGACCTGGGCCTCAAGGCCTACCGTTTCAGCATCGCCTGGGCGCGCGTGATGCCGCAGGGGCGCGGCGCGGTCAACGCTGCCGGCCTCGGCTTCTACGAGCGGCTCGTGGACACCTTGCTTGCCGCCGGCATCCAGCCGATGGCCACGCTCTACCACTGGGACCTGCCCGCCGCGCTGGACGACCGCGGCGGCTGGCTCAACCCCGACGTGGCGCAATGGTTCGCCGACTACGCGCAGGTGATGTACCGCGCGCTCGACGACCGCGTCGCCTTGTGGTCCACGCTGAACGAGCCCTGGGTCGTGACCGACGGCGGCTATCTGCACGGCGCGCTGGCGCCGGGGCACCGCAACCGCTTCGAGGCGCCGATCGCCTCGCACCACCTGCTGCGGGCCCATGGCAATGCGGTGCGGGCGTATCGCGCCGACGGCCGCCACCAGATCGGTCTCGTGGTCAACATCGAACCCAAGCACCCTGCGAGCCAGAGCGACGCCGACCTCGCGGCGACGCGGCGCGCCGATGCCTACATGAACCGGCAGTACCTCGACCCGGTGTTCCTCGGCCGCTACCCCGACGAGATGCGCGAGGTGTTCGGCGAAGCCTGGTCCGACTGGCCGGCCGAGGACTTCGAACTGATCGGCGAGCCGATCGACTTCCTCGGCATCAACTACTACACCCGCAGCGTCACGCGCCACGACGAGACACGCTGGCCGGTGCGTGCCGCCCCCGTGCGGCAGCGCCAGTCCACCCACACCGAAACCGGCTGGGAGGTGTACCCGAAGGGCCTCGCCGACACGCTGGTCTGGGCCAAGGAACGCTATGGCCCGATGCCGCTGTACGTGACCGAGAACGGCGCCGCCTTCTACGACCCGCCGGTGGCCAAGGACGGCCGGCTCGACGACCCGCTGCGCGTCGATTACCTGCGCGAGCACATCGCTGCCCTTGCCGACGCGGTGCGCCAGGGCGTCGACCTGCGCGGCTACTTCGCCTGGTCGCTGTTCGACAACATGGAGTGGTCGCTGGGCTACTCGAAGCGTTTCGGGCTGGTGCACGTGGACTTCGAGACGCAGCGGCGCACGCCGAAGGCGAGCGCTAAGTTCTACTCGAGCGTGATCGCCAACAACGGGGGCGGCGTGTGAGCACGATTCGAGACGTTGCTCGCGTGGCGGGCGTCTCTGTCGCCACCGTCTCGCGCGCCCTCAACGGACACGACAACGTGACCGCCGAAACGCGCGAGCGCATCCTTGCGATCGCCGCCGAGCTGCGCTTCACGCCCTCGGGCGCGGCGCGCAGCCTCATCATGCGGCGCACCGACACCATCGGCGCGCTGCTGCCCGACCTGCACGGCGAGTACTTCTCGGAGTTCATCCGCGGCATCGACCAGGCCGCGCGGGCGCGCGGGCTGCACCTGCTGGTGTCGAGCTCGCACGGCAACGCCGACGAAGCGGCCGCGGCGCTGCGCGCGATGAGCGGGCGGGTGGACGGCCTGCTGGTCATGTCGCCACACGCGGACGCGCAATTTCTTTCGCACAACCTGCCGGCCAGCCTGCCGGTGGTGCTGGTCAACACCGCCATCGGCCTGCCGGGGCACGCGGCCTTCGTGGTCGACAACTACGGCGGCGCCGAGGCGATGACACGCCACCTGGCGACGGCCGGGCGCAAGCGCATCGCCTTCATCGGCGGCCCGAGCGGCAACCACGAAGCCGAGGAGCGCCGGCGCGGCTACCTGGCCGGCTTGCGCCGCGGCATGCACGAGCTGCACTTCGAGGGCGACTTCACCGAAGCCGCGGGCTTTGCCGCCGGCCGCCGCATCGCGCTCACGCGGCCGCGGCCTGACGCCGTCTTTGCCGCCAACGACATGATGGCCGTGGGCTGCCTGGCGGCGCTGAACGAAGCCGGCCTGCGCGTGCCGGACGACATTGCCCTGGCCGGCTTCGACGACATCCCGATCGCGCGCTACGTCTCGCCGCCGCTCACCACCATCCGCGTGCCGATCAGCGCACTGGGTACCAGCGCGCTCGACGCGCTGGCCAAGACCGTCGAGCAGCCAGAGTCGGCCGCGAGCCACACCACGGTGATGCCGGTCGAGCTGGTGGTGCGCACCTCGTGCGGCGCCGGGCCGCCGCCGCGTCCACAACCGCCGTCGCCGCCGCACTGACGCGGCAGCAGGCTCATTCGCCGCGATCCCACCAGAACACGACAGGAGACCACGATGATTCGCACCCCAAGCAGCTTCCGGCGCCATGCACTGGCCACCGCCGTCGTCCTCGCACTGGCGGGTGGCGTGCAGGCGCAGTTGAGCACCGCGACGATCAAGGGCCAGATCACGAGCGGCGAAGTCGCCGCCCAGGGTGGGCTCGTGGTGGTCGCCGTCAACCAGGCCAATGGCAACACCTACCGCACGACCACGCTGGCCGACGGCAGCTACGTTCTGCCGGGCCTCGCGCCAGGCGCGTACGAGATCCGTGTGTCCAGCCCCGGCGGCGCGGTCAACACGCAGGTGATCACGGTGCAGGTCGGCCAGACCGCGGCAGTCGACCTGACGCTGGGCGGCAACGTGCAGCGCCTCGAATCGGTCACGGTGATCGGCAGCGCGCAGCGCCGGGACGTGCGCACGTCGGAGGTCGGCACGCACGTGTCGCGCAAGATGATCGAGAACCTGCCGCAGGTGACGCGCAACTTCATGAGCTCGGCGGACCTCGCGCCGGGGGTGGCGTTCACGACCGACAACAACAGCAACACGAACATCCAGGCCGGCGCTCAGAACTTTGATCATGTAAACGTATTCATCGACGGCGTCGGGCAGAAGAACAACATCCTGCGCGGCGGCTTGACCGGCCAGGACAACTCGCGCGGCAACCCCTTCCCGCAATCGGCGATCGCCGAATACAAGGTGCTCACGCAGAACTACAAGGCCGAGTTCGACCAGGTGAGCAGCGCCGCCATCACCGCGATCACCAAGTCGGGCAGCAACGAATTCCACGGCGATGCCTATGTCGACCGCACCGGGACCAACTGGCGCGCCCGCGACGTGTTCGAGAAGGCAAAGGAAGCGCAAGGCGTACCGCTGCTGCCGTCGTCGAAGAACGAATACGGCTTCAGCGTGGGCGGCCCGATCAAGCGCGACCAGGTGCACTTCTTTCTCGCCTACGACGGCAAGAACATCGAGGACTCGCGCCAGGTCGTGGCGCGCAACCTCGATAAGCTGCCGGCCGGCCAAGGCATCGTGCCGACCATCGCCGGCGTGAGGGGCAGCCAGGTCGACCCGTTCCGCGAGCACCTGCTGTTCGGCAAGATCGACGCGCAACTGAACGAGGAACAGAAGCTGAGCGTCAGCGCGCGTGTGCGCCGCGAGTCGGACCGCCGGCCGGAGGACCGCGAGCTGAGCTCGCCGGGCAACGACAAGGACCGCACCAACGACGAGACCCGCGTCGACATCCGGCATGAATGGGCACGTGGCGCCTGGCTCAGCGAAGCGCGGATAGGCTACGAGGAGTTCGCCTGGAACCCGCGCTCGGCGTCGGCGCTTCCCTTCGTCAAGTACAAGGTCTCCACCGCCACGCCGCAGATGCTGGACGGCGCGCAGGACGTGCTGTTCACCGGCGGCTCGCCGGATGCGCAGTACCGCGCGCAGAAGGGGCTCGCGCTGTCCGAGGACGTCACCTACACCGGGCTCAAGGGCCACGTGCTCAAGGGCGGTGTCCGGATCAAGGCCATGAAGTACGACCTGTCGGGCACGGCACGCAGCCTCGACATCGTCGAGACGCTGATCGATACGACGACCGGCCTGCCTTACTTCGACGGCAGCAACTGCACCGGCACCAACGTCGAACAGGGCGGCAACAGGAGCAACGAGTGCCTGATCCGGCGCGCCGAGCCGGCGACGGCGGTCAAGCTCGACAACAACCAGATCGGCCTGTACTTCCAGGACGACTGGGCCGTGACCAAGCAGCTCGAGCTCAATCTCGGCGTGCGCTACGACTACGAGACGAACATGCTGAACAACGACTACGTCACGCCGGCCGACCGCGTGGCCGCGTTGTTCGCGCCCGACGTGCCGCGCCAGGGCCTCACGCCTGCGCCGGGGCAGACCTATGCCGAGTCGCTCGCCAAGGGCGGCATCAACATCAGCGACTACATCGCCACCGGCAACTCGCGCAAGCCGTTCAAGGGCGCCGTCGCGCCGCGCCTGGGTGCCTCGTTCGACCTGTTCGCCGACCGCAATTCGGTGCTGTTCGGCGGATGGGGACGATCCTATGACCGGACCATCGCCAACCACGCGCTGGATGAACTGCAGAAGAACAACATCCCCGGGCAGGGTGAAGTCTGGCTGATCAGGAACGACGTCAAGATGCCATACGCCGACCAGCTGAGCTTCGGCCTGCGGCAGGCGCTCGGCCAGTGGAACGCCGAGATCACGCTGAGCCAGATCCACGCGAAGAACCAGTTCCAGTGGTTCGCCGGCGACCGCGATCCGAACGGCGGGTTCGGGCCGCGCGCCGGCTCGATCGACCCGGTCTGGGGCGCCGGGCCGCCGGGGCTGGGCATGCTGATCCTGGGTGACTTCGTCGGCGAGAGCCGGACGAACTCGCTGTTCGTGAAGGCGGAGAAGCCATACACCGAAAGCTCGGGCTGGGGTCTGAACGTGGCCTACACCTACAGCGACGCGAAGACCACGCACCGCGACTGGAACAACGACATCTTCGACTGGACCTACGGCAAGCCGCGCGCGCAGGAGTGGAACCCGTCGCGGCTGGTCGACAAGCACCGTGTCGTGGCGGCGGGCGTCGTCGACAAGCTGCTGCCCTGGGGCATGACGCTGGGCGTCAAGGCCACCTGGGCCAGCGGCATGCCGCTGCGCAGCGTGGGCTGCCCGGTCTCGTGGGACGAGTGCGTGGCCATTCCGGTCGACACACCGAGCTTCCGCCAGGTCGACATGAGCGTGAGCAAGGCGACCAAGCTGCTGGGCAACACGCTGACCGTGCGGGCGGACGTGCTCAACGTCTTCAACACCGTCAACTACGGCAGCTTCGTCGACTGGCGCGGCGGCCCAGGCGAGCCGCTGAACCCCGAGCTCGGCAAGCCGAACGACATCCGTGGCGACACCCGCACCTTCCGGCTGATGGTGGCGTACCGGTTCTGACGTCGGCCGGGTTCGATCCCGCCGTTCGCGCTGAGCTCGTCGAAGCGCTTCGACAAGCTCGGCACGAGCGGGCTCAGAACGACAAGCTCAGCGCGAACGGGCTTGGCAGAACAATGTTGCTCCCTACTGACCCATGGCTGACCCCACATTGCCGTCCCTGACCCGCCGCCGCCTGCTCATCGCCGGCGGGCTGTCCGCGCTCGGCGGCCTCTCCGCCTGCCTCACCCAGGCCCCCGCACCGGCGCCGTCACCCTACGGCCCCAGCGGCGCGGTAC
>DASWVR010000212.1:0-31845 GCA_036401155.1 Piscinibacter sp. | reverse complement strand
CGCTGCTGCTGGCCGGCCGACAGCACGCTGCCGATGCGGCCGGCCTCGCCGGCCAGGCCCACGCGCTCGAGCGCGTGCATCGCGCGCGTGCGCCGCTGCGCACGCGGCACGCGCTGCAGCATCAGGCCCAGCTCGACGTTGGCCCGCACCGACAGGCGCAGCATGAAGGGCCGCTGGAACACCATCGCAATGCGCGGCGCCGGTGCGGGCAGCTGCCGCTGGCCGTCGCTCAGCGGCACCAGGCCGTGCAGCGCGCGCAGCAGCGTGCTCTTGCCCGACCCGTTGGCGCCCACCAGCGCCACCCGCTCGCCGTGCAGGAGCCGGAAGTCGACGCCGCTCAAGGCCTGCTTGGCGCCGAAGCGCACGCCGGCGGCGGTCAGTCCGATCAGCGCCCGGGTCATGTCGGCACCCCGCTGCGCTGGTCTTCGCCCAGGCGCCATTGCCGCAGCACGCCGATCAGCACGTTGAGCAGCAGCACCACGCCGAGCAGCACGATGCCCAGGGCAAGCGCGAGCGGCAGGTCGCCCTTGCTGGTCTCCAGCGCGATGGCGGTCGTCATCACTCGTGTCACGCCGGCGATGTTGCCGCCGACCATCATCACCGCGCCGACTTCCGAGATCGCGCGTCCGAACGCCACCAGCGCCAGCGTCAGCAGCGCGAGCCGCTCGTCCCAGGCGACGATGAGGGCGCACTGCAGGCGCCCAGCACCCAGCGACCGCAACTGCTCGCCGTGGTCGCGCATCGCGTCCTCGATCACCTGGCGCGTCAACGCGGCGACGATCGGCGTGACGAGGATGGATTGCGCGATCACCATGGCCGTGGGCGTGAACAGAATGCCCAGCGAGCCCAGCGGCCCGGCCCGCGACAGCAGCAGGTACACGACCAGCCCCACCACCACCGAGGGCAGCGCGAGCAGCGTGTTGAGCAGCACCAGCACCGCGCCGCGCCCGGGAAAGCGCCACACCGCGAGCGCCGCGCCGGCGAGCAGCCCGAACGCGGTGGCGATCACGCAGGCCGACGCGCTGACCGTGAGCGACAGCCCGACGATGTGCAGCAGCTGCGGGTCGCCGCCGGCAACCAGCTGCGCGGCGCTGACGATGCTTTCGAGAAAGGGGTTCATGACCTTGCCGCCCGCACGGCATGGCAGGGCAGCGGTCGATCGCGGCCTGCGCCGTCCTCCCAGTGCAAGCGCACCGCTGCGCGGATGACTCGGCGCAGACCACGGACTCCGTTCGGGCTGAGCCTGTCGAAGCCGTGCTCGGTGCTCGCGCTGCCCTTCGACAAGCTCAGGGCGAACGGGTTTGTTCGCGAACGCCCGCCCCAGCCACGGGACAGGAATGCACTCGAAGAAGCAGATCCTCGCGCACACTGAAATCCGTTCTGCTCCGATCTCCGCATGTCAGACCGCGCAGCTCCTGAAGCCGCAGAACATGTGATCGCGCTGCGGCGCGGCGAAGCGCCTGAACTTCGTCTGGCGCATGCGGCCCCGTGTCGCGAACGAGGCGCCGCGCAGCACCTTGGTGACGCCGAAGCAGGGTTGCGAATAGTCGGTCCACGGGTCGGCGCTGAAGCCAGGGTACGGCCGCAGGCTGCCTGCCGTCCATTCCCACACCGCGCCCCAGGCGAAGCCGCGCGAATACGACTGCGCCGCCGCCTCCCACTCGACCTCGGCCGGCAGCCGGCGCCCGGCCCAGCGGCACCAGGCCTCGGCTTCGTGCCAGCTCGCGTGCATGACCGGCTGCGACAGCGGCACCCGTGTGAGGCGGCCGAAGCGGTGCTGCAGCACGCCCTGGCGCATCTGGTCGACGTGGCGCGGCACGCGCCGGCCCGACTCGTCGAGCCACGCCTGCCCCTCGGCCGACCACCACGCCGGCTCGTCGTAGCCGCCGTCTTCGACGAACTCGCCGTACTGCGCCCAGGTGACCGGCTGCGCGTCGATCTCGAACTCCGTCAGATCGACGTCGTGCTGCGCGCGTTCGTTGTCGAAGGCGAAGCCGTCGGCCGGCGAGCCGAGCGGCCAGCGCGTGGCCGGAAAGAACAGCGGCTCGCGCGGCGCCGAGGTGGCGATCTCGCCCAGCAGCGCGCGGGCGTCGCCCGGCGCCATGCCGAGCGTCTGCGCCATCTCGGCCCAGGTCTCGCCCCACGCGTCTTCATGGAACAGCGCGAGGCGGTAGAAGTACAGGCCGTCGTCGCTCTCCTCGGCCGAATCGAGCAGGTCGAGCGTCGTTTCCATCGTCTCGGCGAGGTAGTGTTTGGTCGACTCGAGGTCGGGCAGGTCGAGCTGCCAGCGCGTCGCATGCGGCGCCTGCGCCGGGTCGTACCAGCGGTCGGCCGAGGGCAGCACCGAGGCGAGGCGCGGCATGCTGGGGTCGCCACGCCGGCCGCGCTGGCGCTGCACGTTGCGCGCGATCCAGCGCTCCTGGAACCAGCCGAGGTGGCCCAGCACCCACAGCGGCGGGTTCAGCTCGGCCTGCATCGGCACGTTCAGGCAGCGCGCCTCCTCGAACGCCGACACCCAGCGCAGGCTGTGGTTGCGGCTGTCCATCAGCGCGAGCGACAGCAACTCCTTGCCGGCCCGGCGCATCTGCGGTGAATGAACGTCGAGGGTGTCGAGGTCGACCAAGGCGGCACTCCTGTGCCGGCCGATTGTGGCACCGTGCCGGGGCGCCCCGATAATCGCGGCCATGCACCTGCTGATCCCCTTCGCCTCGGCCCTGTCGGAGGCCAGCACGCACACCCTTCGCGACCTCTCGCTGCCCAACCTCGCCAGGCTGCTCGCCGAGGCGGTCCCCGCCGACGCCGTGGGGAGCGACGAATACAGCCTCACCCCGCCGCACGAACGCGCACTCGCCGACGCCTGGGGCTGGCAGGGCAACGATGGCGCACTGCCTTTCGCCGCGCACGCCGCCGCCCTCGACGGCATCGCCACCGGCGGGCAGGCCTGGGGCCTGCTCACGCCGGTGCACTGGCATGTCGGGCGCGAGCACATCTCGCTCGCCGACCCGGGCGAACTCAAGCTGTCCGAGGAAGATTCGAGGCGCTTCCTCGACGCGATCCGCTTCCTCTTCGAGAGCGAGGGCTGGACCCTCACCTACGGCGCGAGCACGCGCTGGTACGCGGCGCACGAGTCGCTCGACGGACTGCCCTGCGCGTCGATCGACCGCGTGAACGGCCGCAACGTCGACCTGTGGCTCGCCACGCACCCGCAGGCGCGGCTGGTGCGGCGCCTGCAGAACGAGGTGCAGATGCTGCTGTACACGCATGCGCTGAACGACGAGCGCGAGGCGCGCGGCGACTTGCCGCTGAACTCGTTCTGGCTCAGCGGCTGCGGCCGCGCGCAGCCGGTGACGCCGCACGGCGGCCTGCGCGTCGACAGCTCCTTGCGTGCACCGCTGCTGGCCGAAGACTGGGTCGGCTGGGCCGAGGCGTGGCGCACGCTCGATGCCGGGCCGATCGCCGAGCTGCTCGCCGCATCGCCGGGCAGCGGCGAACTCGCGCTGACGCTGTGCGGCGAACGGCGTGCACAGCGCTTCGAACGCCGCCCGCGTTCGGCCTGGCAGCGCCTGGCGGGCGGCTGGCGCAGCGTCGCGCCGCACACCATCCTGGAGTCCTTGTGAGTTCACCGACCATCACGCTGCGCGACGTGCCCCCTCGCATCTCCTGGGCGCTGGAGCAGGCGGGCGTGCATCCGCTGCTCGCGCGCCTGTACGCGGCGCGCGGCGTGCGCAGCTTCGACGAGCTCGACGACGGCCTGGCGCGCCTGCTGCCGCCCGGCGCGCTGCACGGCGCCGACTGCGCCGCGCGGCTGCTGGCGGACATGCTGGCCGCGCGCAAGCGCATCTGCGTCGTGGCCGACTACGACTGCGACGGCGCCACCGCCTGCGCCGTCGCGATCCGCGGCCTCTCGATGCTCGGCGCGGCGGCGGACACCCTGTGCTACGTGGTGCCGGACCGTGCCGTGCACGGCTACGGCCTCACGCCCGCGATCGTCGACCTCGCCCTGCAGAAGAAGCCCGACCTGCTGCTGACGGTGGACAACGGCATCGCGAGCCTCGCCGGCGTGGCGCACGCCCGCGCGCACGGGCTCGCGGTGCTCGTCACCGACCACCACCTGCCCGCATTGCTCGACGAGCGGGTGACGCTCCCGCAGGCCGACGTCATCGTGAATCCGAACCAGCCGGACTGCCGCTTCGAGAGCAAGAACCTGGCCGGTGTCGGCGTCATCTTCTACGTGCTGCTCGCCTTGCGCGGCGAATTGCGCCAGCGCGGCATCTTCACGCCCGAGAACCAGCCGCGACTCGACGCGCTGCTCGACCTGGTGGCGCTCGGCACCGTGGCCGACGTGGTCAGGCTCGACGCCAACAACCGGCGCCTCGTGGCGCAGGGCCTGAAGCGCATCCGCGCCGGCAAGATGCAGCCCGGCATGGCGGCGCTCTTCGCCGCCGCCGGCCGCGACGCGCGGCGGGCCTGCGGCTTCGACTTCGGCTTCGCGCTCGGCCCGCGCATCAACGCGGCGGGCCGGCTCTCGGACATGACCCTCGGCATCGAATGCCTGCTGACCGATGACGCGGCACGCGCCGGCGAACTGGCGAAGACGCTCGACGCGATCAACCGCGAGCGGCGCGAAGTGGAGGCCGGCATGCGCGAGCAGGCCGAGGCGCTGCTCGAGATGCTGATGCCCGAAGGGGAGCCGCCGCCCGCGCTGGCGATCTTCGACCCCGAGTTCCACGAGGGCGTGGTGGGTATCGTCGCCTCGCGCCTGAAGGACCGCGTGCACCGCCCGACCTTCGTCTTCGCGCTGGGGCAGGACGGCCTGCTCAAGGGCTCGGGCCGTTCGATCCCCGGCTTTCACCTGCGCGATGCGCTCGACCTGGTGAGCAAGCGCCACCCGGGCGTGCTGAAGAAGTTCGGCGGGCATGCGATGGCGGCCGGCTGCACGCTGGCCGAAGAAGACTTCGACACCTTCGACGAAGCCTTCCAGCGCGTCGCCCGCGAGTGGCTGGACGCGGCGACGCTCGCGCGCAAGCTGCTGAGCGACGGGCCGCTCGCGCTCGAGTACTTCAACCCCGAAACGGTGATGTCGCTGGACGCGCAGGTGTGGGGCCAGGCCTTCGAGCCGCCGCTGTTCAGCGACCTGGTGGAGGTGGTCTCGCAACGCCTCGTCGGCGAGCGGCATCTGAAGCTGACGGTCCGGCACCAGGGCACGCTGCGCGACGCGATCTGGTTCGGACGCAGCGAACCGGTGCCCGAGAAGGTGACCCTCGCCTACCGGCTCAGCCTGGACGAGTACAACGGCCGACAGCGGGTGCAGATGGTGGTCGAGGCGGCGGGCTGAAGACCGGATGACGAGGCAGTCGGCTTGGGGACGGTCATGCTGGCCTGGGTCGTCATCCTGGCCTGGGTCGTCATCCTGGCCTGGGTCGTCATCCTGGCCAGGGTCGTCATCCTGGCCTGGGTCGTCATCCTGGCCTGGGTCGTCATCCCGGCGAACGCCGGGATCCATGGTGAACCGCGGCGGTGGCTCACACGATGGATCCCGGCGTTCGCCGGGATGACGTGTGTGTGGGGCAGGTGACGTGTGTGGAGCGGGTGACGCGTGGGAGGACCACGCTCGCGCACGCGGTGGCGTGACGATGAAGTGGCCTAGGCCAGTCGCAACGGCGCCCGCCCGGATGGCGGGAAAGGCACCGGCCATACCGGACCGGGGGCCTGGTGGCGACGCAGCAACTCCGTCACCGTCGCCGGGTCCACCGCCGGGCCGAACAGGAAACCCTGCGCGCATTCGCACCCGTGGCGCGCGAGGAAGTCGCGCTGCGCCTCGGTCTCCACGCCCTCCGCGACGACGTTCAGCCCCAGGCTGCGCGCCATCGACATCACCGCCAGCGCAATGGCCGCATCGTCCTCGTCGCCGGGCAGGTCCTTGACGAACGTGCGGTCGATCTTGAGCTTGTTGATCGGCAGGCGCTTCAGGTAGGCGAGCGACGACAGCCCGGTGCCGAAGTCGTCGACCGCCACGCGGATGCCCAGTGCGCGCACCGCCGCCAGCTGGGCGACGTTCGAGTCGATGTCCTCCACCATCGAGTGCTCGGTGATCTCCAGCTCGAGGCCCCGCGGATCGGCCCCCGATGCCTCGAGCGCGGCCTCCACCTGCTGCCGAAGCCCGCGGCGGATCTGCCGCGCCGAGACGTTGACGGCCACGTAAAGCCCGCCGTGTCCGGCATCGGTCCAGCTGCGCAGCTGCCGGCACGCGGTGTGCAGCACCCACTGGCCGATGTCGACGATGACGCCGCTGCTCTCCGCCAGCGCGATGAACTCCGCCGGCGCGACGATGCCCAGCTCCGGGTGCATCCAGCGCAGCAGCGCCTCGACGCCGACCATGCGCTGCTGCTTCAGGTCGACGATCGGCTGGTACAGCAGGCGCAGCTCGTCGCGTTCGATCGCGCGGCGCAGGTCGGCGTCCAGCCGCATGCGCGAGCGCGCGATGCGCTCCATCTCGGCGTCGAAGATCGAGAAGGTGTTCTTGCCCCGGCCCTTGGCGTCGTACATCGCGGTGTCGGCTGCGCGCACCAGGCCGGCAGCGTCGCCCGCATCGGCCGGGAACTGCGCCACGCCGATGCTCGATCGCACCTGGATCTCGTGGCCGGCGACCTCCAGCGGCGTTTCCAGCGCAAGCATCGCCGTCCTGCCGAGCTGCTCCAGGCTGGCCCGCCCGGCCAGGCGCGGCGCCAGCACGACAAATTCGTCGCCGCCGAAGCGGAACGCCACCTCGGCCGATCGCAGGTGCTGCGTGAGCCGCGCCGCGAGCGCGCGCAGCAGCTGGTCGCCGATGTCGTGGCCGAGCGTGTCGTTGACCACCTTGAAGTCGTCGAGGTCGAGCAGCATCAGCGCGAAGCCCTGGCTCGTGCGCCCCACCGTCCCGATCAACCGCTCGATCTGCTCGTTGGCCGCGTGCCGGTTCGGCAGCCCGGTCACCGGGTCGAAGTAGGCGAGATAGTCGAGCCGGCTCTCGGCCGCGTCGACGTCGCGGCGGATGCGGATCACCAGCACGAAGGCGAGCCCGAAGGCGAGCAGCGTGGCGAGCACCGTGATGCCCACGTGCATCGCCACTCGCCGGTACAGCGGGTCCAGGCTCGCCATCAGCCACACCGAACCGACCACGCGCTGCGCCTCGTGCACCGGCTGGCTGACGTAGAGGCGGTCGCCGGCGATGCGGTGCCCGTGCGGCATCGTTGCGATCGCCGCGGCCTGCGCGCCGCCCGCCGGCGACGTCTCGTGCATTTCGCCGACGAGTCGCTCCGGCCCGCTGCCCGGAGCGTGGTAGACCGCGAACAGCCGGCCGTGCGTGTCGCGCAGCTCCGCGCGCAGGATCGAGGGCGACGCGTGCAGCACGCCCAGCGTCTCGGTGGCGGCCTTCGGATCGTCGAAGAGAATCGCCGCCGAACTGTTGTCGGCCGCGATGCGCGCCTGCACCATCAGGTCGTCGATCATCGCGCTGCGCAGCGAGTAGTAGACGAAGCTGTCGAAGATCAGGCCCGCCACCAGCAGCGCGGCCCCCGCGGTGGTCACCAGCGCCTTGGCCAGGCGATTGCCGAGCCGCGGGCCCTGTCGCACGCGGAACGGGTCCTGGCGCCGCTCGCCCGGGGCAAGCTGAGCACTCATTCGCGCACCACCCGCGCCAGCCGCAGCAGCTTGGAGCTCAACTGCAGCCGCGCGTGGCGCACCGGCTGCAGGTTCACGTCGAAGGCGATCTTGTTGCCCACGCGTTCGAGCACGATCGCGGTCGAGTCGCGCGGGGCGTCAGGGTCGTCGCTCAGCACCAGCGCGCCGGCCGCGCGCTGCGCGCGCAGGGTGGCGGCGAGCCGCGTGCGGTCGGCCGCATCGATGAATACCGCGTGGCAGGGGCGCCGGCCGTCGTCACCTGGTGCGAGCTCGCGCAGCTCCAGCACGCGGCCCCGGACCTCGCGCCGGTCCAGCGGCTTGAAGGCCTCGCGCAGGCTGCTGTTCGGGCCTACGCACAGGCGCAGCGCCCCGCCCTGCTCGGGCGGCGCGGCGGCCGGCCACTCGACGAAGAGCAGGATGTTGATGACGATGGCCGCCTTCAGCTCGGCCTCTTCGACGGCGCGCGCCACGCAAGGCGCCAGCGCCGCCGCCAACAAGGGCAGGGCGATGAGGCGGCGAACGCGGCGCAGGCGGTTCACTGGAACTTCAGTTCGATCTTCAGTCGCAGGCTGCGGCCGTCCTGCGGCGCGGTGGGCTGCAGCGCGGAGTCGCTGCCCGGGTCGCTCGCACGGCGGTCGAAGAGGTCGTGGATGCTCAACGAGACGTTCCCGCGGCCTTGCGGCAAGGCGGCGCTCGCGGTCAACCGGGTGACGCCGTAGCCGGGCACGTCGCCGCGCCGGCCAACCATCACGGTCTCGCCGGCGAGCGTGACGCCGCGCGGCAGCGGCCACAGCGCCGTGAGCTTGGCGACGCGTGCCGCGTTGTGATCGGCGAGCCCGAGGCCCGACAGGTCGTCGACATGCTGCAGCCCCAGGTTGCCGCGCAGCTGGGCGCCGTTCGGCCAGGCATGTTCGGCTTCGACTTCAAGGCCGTACGCGCGCAGCGTGCCGACGTTGCGATACACCAGCAGGTCGTCGTCCGGGTCGAGCTGCTGCACGAGCAGGCCGCGCGCCTCGTTGCGGTAGGCCGACACCGTCCAGCGGTCGGCCGCCGAGGGCCGCCACTCGGCGACGATTTCCTGGCCCCGCACCCGCTCGTTGCGCAGCGACGGGTTGGCCTTGTAGCCGCCCGATGCCGGCGGCGTCGAGTAGTAGGCCTCGAAGGCGTTCGGCGGACGGTGGGCGCTGCCGTGGATCGCCTTGAAGACCCACTGCGCATGCGCGCGCCAGACAGCCGCGAGGCGCGGGCTGAACTGCGTCGACGCGCCCTGCTGGCGGTCCAGCCGCACGCCGGCGGTGAGCGTGACGCTCGGCGACACGCTCCACTGGTCCTCGGCGAACAGCGACACGCGCCGGCCGCTGCGCTCGTCGTCGAGGTAGGTCGCACGTTCGGGCCAGACGTCGAGGTTCCACTGATCGCGCCGCGGCGAGAACTGCACGTCCGCGCCGGCCACCAGCTTGTGCGCATCGAATCGCTCGGTGAACAGCAGCGCCTCGGCGCCCCACCAGCGCGAGGCCGCGCCGTCGCGGTTCAGCGTGAGCGGCGGCACGTCGATGCGGTAGTCGCCGAGGAAGTCGTAGAGGCCGCCGTACAGCCGCAGCTTCCAGTGGCTCAGCGCGTCGAGGCGGTGCTGCAGTCCGAGGTCCGCCATCGTCTGCGTGTCGCGGTAGAACGTGCCGGGGTCGCC
Organism: Piscinibacter sp.; assembly: GCA_036401155.1. GTDB lineage: Bacteria > Pseudomonadota > Gammaproteobacteria > Burkholderiales > Burkholderiaceae_C > Albitalea. The sequence goes on along the minus strand of DASWVR010000212.1, from coordinate 22,499 downwards.
GAACACCGTGCCGGGAGACGCCGTCAGGCCTTTGGTGCGCTCGCCGTGGATCAGCGTGGCCGACCACGCGCCGGCGGCGGCCTTGACGAACAGCTGCCGGCCGCGCTCGTGGTCGGTGCGGCGGCTGATGCCGTGGTTCGTCTCGGGCGCGTCGAACCCGGCGTAGTAGGCGTCGGTGCCCGATAGCTCCCACACGCTGGCCGAGACCAGCAGCTGCCCGTCGCCGGCGATCGGCCGGCTGGCGCTTGCGCGCAACTGGCGCCACTCGCCGCTTCCGAGGCCCAGCGCGGTTTCGGCGGAACTCGCCATCGGCGCGCGCCGCGTGATGACGTTGACCACGCCGAACAGCGCGTTGGCGCCGTGCACGGCCGAACCCTGGCCGGGGATGAATTCGACGCGCTCGACGAGATCGATGTCGAGCGGGAACTCGCTGCCGAGCACCGCCTGGTCGTAGATGGTGTCGTTGACGCGGCTGCCGTCGATCAGCAGCAGGATGCGGGTGTTGTAGTCGCCGGCGACCGAGAAGCCGCGCACCGCGAGGTAGTGGTAGGTGCGGTCCGACGACACGACGAGGCCACGCACCGAACGCAGCACGTCGGCGAGCGTGCGGTGGCCGTGGGCGCGGATCTGCTCGGCACTGATCACCGTCACCGACGACGCCGACTCGCTCATGCGCAGCGAGAGCTTGGATGCACCTGTCACTTCGAGGTCGAGCAGGGCGTCGAGCCCGGCGCCCACCAGGTCGTCCGCCGCGGCATGCGCCCCTTGCGCTGCCGCAGCGACGCACAACCCGGCGGCCAGCGCGCCCCAACCTTGCGTGATCCCCCCACGCCCCGACCGCCTCGCCCCGACCTTGTCCATGCCCGACCGCCACTTCACGTTCGTTTCACCGCGGCCGGCCGCCTTCCCGAAACCGCGGCGCGGCTCGGCCCGGCGCGCCCGGCTCCACCCAGCCTTATCGGCCGCGCGGGGCCGGATTTGAGCCCGACCGACCGGACGACCGAACTGCGCGCACCCGCGTCCGTTGCGGCGTCTCACCCCTTGATGCCGAGCTTATCTGCGCGGTCCGTGCAGCTCGCCCGCGAGCGGCGGCGCTTCGTGAAAGAACGCACTGGCCGGCCCGTCTTGTGCGTGGCGCTTCGAGTCGCTCCGCCTCGGTCAAGCCCCTGCCGGGGCCCGGCGCGGCAGGCCTTCCTACAATGGCGGAGTGAACCTCGTCTCCCATCGGCTGAATGCCGATCTGCATTGCCACTCCGCCGTGTCCGACGGCACGCTGGAACCGGAAGCTCTCGCCGCACGCGCCAAGGCCAACGGCGTCGAACTGTGGGCCCTGACCGATCACGACGAGGTCGGCGGCCAGCGGCGGGCGATGGACGCGGCGCGGGGCCTCGCACTGCCCTATCTCACGGGGACCGAGATCTCGGTCACCTTCGCCGGCACCACGGTGCACATCGTGGGGCTGGGCTTCGACGCCGACGATGCGGCGCTCGTGTCGGGCCTCGCCGCCACGCGCGGCGGTCGGCGCGAGCGGGCGATGGAGATGGCCCACGGCCTAGCCGCGGTCGGCATCCGTGACGCCTACGAAGGTGCGCTGCAGTATGTCGGCAACCCCGAGCTGATTTCGCGCACGCACTTCGCCCGTCACCTGGTCGACAGCGGCATCTGCCACGACACGCACGAGGTGTTCCGCCGCTTCCTCGTCGACGGCAAGCCGGGTTACGTGCCGCACCGGTGGGCGTCGCTGCGCGACGCGGTGGGCTGGATCACCGGCGCCGGCGGCATCGCGGTGATCGCCCACCCGGGGCGCTACAAGTTCACGGCCAACGAAGAATACGCGCTCTTCACCGAGTTCAAGGGCCACGGCGGCCAGGCGGTCGAGGTCGTGACGGGCAGCCACCACGCCGCGGACTTCGTGAAGTACGCCGACATGGCGATCGAATTCGGCCTCTATGCGTCGCGCGGCGCCGATTTCCACAGCCCCGACGAAAGCCACACCGACCTCGGCGCCCTGCCCGCGCTGCCGGCGAAGCTGACCCCGGTGTGGGAGCCGCTCGCCGAGCGGGTGCACCGGTCGTCGTGACGACGAGCGCCACCCGCCGTTCGGGCATCGGCGTGGCGCTGGTGGCGCTGATGTCGGTGTGTTTCGCCGGCATGGACACCACCGTCAAGTTCGCCGGCCCCTTCCTGCCCGTGCTCTTGATGCTGTGGGTGCGCTATGCCTTCCAGGCCGCGGCGATGACGCTGTGGCTCGCGCGCTCGAAGACGGCGGGCTTTCGCGCGGCGCATCCGAAGTTCCAGCTCGTGCGCGGCCTGCTGCTGCTGGCCACCAGCGCGATGAGCTTCTTCGGCGTGCAGTTCATGCCGGTGGCGGAGTTCACCGCCATCGTGATGCTCACGCCGGTGATCGTCACGCTCCTGGCCGCCTGGCTGCTGCACGAGCGGGTGTCGCCGCTGCGCTGGGCTCTGGTGGCGGGCGGCTTCGCGGGCGCGCTGGTGATCATCCGGCCGGGCAGCGGGCTGTTCGGCTGGGCCGTGCTGTTTCCGCTCGCCGGCACGCTGTGCTATGCGAGCTTCCAGGTGCTGACGAGCAAGCTGTCGGCGCTGGAGAGCCCATACACGACGCACTTCTACACCGGTGCGGTGGGCATGCTGATGCTGACGCCGCTGCTGCTGGCCAGCGGCATCGACCTGCCCGGCGTGCTGCACGCGGCCAGCGGCTGGCACATCGCGCTGATGTTCCTCGTCGGCCTGCTGGGCACCTTCGGGCACCTGCTGCTGATCCTCGCGCTCGGCCTCGCACCGACGGCCACGCTGATGCCCTTCGTCTACGTGCAGGTCGTGTCGGCAGCGGCCTTCGGCTGGTGGGTGTTCGGCCACGTGCCCGACGGCTGGGCCTGGGTCGGCATGGCCGTCGTCACCGTCTGCGGCGCGGCCAGCGCCTGGCTCAACGTGCGCGAAGCGGCGGCACGCCGTCCGGTGTCGGCGGTGCAGGTCGACACGATGGCGGATTGAGCCGGGCACAATGCGCGCCCATGTCACAGCTCTTCGAAGTCCACCCCGACAACCCGCAACCGCGGCTGCTGAAGCAGGCGGCGCAGATCCTGCACGCCGGCGGCATTGCCGCGGTGCCGACCGACTCGAGCTACGCGCTGGTGTGCCACCTCGACGACAAGGCCGCCGCCGAGAACCTGCGGCGCATCCGCGGCGTCGACGACAAGCACCACCTCACGCTGCTGTGCCGCGACCTGTCGGAGGTGGCGAGCTATGCCCGGGTGGACAACCGCCAGTACCGCCTGATGAAGCTCGGCACGCCCGGGCCGTTCACCTTCATCCTCGAAGCGACCAAGGAAGTGCCGCGCCGGCTCTCGCACCCGTCGCGGCGGACGATCGGTCTGCGCGTGCCCGATCACCGCGTGACGCAGGAGCTGCTCGCCATCCTCGGCCAGCCGCTGCTCGCGACCACGCTGATCCCGCCCGGCGAACGCGAGCCCATGAACGATGCCGCGTTGATCCGAAAGCACTTCCAGAAGCTGCTGCACGCGGTGGTCGACGCGGGCGCGTGCCCGGCGCAGCCGACCACCGTCGTCGACATCAGCGGCGCGGAGCCGGTGCTGGTGCGCATCGGCCGCGGCGACCCCGCACTGCTGGGGTTGACCGAGGCGGCGTGAAAGCCACCTGCGCCTGAAGCTCAGCCGCGGCGCAGGGCCTGCATCACGCGCTCGGGGCTGAAGCCCACCTGCCGCTGGCCGCGCACCACCAGCGTCGGCGTGCCCGGCGCCTGCAAGGCGCGGTACGCCGCGGCGCAGGCGGGGTCGCGCTCGATGAAACACTCGCCGAACACGACCTCGTGCTGGGTGAACCATGCGCGCGCCTGCTTGCAATAGGCACAGGTCTCCGACGAGATCATCATGATGTCGCCGGCCTTGGCGCTGGCCGCCACCTCGCGCGCGATGCGCTCGCTGCTGAAGTTCTGCAGCAGTTGCACCCCCACCCAGCCGGCCACGACCAGCAGCAGCAGGGGAAGGAGTCGACGCAGCTGCGCGGCCATGGGGGTTTCAGGCGCCGGCCGAAATGGCGGCCGTGACCACGATCTCGATCTTCCACGCCGGCCGCGCCAGCCGGGCCTGCACGGTGGCCCGGGGCGGCGCGTCGCCGGGGGCGACCCAGTCGTCCCAGACCTCGTTCATGCCGTCGAAGTCGGCCAGGTCGGCGAGAAAGATCTGCGCCATCAGGATGTGCGCCTTGTCGGTGCCGGCCTCGCCCAGCAGCCGCTCGATCGACGCGAGCACCTGGCGAGTCTGGCCGCGGATGTCCTGGCCGGCATCGTCGGGCACCTGCCCGGCGAGGTAGACCGTGCCGTTGAACACGGCCATCTCCGACAGGCGGTCGCCCACGTGGAAGCGGTGCAGGCCCTGGATCATCGTTTGGCTCCGTGGTGGCGGCGCTGTTCGCCGCGGTGTGCATGGTGGCCGCCGTGTTTGTCCGGCGGATGGTGCGCCGCCGCGGCGGCCGGCGCCTTCTGGCCGATCTTGCTCTCCGTGCCCTTGATCAGCTTCTGGATGTTCGCACCATGGCGCCAGGCGAGCAGCAGGCCCATCAACGTGACCGCACCGGCAGCGGGGCCGGCGCCCCAGAAGAGCAGCTGGTAGAAGGTGGCGAAGGCCGCCGCGACGAGCGAGGCGAGCGAGGCGTAGCGGAAGAAGAACGCGATGACGAGCCAGGTGGCAAGCGTCGCCAGCCCGAGCATCCAGTTGATGCCCATCAGCACGCCGGCCGCCGTGGCCACACCCTTGCCGCCCTGGAAACGGAAGAACACGGGCCACAGGTGCCCCAGGAACGCGGCGATGCCCACCAGCGCCACCGTGCCTTCGCCGAGGCCGACACGCGGCCCCAGCTGGGCCGCCAGGAGCACCGGCACGAAGCCCTTCAGCGCATCGAGGAACAGCGTCAGGATGGCCGCAGCCTTGTTGCCGGTGCGCAGCACGTTGGTCGCCCCCGGGTTGCCCGAACCATAGGTGCGAGGGTCCTTGAGCCCCATCAGCCGGCTCACGATCACGGCGAAGGACAGGGAGCCGATCAGGTAGGCTGCGATCGTGGCGGCAGCGGCGTAGGCGGTCTGCATCGGAGGGGCATGAGTGGTGGCTGGAGATTGTGCATCGGCGATGCATCGCAGCTGATTGTCGCGCGCCGCACGCCGGTTGCCCGGTCGGCGCATCAACCTCTCGCTTACCCGCATGCGCGGGGCCGGCAAGCCCCCCACACTCCGAACCACGGGGCGACACGACCCCGGTCAAGGAAGGCACGACGGTGAAGATCCTGGTCCAGCGGTCCGAGCGCCACCGGCGGTGGGCGGGGGTGCTGCTGTTCGCCGTGATCACCGCTCCCCTGCTGTGGTGGGAACATCACGAGGCGAGCGCCCGCAATGCCTCGCTCGAGCTCGAGCCCGCGAGCTTCGAGGGCGTGGCAAAACTGCCGCTCGCCGAGCCCCAGGTGTTCGACCGGGAGCTGCCGCCACCGGCCAGCCTCGGCGACCAGTGCCCCGAAGACAGCGTGGCGCCCGGCGCGAGCCACGGCGCCGTGGCCGACGCGCAAGCCGACGTCCAGCCACGATCGCCCTGCTGACGGCGCGGCCGTTACGTGCTTCGAGCGGCCATGCCGGATGGCCGCTGCTCCGCTCACAGCGCGCAGTGCACCGGCTTGGCGCCCAGCAGTTCCGTCAGCACCGCAGGCGCGATGCCCACCAGGTAGCCGCGCCGTCCGCCGTTGATGCAGATCGTCGGCAAGGCCAGCACGCTGTCCTCGACGTACACCGGCATGGACCTGCGGGTGCCGAAGGGCGACGTGCCGCCGACCAGATAGCCGCTGTGACGCTGGGCCAGTTCCGGCTTGCACGGCTCGACCGACTTCACGCCGATCTGCCGCGCGAGGTTCTTGGTGCTGACCTGCCTGTCGCCGTGCATCAGCACGATCAGCGGCTGCGCGCGATCGTCGTGCATCACCAGCGTCTTGATGACCTGGTGTTCCGGCACACCGAGCTGGCGCGCCGACTCCTCGGTGCCGCCGTGCTCGACGTAGTCGTAGACATGCTCGGTGAAGGCGACGCCGTGGCGGCGCAGGAACTGGGTGGCCGGCGTCTCGCTGACGTGGATCGGTTTCTTTGCCATCGGGGGGAAGTTTGCACCAGCCGTGCGCCGTCGCGCCCGCACGCACCGCATGCGGCCCCGGCATCCGCCGATTCGTCAATCATCATTTACAGTCATTTTTTATTGTTTTACAATAAACTTTAGTTCCACTACATGATGCAGACCATGCAGCTCATCCAAGCGGGCCGAGGCCTCGAACCGACACCGATGGACCGTGTGCGACGCATTGCCCGCTGGGTTCGTGCCATGGCCCTGGTGGGCGGCACTGCGCTGCTGCTGCTGACCATCGGGCTGTGGAGTTCGCCCGAGTGGATCGCCCGCTTCGCCGCCAACGAAGCGGGCCTGGGCGGCGCGCGCATTGTCGTGACGCCCGGCGTGCAGTGGGCCGGCTGGCTGGTCAGCATGGTGCCCGTGGGCGTCGGCCTGTTCGCGCTGCATCAGGTGTGGCACCTGTTCGGCGACTATGGCCGCGGCGCGATCTTCACGCCCGCCGCCACGGCACGCTTGCGGCGGCTCGCCTGGAGCCTCGTCGGCGTGGCGGCCGCGCAGGTGCTGGCACGCACCGCCACCGGCCTGGTGCTGACGATGAACAACCCGCCGGGACAGAAGGTGCTGCTGGTGGGCCTGTCGTCGCACGACTACGTGCTGCTGCTGTTCGGCGTGCTGCTGCTCGCGATCGCGTGGGTGATGGTCGAAGCCACCCGCCTGGCGCAAGAGAACGCCGAGTTCGTGTGATGCAAGTCCCACGCCCTTCAATGCGACGCAGGCCGTGACATGCCGATCGTTGTCAACCTCGATGTGATGCTCGCCCGGCGCAAGATGCGCTCTCGTGAGCTGGCCGAGCACATCGGCATCACCGAACAGAACATCTCGCTGCTGAAGTCGGGCAAGGTGCGGGGCGTTCGCTTCGACACGCTGGCACGCATCTGCGCCGCGCTGCAATGCCAGCCCGGCGACCTGCTCGAGTACCGCGCGGGGCCGGAATCCGAATCCGATGGAGAAACGTCATGAACAAGCAGCTGCCTGCGTGGCTGACGCTGTTCGCCGCCGTGCTCGGCGGCTGCGCGCAGATCAACTGGGAGCGCGCGAGCTACGACAGCATGCGCTACAGCGCCGAACGTGAAGCGCGCCGGGCGGGTCCCGCCGCCCTGCCGGACCCGCGGCTGCCGGACCACGCGGACTATGAAAAGGAGCGCGGCCGGCTGCGCCGCGCCCAATGATCATTGCGTCCGGGCGCCCGCCGCGCGCTCCTCTTCGCGCAGGCGCAGCACACGCCGCTGCACCTTGCCGGTGGTCGTCATCGGCAGCGCGTCGATGAACTCGATCTCCTTCGGGTACTCGTAGGGCGCGAGCTTGCCGCGCACGTGCTGCTGCAGTTCCTCGGTCAGCGCCGCGCTGGCGTCGACGCCCGCGGCGAGCACGACGTAGGCCTTGACGACGGCGCCGCGTTCGGCGTCGGGCTTGGGCACCACCGCCGCGTTGGCGACCGCCGGGTGCTTGACCAGGCAGTTCTCGATCTCGCTCGGCCCGATGCGGTAGCCGGCCGCCTTGAACACGTCGTCGCCGCGGCCCTGGTACCAGAGGTAGCCGTCCTCGTCCATCACCGCGGTGTCGCCGGTGCGGCACCAGGAATCGGCCGGGTCGCCGGTGAACTTGCGGCGCGTCGCCTCGTCGTTGTTCCAGTAGCCGAGGAAGAACACCGGGTCGGGATGGCCGTGGATGTCGCGCCGGTGCACCGCCACGTCGCCGGGGGTGCCCCGCGGACACTCGATGCCCGCGTCGTCGATCACCGCCACGCGATGACCCGGGTAGGGCCGCCCCATGCTGCCGGGCCGCGCCGGCCAGCGCGCGGCGCAATTGCCGACAACATAGTTGATCTCGGTCTGGCCGAACATCTCGTTGGGCGTGACGCCGAGCTGCTGCTCGCAGTAGCCGAACACCGCGTCGCCGACCGCCTCGCCGGCGCTCATGATGGCGCGCAGCCCGAGCCGGTAGCGCTGCTTCGGCGCCGGCACGGCCTTCATCATCGCCTTCAGCGCGGTCGGGAACAGGAAGGTGTGCGTGACCCGGTGGCGCTGCATCAGCTCGAAGGCCTTCTCGGGCGAGAAGCGGCCCTGGTAGGCGACGATCGTGCGGCCGAAATAGAGTGTCGGCAGCAGCGCGTCCATCAGGCCCCCTGTCCACGCCCAGTCGGCGGGGCTCCAGAAGACCGCGTCGGGCTGCGGAAACCAGTTCTGGCTGCACACGAAGCCGGTCAGGTTGCCGATCAGCGCGCGGTGAGGGATCAGCGCTCCCTTGGGCGGGCCGGTCGTGCCGCTGGTGTAGATCAGCACCGCCGCCTCGTCGGCACGGGTCTGCAGCGCCGTGAATTCGGCCTGCGCCGCGGCCAGCGCCGCGGTCCAGTCGACGTCGCCGCGGCCGCTCGCGCCGCCGACCGCGATCACGCTGCGCAGCTGCGGGCACGCCGCTCGCGCGGCCAGCAGGTTGTCGATCGCGCTTTCGTCGACGATCGCGACCGCTGCCCCGCTGTCGTTCAGGCGGTACTCGAGCGCGTCGGGCCCGAACAGCATCGACAGCGGCATCGCCACGGCCCCCGCCTGGTAGACCGCCATGTGGGCGACGGCCGTCTCGAAGCGCTGCGGCATCACCACCGCGACGCGGTCGCCCCGCTGCACGCCCAGACCGCGCAGCACGTTGGCCAGCCGCTGCGCATCGTGCTGCAGCTCGGCAAAGCTGCGGTTCGCCGTGCTGCCGCTCTCGTGCTCGCAGCGGATCGCCACCGCGTTCGGCGTGTCGCGCGCCCAGCGCGCGCAGCACATCTCGGCGATGTTGAACAGCGCCGGCACATGCCAGCGGAAGGAACGGTGGAGCTCGGCGTAGCGGTCGACGGTCATGCGCGCGGCGTCATGGACGTTGGAATGCGCGCAGCTTACGCCGCCTGGGCCGGCCCCTGCGCCATCGCCTTCAGCGCGTCGCCCGTCACGCGGCAGATGCGCCAGTCGGGCAGCACGTCGGCGCCGAGCGTGCGGTAGAAGCCGATCGCGTTCTCGTTCCAGTCGAGCACGCTCCATTCGAAGCGGCCGCAGTTGCGTTCCAGCGCGAGCTTGCCCAGTCGCATCAGCAGGGCCCGGCCGATGCCGAAGCGGCGGTGACTCGGCTTGACGTAGAGGTCTTCGAGGTAGAGGCCCGGCTGCGCGAGGAAGGTCGAGAAGTTGGTGAAGAACAGCGCGAACGCGATCACCGGGCTCTCGCCCTCGGCCACCGACCCCGCCGGCACCTCGGCCACCAGGGCCTCGGCCACCGGCTTTTCGCCGAACAGGTGCGGCCGAAGCTTCTCGGGCGTGGCCTGCATCAGGTGCGTGAGCTTCTCGAACTCGGCGAGTTCGCGGATCAGCTGCACGATGGGTGCCACGTCGCGCAGTTCGGCCGGGCGGATGGTGAAAGGGGTGGGAGAACTCATCCGGGGATTCTCGATGACTTCGTGCCGGGGCGCGTCCCTAATGTCTGGGAACGCCGCCGACCGGCCTCGGCGATGCATGTCGGGCCCTTGGGTGAAATAGTTGGCAGGCGAAAGCCACCGATTGCGCCCGCAGCAGTAATCACCTGCTTCGCAGCGGCGTCTGCGCGCGGTAAGCTTGACGTCAGACAAACGGTCGACCCACACACTATGGCATCGGTCTATCGCAAGACAGACAAGGGCATCGCAGAGATCGAAACGCGCGCCAACCGGCTCGCGCCTAGGCTTCGCACTGCGCTCATCATGGTGGACGGCCGCCGCAGCGAGCACGACCTGCGCGCGCTGATCGGCGGCGAGCCCGAAGAGGTGCTGGCCGTGCTGCTCGACCAGGGCTATGTCGAGGTGATCGGCACCGTCGCCGAGCGTCCCGCCAGCCCGCCGCCCGCGGCACCCGCCCCGCCGCCCCCGGCGAAGACGCCGGGTTTCGACGAGCGCCGGCGCCAGGCCGTGCGGTTCCTGAACGACAACCTCGGTCCTTCGGCCGAATCGCTGGTGCTGAAGATCGAGAAGGCACGCGATTGGGACGAGATGAAGCCGCACCTCGAGATGGCCGAGCACTTCCTGCGCTCGGCCCGCGGCGCATCGACGGCGCGCGACTTCGCGAGCAAGTTCATCGAGGAAGAAGCGTAGCGACGGCTGTCGCTTGTCCGACAGCAGGCGCGGCACCGCGCACCTATAGTGCGCCCCATGATCGAGAGTTCGTACCAGGTGCGGCGCGCAAGCCGCAGCCGCTTCATCCCCGTACGCGGGCTGCGCTACCACGTGCTGCAGTGGGGCGACGCGAGCCTCGCCGGCGCCGGGCGCCCGCCGCTCGTCATGGTGCACGGCTGGATGGACGTGGGCGCCTCGTTCCAGTTCGTGGTCGATGCGCTGCCCAGCGACCGGCTCGTGCTGGCGCTCGACTGGCGCGGCTTCGGCCTGAGCGATGCACCCGGCACCGATTGCTACTGGTTCCCCGACTACCTGGGCGACCTGGAAACCGTGCTCGACTCGCTGCTGCCGGGCCAGGTGGTCGACCTGCTGGGGCACAGCATGGGGGGCAACGTCGCGATGATCTACGCCGGCGTGCGCCCCGAGCGCATTCGCCGGCTGGTGAACCTCGAAGGCTTCGGCCTGCCCGAGTCGAAGCCGCACCAGGCGCCCAAGCGTTACGCGCAGTGGCTCGACGAGCTGAAGCAGCCAGCCGAGCTGCGCAGCTACGACAGCGTGCAGGCCGTGGCCGAGCGGCTGCGCAAGACCAACCCGCTGCTGTCGCCGCAGCGCGCCGCCTGGCTGGCCGAGCACTGGTCGCGCCGGCGCGAGGACGGACGCTGGGACATCCTCGGCGACCCCGCGCACAAGCGCGCCAACCCGGTGCTCTACCAGAAGGCCGAGGTGATGGAGTGCTGGAAACGCATCGCCGCGCCGGTGCTGTGGGTCGAGGGCGACCGCACCGACGTCAGCAAGTGGTGGGGCGACCGCTACCCGCGCGCCGATTTCGACGCCCGCCTGGCGCTCGTGCCGCGGCTCGAGCGCCAGGTGCTGTCGCCGGCGGGTCACATGCTGCATCACGACCAGCCCGAGGCGTTGGCCGCGCACCTCGAGCGGTTCCTCGGCTGAGGGCCGTCGCCGCCGCGCGGCGGCACGCTGCGCCGCACCATTGCGCTTGCTTCGGCGAGAGGCGCCAAGGGCCTTTCCCGCGTGCGAAGATCATGTCGCGCCGCGGCCGACGGGTGCGCCACGGGCGGAAAGTGCGTCATGAAGGCAGTGAAGACGATCCGTCGCATCGGTTTTCGCAAGTGGTACGAGCGCGAACTGCTGCAAAGCCACATGCACCTCGTGCTGCTGGTCCTGTGCAGTCTGGGCATGCTGGGCAGTGCCGAGGCCTTCGGCGTCACGCAGCCGGTCGGCTCGCAACTCGTGATGGTGGTGTGCGTGCTGGCCAGTGCCATGATCGGCTACTGGGCCTTGCGGCGTTACCTGTACCTGCTGAACCACGCCGAGTACGTCGCCGACCAGGCCGTTTGCCGACAGTGCGACACCTACGCCAAGTGGGACATCACCGCCGAACAGGCGGAGGAAAGGCGCATGACCGTGTGCTGCAGGCGTTGCGGAAACCGCTGGAGCATCGGGCTGTAGCGCAGGCTTCGACAAGCTCAGCCCGAACGGTTCTGCAAAACGCTACGCGGGGTCACACCCGTTCGCACTGAGCTTGTCGAAGTGCCCGCGCATCCCGAACTGGCCGAAGCAACCGAGCAGTCGACGTTTCCACGCAGGCGCTACGCGGCTTCGATCGCTATCGCTGATAGTCGAGCTCGATGCGCTGCTGCAGCCTGCGCCCGACCCGCAGCGCTTCCTTCAGCACGCGCCGGTCGATGTCGTTGAGCGCGCCGACGTCGAGCAGGTTCGGCTGGCGCGACTCTTCGGCGTTGATGATCTGGGCGCGCAGCCTGAGCAGCTGCAGGTACTCGAAGCCGCCGATCCACGCTTCGCTTTCGCTCGGCGGGACCTTCAATGCGTGCGCCACGGCCTCGAAGCGTTGCCGCGTCCCGGTGTGCGGCACGCCGGTGGCAAGCGAGTACAGGCGCGCTGCATCGACGTAGATCATCGAGCCGTGGAACTTGAGGTCGAGCATCGCCCGTCCGTCGATGCGCTCGGTTTCGATGCCGCCCAGCCAGCTCAAGGGTGCGCCGTTGCGCAACGCGTTTTCCGCCATCTGCTTGATGAAGCGCGGCAGCTTCTGCGCCTTGGTCGTCACCAGCTCCCGCATGGGCTGGGCCAGGTCGAGCCTGCCCACCAGCGGGCGGAAATCGAAGTAGATCGACGAGGCCAGCAGGTCTTCGGGGGCGCCGTGCTCCATCCAGCTGTCGAAGCGCGCACACCACTCCTCGGCGGTCATGCAGCATTTGGGCTCGCCGGCCATCACGCCCCCCTTGCACAGCGGGTAGCCGCAGGCATCGAGCGCCTCGTTGACACGCCGCCCGAAGGCGAGCCAGCGCGGCCGGTCGCGCTGCGGATCGTCGCTCACGAACACCAGCCCGTTGTCCTGGTCGGTGGAGATGGTCTGCTCGGAGCGACCCTCGGAGCCGAAGGTGAGCCAGCAGGCCTGCTGCAGGTCGAGCCCTTGTTCGTCGGCGAGCATCTGCACCAGGCGCTCGCTCAGCACGTCGTTGAGGTAGCTGATGAACTGCGTCAGCTGCAGCGAGCCCACGCCCTGGCACAGCAGCTCGCGCGCCAGGCGGCGGATGTCGCGCGCGGCATGCGCGAGCGTCGGCACGTCCTGCGCGCCGCGGATGGTCGCGCTCACCTGCCGCAGCGACAGCCGCTGCATCGCGAACAGGTCGCGCTCGGACACCATGCTGACCACGCGCCCGCCCGCGTCGGTCACGGCGACGTGGCGGATGCCGCGGCGTGCCATCAGCAAGGCCGCGTCGTGGGCGGTGTCGTTGACGGTGAGCGTGTGCACCGGCTTGCTCATCACCTCGGAGATCGGTGTCGTGAGCGGGCGCTGCGGCAGGCTCACGCGGCCGAGGATGTCGTGGCGCGTCAGGATGCCCAGCGCCTTGCCCACCTCGTCGAGCACCAGCAACGAGCCGATGTGCTCCGCCTGCATCGTGCCGAGCGCGGCCGAGAGCGGGGTGTCCGCGCTCACGCCGACCAGCGCGCGCCGCGGCAGCTGCCCGAGCGGCGAATCGAGCGTCAACTGCGCCAGCGCCTGCGACGCATGCTCCTCGAGCGCCGCTCCGGGCCGGTTGCTGAAGGCGGTGGACATCGGCGCGGGCCCTCTAGTACTCGAGCTTGGCGTACAGCGTCTTCTGCGACGCCTCGCGGGCCTGCTTCAAGGTGCGGATACCGCGTTCGGCCAGCAGCGGGATCAGCTTGAGGAACACCTCGCCGGTGACGATCGCGTCGCCGAGTGCGGTGTGCCGCCCGATGATCGGAATGCCCAGGCGCGCCGCGATCAGTTCGAGCCGGTGTTCCTCGTCGGCATGCCCGGGGTGGACCAGCGCCGACAGCATCAGCGTGTCGAGCACCGGCTGGATGAATTCGACCCCGGCTTGCGCCTGCGCCAGCTGCAGGAAGCGCATGTCGAAGGCGGCGTTGTGCGCCACCAACACCGTGTCCTCGGCGAAGCGCTGGAACGCCGGCAGCACCTCGGCGATGGGCGGCTGGTTGACCAGCATCTGCATCGAGATGCCGTGGATCTTCTGCGACTCGCGCCGCACCGCCCGGCGAGGCAGCACCAGCCGGTCGAAACACTCCTGCTTGAGCAGCCGGCCGTTGACGATGCGCACCGCGCCGATCGAGATGATCTCGTCGCCCTCGGACGGCGACAGCCCGGTGGTCTCGGTGTCGAACACGGTGTAGGTGAGGTCGGTCAGCAGCCGCTCGTCGAGCTCGGGGGTCTGGCCGGGCTGGCTGAACAGGTCGAAGTCGTAGTAGACCGGCCGGCTCGGAATGCCCGCCGGCTTGGCCGCCGCCGGCACCCCGACCCGCGCCATCGGCAATTGCAGGCACAGCCGGCCCTGCCCCGCGGCGCGGTCGGACTGCGTCCAGGCCTCGGCGCCGTGGCGGGCGAGCAGCTGAGCAAGCGTGGGCGCCGGCGCGCCGGCGCCCTCCGCGTAGGGCTCCTCCTCCCACTCGTGCAGGAGGTCGGGCTCCAGCGGCGGGCCGGTCCAGCACAGCGACAGCCGCATGAAGCGCCCGGCGCCTTCGGTCTCGATCAGCACCGAGCGGATCGCGAAACTCGCGGCGATGCGGCCCATCACGTGCGTCAGCGCATGCACCATCGCGTGGCTGTCCACGCTCAGCCACAGCGGGTCGTCGCTGCCGCGGGTGGCCGCGGTCACGCCGAGGCGGCGCTCGAAGTTGCGCTGCAGCGCGTAGACGAGGTCGGCCGCCAGCATGTCCTCGAGCGGCCAGGGCGTGCTCAGCAGCTGCGCCTCGGCCGCGGCGGTGGCGTCGAGCTTGGCCGACAGCTGCTCGGCCTCGTCGTGGATCACCTCGGTGAAGCGGCGGCGCTGCTCGGCGTCCATGTCGGGGTACTGCTGCACCGTCTCGACCGCGGCGCGGATGTTGGCCAGCGCCGCCCGCGTGCCCTCGGTGAGCTGGCGCAGCAGCTGCTCGCGCCGCGTGTCGGACTCGACCGAGCGGGTGATGTCCTCGAGCATCAGCACGAAGCCGCCGATCTCGCCGTGCGTGTCGAGCACCGGCGCCATCTGCACCCGCAGCAGCTGGTCGCCGCGCGTGGTCACGAAGTGCGCCACCGGGTGCTCGATCTGCTGTTCCACGCGGCGCGCAATCTTGTCCAGCGCATGCACGATCTGGCTCTTGTCGAGGATGCCGAAGACCGAGCGGCCGAGGCCCACCGGCGCGCCGCCGGCGTCGCGGCGGTCGCTCTCGAGCAGCTGCGCCGCACGCGGGTTGTAGAGCAGGATGCGCCCTTCGCTGTTGCACACGAGCACGCTGTGGGCCAGCTCGGACATCAGCGCCGCGAGGCGGTTCTTCTCCTCCTCCAGCCGGCGGTGCGCCTCGGCGATGCGCGACTGCACGTCGCGGCGCAGCGTGTCGAGCGTCTCGGCCAGGGCGTTGACCGTGTCGGCCAGCTGGCGCATCTCGGCGCCGCCCGCGCGCGCCACGCGGTGCTCGGGGTTGACGGTGTAGATCAGCACCACCTCTTCGGCCATGCGCTCGGCAGCGAGCGGGTAGCGCTTCATCCACCAGCTCAGCACGACGCCGAGCAGGAAGGGCAGCAGCAGCGCCATGCTGATCAGCAGCGGCACGCGCGCCTGCAGCAGCTTCTCGAAGGTGGCCCGCTGCGCCGCGTCGTGGCTCGTCCACCAGGCGAGGCCGGCCAGCACGAACAGCCCGATGACGAACAGGGTGCACGCGGCAAGCCACAGCGCGAATCGAGCCTTGGACCCCACGATCTAGGTTCCCTCCCCGCCGACGCCGAGCTGCCCGCGTATCTGAGCCAGCAGTTCCTTGGTGGAGAACGGCTTGGTGACGTAGATGTCGGCGCCGAGCGCCATGCCCTTGCTCATCTCGACGTCGCGGCCCTTGGCCGTGAGCATGATCACCCGCACCTGCGACCAGGCCGGGTTCTCGCGGATCTTCTGACAGACGTGGAAGCCGCTGACGCGCGGCAGCATCACGTCCAGCAGCACCAGGTCGGGTGTCGTCTGCTGCATCATGTCGAGCGCTTCCTGGCCGTCGCGCGCGACCAGCACGCTGTAGCCGTCGCGCTTGAGCAGGTACTCCAGCGAAATGACGATGTTGGGCTCGTCGTCGGCGATCAGGATGGTCTTGCTCATCATCGGCTTTCCGTTTCGGCCAGGGCGGGCGGCTCGGCGGGTTCGTCGGGGGCCCGCAGCGGCACGGTGAAGGAGAAGGTCGCACCGCGGCCCAGCGCGCTCCTGACCCACAGCTTGCCACCGAAATGGTGCACGATCTGGCGGCTGATCGGCAGGCCGAGCCCCGTGCCCTGGGGTTTCTCCGTCAGGGTATCGCCGACCTGGCGGAACTTCTCGAAGATGATCTCCTGGTCGGCCGGCGTGATGCCGATGCCGTTGTCGCGCACGTCCACCTGCAGCGCATCGGGCAGCACGTGCAGCGCGATGGTGATGCGCCCGTCGCTGCGATCGCAGAACTTCACGGCGTTGGAGATGAGGTTGAGCATCACCTGCATCAGCCGGTCGCGGTCGGCGCGCACCGGCGGCACGTCGTCGGGCAGCTCCAGCGCGAGCGCGACATGGTTTTCGCGCAGCAGCTGGCTGGTGGTGGAGACGGCATCGTGGATCACGTCCTTGAGGTTCAGTTCGGTCGAGTGCCACTCGGCGCTGCCCGACTCGAGCTTGGAGAGATCGAGCACCTGGTTGATCATGCGCGTCAGGCGCTCGCTTTCCTTGACGATGATCAGGATGAACTCGCCGCGCTTGTCGGTGGGCATCTCCGGGTTGTCGTGCAGGATCTCGGAGAAGGCGCGGATCGATGTCAGCGGGGTGCGCAGCTCGTGCGTCACGGTGGAGATGAAGTCGTCCTTCAAGCGGTCGAGCTCCTTGAGCCGCTCGTTGGCGGCACGCAGCTCGGCGGTGGCCGCCTCCAGCGCACGCGACTTCTGCTCCAGCTGGTGGCTGTAGGCGATGACCTGCGACGCCTCGTCGAGGATGTCGAGCACCTCGTCCATGCCCAGCGGCTCCTCCTTCACCACCGAGGCGAGCATCACCCGTGCCGACGACGCGCCGATCGCACCGGCCAGCAGGTTCTCGGCGAAGTGCATCAGCGCCGCATCCGGCTCGAGCTGGTCGACCGAGGCCACGCCGCATTGCGCGGCGTAGCCCGCAAACGCCTCCTCGGCGCGCTGCGGCCCGATGAAGCGGCCCACCAGCGTGCGCATCTCCTGCACCGAGGCGCTGCCGCGCCACAGGCTGGAGTTGCGGCTTGCGATCTTGAACACGTCGACGAACAGCAGCGCCTGCGCATGGTCGCGGATGCTCTGCCGACCGAGCAGCGACACCGTGGCGTAGCCACCGACGTTGAACAGCATGCTCCAGAACATCGAGTGGCTGATGTCGTCCAGGCCCGTCAGGCCGAACAGCGCCAGCGGCTTCAGCAAGGCGATGCCGAACGGCCCCTCCTCGATGAACGAGATCGGCAGCCAGCCCGACTTGGCGAACGAGGGCAGCAGCAGCGTGTAGGCCCACAGCGCGAAGCCGAGCGAGAGCCCGGTCAGCGCGCCGGCACGCGTGCCTTCGCGCCAGTACATGCCGCCGAGCATGGCCGGCGCGAACTGCGCCACCGCGGCGAACGACACCAGGCCGATCGACACCAGCGCATAGGCCTCGCCGGCGATACGGTAGTAGGCGTAGCCGAGCATCATCAGCGCCACGATCGCGCCGCGCCGGATCAGCAGCAGCAAGCCCGACAGGTCGTGGCTCTGCGCGAGCGCGAGCGACTTCCAGCGCAGCAGCAGCGGCATCACGAGGTCGTTGCAGATCATCGTCGACAACGCGATGGTCTCGACGATGACCATGCCGGTGGCCGCCGACAGGCCGCCGATGAAGACGAACAGCGCGAGCGCCTCCTGCCGGTGCGCCATCGGCAGTGTCAGCACGAAGGTGTCGGCATCGACCTGCCCGGGCGAAAAGTGCATCAGGCCGGCGAAGGTGATGGGCAGCACGAAGATGTTGATCGCCAGCAGGTACAGCGGCAGCAGCCAGATCGCCTTGGCGACGTGGTTCTCGTTGACGTTCTCCACCACGCTGATCTGGAACTGGCGCGGCAGGAACAGGATGGACAGCATCGACAGGAAGATCAGCGACGCCCACGAGCCGTAGCTCGCCGCCGAATCGCCGAGCGTGAGCAGCTTGGCGAGTTCGGGCCGCTGCGCCGCACGCTCGAACAGGTCGCCGAAGCCGCCGTACAGCCCGAAGGTGATGAACACGCCGACCGCCAGGAAGGCGAGCAGCTTGACCAGCGACTCGAACGCCACCGCCGCGACCATGCCCTCGTGGCGCTCGGTGGCGTCGAGGTGGCGCGTGCCGAACAGGATGGTGAAGGCCGCCAGCAGCAGCGCCACGTACAGCGCCGTGTCCTGCAGCACCGCAACCGCCTCCTTGCGCGGCATCACCACCTCCGGGTACTGCAGCAGCAGGATGAAGCTGTTCGAGACCGCCTTCAGCTGCAGCGCGATGTAGGGGATGACCCCGACCACGGCGATGACCGTGACCAGCCCGCCCAGCAGGCTGCTCTTGCCGTAGCGCGCGGCGATGAAGTCTGCGATCGAGGTGATGCGGTTGACCTTGCTGATGCGGATCATCTTGCGCAGCACCAGCCACCACAGGGCGGCGATCAGCGTCGGCCCGAGGTAGATCGGCAGGAAGCCGACCCCGCTGGCGGCGGCACGGCCCACGCTGCCGTAAAAGGTCCACGAGGTCGCGTAGACCGCCATCGACAGCGCATAGATGTAGGGGTTCGCGATGATGGAGCGGCCGGCATCGGCGCGCTTGTCGCCGTAGTAGGCGATCGCGAACAGCACGCCCAGGTACGCGAAGGACGTGAGGAGGACGACGCCGCCGAGCAGCATGGGCTCAGGACCCGCGCCGCTCGACGATGAGGATCATCAGCACGATCAGCCCGATCCACACGCCGAAGAGGTAGACGTACAGCAGCGGTACGCCGAACAGCGTTCCGCCCGTGTTGAACAGGGCCAGCAGCGGGTAGCTGAACAACAGGCAGCCGAGCAGGAACAGCGCCACCAGGCGCTGAGCTTGCACTGGACGATGAGCCATCGTTCCCCTCGTGTCGTGGCGTCCTGGGGATTGTGAGATGACTGCCCCAAGAAAAAAAGCCCCGCTCCGAGGAGCGGGGCCTTGTCGGGTCGCCTTCTTCAGGCCTTCGCAGGCTTCAGGTCGGGGTAGCGCACATGCTCCACCAGTTCCTGCGTATCCTTGCGCGGCTGGCCGGTGATCAGGCTCACGATGATGATCACCGCGAAGCCCAGCGGCACGCCGAACAGGCCGGCCGAGATCGGCTGGATGCCCCACCACAGCTCGATCGGCGACGTGACGCCGAACACGCCACGCATCCACGGCTGGGTCGTCACCATGTAGTAGAAGGTGAGGCCCAGGCCGGCGAGCATGCCCAGCGACGCACCCCACTTGTTGGCACGTTTCCAGAAGATGCCGAGCACCAGCGCCGGGAAGAAGGTCGCCGCCGCGAAGGAGAACGCCGCCGACACCAGGAACAGGATGTCCGCCGGTTTCTGCGCCGCCACGCCGGCTGCGGCCAAGGCCACCACCAGCAGCAGCGCCTTCGAGATCGTCACGCGGCGCGCCGTCGGAGCGTTCGGGTCGATCATCTTGTAGTACAGGTCGTGCGACAGCGCGTTGGCGATCGTCAGCAGCAGGCCGTCGGCGGTCGACAGCGCAGCCGCCAGGCCGCCCGCGGCCACCATGCCAGAGACCACGTACGGCAGGCCGCCGATGGCCGGCGTTGCCAGCACGATGATGTCGGCACCGATCTTCATCTCGCCGAGCTGGAAGATGCCGTCCTTGTTGACGTCGGTCACCGACAGCAGCGCCGGATCGACCTTCTGCCACTGCGCGATCCAGTCAGGCAGCTGGGCGAATGGCGTTCCCACCAGCACGTTCAGCACCTCGTACTTGACCAGCACGGCCAGGGCCGGCGCGGTGAAGTACAGCAGGAAGATGAAGAACAGCGACCAGGTCACCGACTCGCGCGCTTCCCTCACCGACGGGGTCGTGTAGTAGCGCATCAGGATGTGCGGCAGCGCGGCCGTGCCCACCATCAGGCAGAACACCAGCGCGAGGAAGTTGCGCCGTGATTCGTTGAAGGTCTTCTGCGCGGCAGCGTCCCCGTTCGGGTCGCCCGCGTAGATCTGCGCGTGCGGCGGCATGCCGGCCAGCGGCTTGGCGCGTGCGTCGGCGCCGGTCTTCGCCGCCGTCCAGGCCTTCTTCGCATCCGCCTCGTTCTTCGGGATCGCGGCGAGCTCCTTCTCGGCGGCCTGCACGTCGGCCATCGGCGCGGTGGCAGCCTTCAGGTCGGCGAGCTTCTGCTCGGCGGCTGCGCGGTCCGCGGCCAGCGCGGTGGGGATGTCCTTCAGCTTGGCAGCCAGCGCATCGGACTGCGCCTTGAACACCGCCATGACCTCCAGCTCCTTCGGGTCGGTGCGCAGCTGGTTCTCGCGCTCGGTGACCTTCTGCAGCTGCATGCCGTAGATGGCTTGCGGCACCGGCACGCTCGTCTGCTTCACCGACAGCCACACCACCGGGATCATGTAGGCAATGATCAGGATGATGTACTGGGCCACCTGCGTCCAGGTGACGGCACGCATGCCGCCGAGGAACGAGCAGACCAGGATGCCGCCGAGGCCCACGAAGATGCCGACCTCGAACGCGAGGCCCGACAGGCGCGCGGTGATGATGCCCACGCCGTAGATCTGCGCCACCACGTAGGTGAACGAGCACAGGATCGCGCCGCAGATGCCGATGAAGCGCGGCAGGTTGCCCTCGAAGCGGGCGCCGAGGAAGTCGGGGATCGTGAACTGCCCGAACTTGCGCAGGTAGGGCGCGAGGAACAGCGCCACCAGGCAGTAGCCGCCGGTCCAGCCCAGGATGAAGGCCAGGGCGTTGAAGCCGCCCAGGTAGAGGCCGCCGGCCATCGCGATGAACGACGCCGCGCTCATCCAGTCGGCGCCGGTCGCCATGCCGTTGTAGACGGCTGGAACCCGTCGGCCGGCCACGTAGTACTCGGCCGCGTCGGTGGTGCGGCTCATGATGCCGATACCGGCATACAGCGCCACGGTGGCGAGCAGGAAGATGAAGCCGATCCAGTTCCTGGGCAGGCCCATCTGCTCGAGCACGGCCAGCACCAGCACGAACGCAAGAAAGCCGCCCGTGTACCAGGCGTAGACCTTGTTCAGCTGCTTCTTGAACAGCCGGTTCGCGACAGCGGCGCTGGTGCCGCTTGAATCCATGTTGAAGCCTGCCATGTCATTCCTCCTCGGCGACGCCGTATTCCTGGTCCAGGCGGTTCATGTAGCGCGCGTAGAACCCGATGATGCAGACGTAGACGATCAACGCCCCCTGAGCAGCGACCCAGAAACTGAAGGGCCAGCCGAAGAAAGTGAAGTTCAGGTCACGGGCGAAATACCCGAGCACGAACGTCACGAAGAACCAGACTCCAAGCAGGATCGCTGTGATCCTGAGGTTCTTCTGCCAATACTCCCGGTGTCTTGCCGTTAATTGCATTGCAGTTGCCTCCAACGTTGTCTCCCGGGGACGAGCCCCGGCACCTTCCAAACCGCCCCCGCGGCGTTCTTGCGCGCCGTCGTCATGGCGCCAGTCCTGTTTCTCGCTGCAGTTGCTCAGCGACCTTGGGTTCGAAGCCCTTGAGGTGGCGGATGATGTTGCGCGCCTCTTCGGGATCGTGTCTGTCGATGTGCACGCGCGCCAGCTGGTACCAGCCGTAGGGGCTCATCGGTTGCAGTTCGGTGTTGCGCTTGAGCGCGCTGACCGCCTCGTCGAAACGCTGCTGGCGGATCAGCACCAGCCCGAGCCCGTACCAGGCGCGGTCGAGCTTGTCGTCGAGCGCCAGGGCGCGCCGGAAGGCGGGCTCGGCCTCGTCGTAGCGCTGCATGCTCTCGAGCAGGAAGGCGAGGTTGAACCAGTCGCCGGCGCTGCGCTGCGGATGCAACTGCACCAGGCGCTGCGCGTCGGCGATCGCCTCGCCGGTGCGACCGGCCTGCGCCCTCAGGTGGGCGCGGCTCGCCAGGGCATAGGGGTCGTCGGGCCAGCGCCGGAGCATCTCGCCGAACACCGCCTCGGCCGCGGCGCGGCGCTCGAACACCAGCAGCGCCATCGCGCGCAGCTTGAGCCGCCACCACTCCCAGCCACCGTTGGTCGTCACCGACATGCTTCCACCCCGATCTGAACGCACAGGCTGATCTTCTCCAGCGTCACCACCATGTAGATCACGAAAACCAGGAACAGTGTGACGACGGGAACATGGCGGTCCGCAACGCGGGCGGGCGTGATCTTGCGGACGACGAAGGTGAAGGGTTTGGACAAGAGCTGCAGCAGTTTGTAGAAGAAGTTCTCGTCTCGCTTGGGCCCCGCCAGGACGTAAAGCAGTCCCTGTCCGAGCAGCGCCAGCAAGGGGATGTACAGCACCAGCTGGAGCAGATTGAGAAAGGTCAACATCGCAGGTGCGACTTTCGTTTCAGATCGCTTACAGGTGTCTGACAACCGCCTGGCGACTAGCGTCAGTCCTGTCAGGACAAACCCTCGTGTCGCCAGGCGTTCGTGCCGAAGTTCCGCGTCGCGAGGGGGGTCGGGAGC
>DASWVR010000211.1:0-8279 GCA_036401155.1 Piscinibacter sp. | reverse complement strand
GCTTCGGGCGCATCAGCCCGACACGCGCCGAGCACGTGGCGGCGGAGTTCGGCGACACGCTGATGGTGCTGGACGGCGGGCCCTGCGATGTCGGCATCGAGTCGAGCATCGTCGACTGCACGAGCGGGCATCCGGTGCTGCTGCGCCCCGGCGTGCTGACAAGCGCGCAGATCGAGGCCGCCGCCGGCGAGCCGCTGCGCGAGCCCGACGCCGCCGCCCCGCGCGCCTCGGGCACGCTCGAATCGCACTATGCGCCCCGCGCGCGCATGCGCCTGATGCCCACACGCGATCTGCACGCGGCCTTGCGGCTGCTCGCGGGCTCGCCGCTGCCGCTGGCGGTATATTCGGGGCCCCTGCCTGCCGGCGTGCACGCGGGGGCCGGGTTGCGCCACCGCGTGATGCCCGCGCAGGCCGCCGACGCGGCCCACGAGCTGTTTTCCGTGCTGCGCAACTTCGACGACGAAGGCGTGCAGCTCATCTGGGTCGAGGAACCGCCGGCCGGCCCCGAATGGGACGGCGTGCGGGATCGCCTTCGCCGCGCCGCCGCCGCGTGACGCTGCCACACCATCCACTTTTTCCGGAGAGTCCAAGATGTTCAGGGGAGTTCGATTGCACGCCGCGGCGCGCCATGCGGCCGGATTGATCGTCGCGGCGATGCTGCTGACAGCCTGCGGGGGCGGCGGCGAGCAGGTGGAGCGCTTCGTGCCGACGCGGCTGATCGCGTTCGGCGACGAAAACAGCGTGATCGTCGACAGCGGCGACCACAACGGGCGCAAGTACAGCGTCAACTACGCGACGGCGGCATCGGCCCCCGGCGACCCCGACGTGCTCGACTGCGCGCAGTTGCCGATCTGGATCCAGTCGCTCGTCACCTTCTACGGGCTGGTGCTGCCGCAATGCAACGCCGCCGCGGCGGCGCCGAGCGCGCTGATCGAGGCGGAGCCGGGCACGTTTGCGGCAGACGTGACGACGCAGGTCGACGCCTTCCTCGCGGCCGGCGAAAGCTTCAACGGCAAGGACCTCGTCACCGTGCTCGCCGGCCAGAACGACATCCTGCGCGAGTACGAACTGATCAAGGCGGGCACCGTCACCGAAGCGCAGGCCATCGACACGCTGGAAGCCGCCGGCACGGCGCTGGCGGCGCAGGTCAATCGCATCGGCCAGGCGGGAGGCAAGGTGATCATCGCGACCGTGCCTGACATGGGGCTCACTCCCTACGCCGTCGGGGAGGGCGACGAGGCGCAGACGCGGCTGAGTCTGCTGAGCGCGCGCTTCAACTCGAGATTGCGGGTCGGCCTGATCAACGACGGGCGCATGATCGGCCTCGTGTTGCTGGACGAGATCGTGCAGAGTGTCGTCAAGGCTGCGCAGCGGGCGGACACCAACGACAGGCTGGTGCCGGTCGTCTCCCCCGCTTGCGCGAGCGCCGTTCCCGCGTGCAGCCTCACGACCCTCAACACGGCCACGACCCCCGCACCGACGGCGCTGACCATCGGCAACTGGCTGTGGTCGGACACGACGCATCTCGGCGTGCTGGGCCACAGCCAACTCGGCAGCGCCGCACGCAGCCGCGCGAGCAACAACCCCTTCTGAGTTCAACGCATACCACCCTCACGAAGCCCGCCGTCAGGCGGGTTTTCACCGCTGCGAGGCCGCGCGCTGCGACCCTATAGTGAAGCCCGAAAAAGCGAACGACCGTTCGCTTTCTTGTTTTACAAGGGGATGGCATGAATCGCGTGAGGTCATGGGGGTTGTCCGCAATTGCGGCGCTGATGCTGGTCGCCTGCGGCGGCGGCGGAGATCCGCAGGTACCGGGTTCCGGGTCGCCGGCGGGCGCGCCGACGACCAAGGGCACGTTCACGTCCCTCGTCTCGTTCGGCGACAGCCTGAGCGACATCGGGACCTATGCGCCTGCGACGTCGCTGGCCGGTGACGGCAGCGCACCCTACTTCGGCGGCAAGTTCACGACCAACGCCGCGGGCGGCAACGTGTGGGTGGAGAACCTGGCGGCCACCCTGGGCCTGACCGTGACACCGGCCGAGGTGGGCTTCGCGGGCACCTCGGTTCAATGCCCGGTGGCCCTGTCCGTCCCGGCGCTGGCGCATACCTGCACCGCCTACGGCCAAGGCGGGGCGCGGGTCACCAATCCGGACGGCATCGGCCATTCGGGCGGCGCGTTGACAGTGCCGGTGGTGACGCAGATCGCCCGCCACCTGGCGCGCTTCGGCAGTTTCACGGACAGCGATCTGATCCTCGTCTACGCCGGAAACAACGACGTGTTCGCCCAGTTCGGCGCGTTCGCCGCCACCGCGGCGCAGGTCCAGGCCTCCGCTGCGGCGGGTGAGATCACCACGGACGAGGCCAACGCGGCGCTGTTCAACGCCCAGAACACGGCCATGGCGGAGATGAAGAAGGCGGCACTCGAACTCGCCGGCTACGTGCGCAGCGAGATCCTCGCCAAGGGGGGCAAATACGTGGCGGTGATGCTGCTCAGCGACATTGCCGACACGCCGTTCGGCAATTCCCTGCCGGCCAATTCGCGCCCGGTGCTGACCGACCTGTCGCGCATCTTCAACCTGTGGCTGCGTGAGGGCCTCACCGGCCAGCCGGTGCAGCTGATCGACACCTTCACGCTGTTCAAGAACGCCTACGCCAACCCGGCGCAGTACGGCATCACCAACAACACCGTGCCCGCCTGCGACGCCGCGGCGATCAGCGCCATCACCGGGGGCGCCGTGACCGACGGCTCGTCGCTGTTCTGCAACGCCACCCCCGGCGCGCCGTACAACGGGCTGCGTGCTGGCGCCGACGTCAACACCTGGCAGTTTGCCGACGGCGTGCACCCGACCATCGGCGGCCACAAGGTGCTGAGCGACACCTTCGAAGACCAACTCATGGCTTTCGGCTGGCTTTGAGGCCGCCGCACGAGGACAAACGAATGACAACCAAGATCCACACGGTGGCGGTGACGATCGCCGCGATGCTTGCCGCCGGCGTCGCGTCGGCGCAGGTCAACACGGTCAAGGTCGGTGTCTCGCGCTACACCACGCACTCCGAAACCAACGGCATCAGCGGCATCGGCGTGCCGCCCGGGGCGGACGCCGAAACGGGCGACTCGACCACGATGATCGTGGCGTACGAGCGGCTCGTGAATCCGAACGTCGGTGTCGAACTCGTGATCGGCATCCCGCCCAAGATCAAGGCCCGCGCGACCGGCACGGTGGCCTTCCTCGGAGACGACGTGCTGTCGGCCAGGAGCGTGTCGCCGACGCTGTTCGTCAACTACCACTTCGGCGCGGAAGGCGACACCTGGCGCCCGTACCTCGGCGCCGGCGTCAACTACACCAAGTTCACCGACATCGAGTCGAGGCTCGCGCCCGACGTGGAGATGGGCGACTCCACCGGCTGGGCGGTGCAGGCGGGGATCGACTACACCATCAACAAGCAGTGGGGCGCCTTCGCGAGCGTCGCGGCGGTGAAGGTCAAGAGCAAGCTGGTCGCGGCAGGCAGCACGGTGCTGCAGACCACGATCGACTTCCGGCCGGTGATCTACACCGTCGGGCTCGCCTACCGCTTCTGACCGCCAGCGGGCGAGTCCGCGACGGCGCGCCCGCAAGACCCCTTGATCGATCGATCAGTTGAGCGGCCGCGGGTGCTGCCCCGCATCCGTCGCCGCCCACTGCACCAGCGCATCGAGGGCCGGTCGTGCCGCGTTGGCGTCGGGATGGTTGACGATCGCGACCACGACGTAGCGCCGGCCGCTGCCGGACAGGACATAACCGGCGACGCCGGCCACGTCGCGCAGCGATCCCGTCTTCAGGTGGGCGCGGCCGAGCGCACTCCTGGCACGGCGCATCGTGCCGTCGACGCCGCTGACCGGCAGCGAGCTCATCAGCTCGGGCATCGCCGGGCCGCCCCAGGCGACTTGCAGCAGCCGAGCGAGCAGCGCGGCGCTCGCGCGGTGGTCGCGCGACAGCCCCGAGCCGTTGTCGACCAGCAGGCCGCGCGAGACCGCCTCGCCGAGCCGCGCCTCGGCCCACTGCTGCAGCGTCTCGCGCGCCGCCTGCGGCGAGCCGATGCCCTTTTGCATCAGGCCGAGCGTCAGGAACAGCTGCTGCGCCATCGTGTTGTTGCTGAACTTGTTGACGTCGCGCACCACCTCGGCAAGCGCCGGCGAGCTGACAACGAAGCTGGGCGTCGCGAGCGGCGCCGCGCCCTCGCGCACGCTGCCGCTGATCGTGCCGCCCATCTCGCGCCACAGGCCGAGCAGCAGGCGCGCGTCGTAGCCTTTCGGATCGGCGAAGGCGAGCGGCCATTGTTTTTCGCCGCAGCTGGCGGCGTAGTTGCCGGCAAAACGAAGCCGGGTCGGGTCGACGAAGTCGGCCTTGGCGGCCGCGCGCCAGTCGTCGCATGGGCCGTCGGCCAGCGGCAGGCTCGCATCGGCGCGCACGCCGGCCAGCGGCGGCTCCACGCTCACCATCGCCACGCCGCGCTGCACGTCGGGCGTGAAGCTGATCACGAGCGATCGGTAGTTCAGCAGCAGCGCGTCGGCCTGCACGTTGTAGGGCCGCAGCGGGTCGCCGTCGAAGTCGGCCGGACTGCCCGTGGGCGCCGCGAAGGCGCTGCGGTCGAGAACGATGTCGCCGCGGATCTCGCGCACGCCCAGCTGCTGCACCCGCCGCAGCAGCAGCCACAGCCGCTCCATCACCAGCTTGGGGTCGCCGCTGCCCTTGATGACGAGGTTGCCTTCGAGCACGCCTTGGGGTCCGGCGTTGTGAAGCGTGCCCTGCAGCCACACCGGGGTCGACCAGGTCCAGGCCGGACCGAGCAGTTCGAGCGCCGCCTGCGTGGTGAGCAGCTTCATCAGCGACGCCGGGTTGACCGGTTCGGCGGCGCGCCAGTCGAGGCGCGGCGATTCGCTGCCCACCTCCTGCACCACGGCCACCAGTGCGTCGCGCGGCAGCTTGGCCCGATCGAGTTCCAGTTGCACCGCCGCCGGCAGCGCTCGCGGCGCGGCCTGGCCGGGCGGCGGCAGCGCGAGCATCAGCGAGCAGATGCCGAGCGCGACAATGCGAAACCTTCCCTGCATGCGCGCATGATCGCATGCACTTCGCACGGCCCTAAACTTCACGGATGACGACCCTGCTCGCCTTCGACACCGCGACCGAGCGCATGAGCATCGCGCTGGCCGCGCACGGGCGCGTCTGGGCACACGAGGGCGCCGGCGGGGCGCAGGCGTCGGCGGCACTGATCCCCGCGATCATGGCCTTGCTCGCGGAAGCGGGCGTGACGCTGTCGCAGCTCGACGCCATCGCGTTCGGCCGCGGCCCGGGCGCGTTCACCGGCCTGCGCACGGCGTGTTCGGTGGCCCAGGGGCTGGCGCTCGGTGCCGACCGGCCGGTGCTGCCGGTCGACACGCTGCTGGCGGTGGCCGAAGCGGCGCGCCAAGGCGACGCCGCGCAGGCGATCTGGGTTACGAACGACGCGCGCATGAACGAGATCTACGCCGCGCACTACGCATTCGATACCGGACGCTGGCGCACGCTGGTGCCCCCCTTCCTGACCAACGCCGAGCTGCTCAGCGAACGCTGGGACGCCGAGGCACCCACCGTGGTGGCCGGGTCGGCCCTGACGATATTCGGCGACCTGCGCACCGGCACCGCCCGTCTCGCGCCCGAGGCGACGCCCGACGCGCGGGCCATGCTGCCGCTGGCGCAGGCGTTGTGGGACGACGGCGGCGCGCTCGACGCGGCGCTCGCGATTCCGCTGTACGTGCGCGACAAGGTGGCGCAGACCACCGCCGAACGCGAGGCGGCGCGGCTCGCGAAAGAGCACGCCGTGGAGCCGGCACGATGAACGCGGTGCTGCGCGACGAGACGCCGTTCCTGTTGCCGATGACGGTCGCCGACGTGGGCGCGGTGTCGGCCATCGAGGCGGCGGCCTACGACTTCCCCTGGACACGCGGCAACTTCATCGATTCGCTGGCGGCGGGTTATCTCGCGCGGCTGCTGAAGTCCGCGGCGGGCGAGACGCTCGGCTACTTCATCGCGATGAAGGGCGTCGACGAAATGCACCTGCTCAACATCACCGTGGCCTCGAGCCGGCAGGGCCAGGGCCATGGACGCCGCATGCTGGACGAACTCGTCGCCCTGTGCCGCATGCTGCAGGCCGACCGGCTGTGGCTGGAGGTCCGCCAGAGCAACACGCGCGCGAGCGCCCTGTACCTGCGCTACGGCTTCAAGCACATCGGCGTGCGCCGCGGCTACTACCCGGCGCTGCACGGCCGGCGCGAGGATGCGGCGGTGATGAGCCTCGAGATCGCAGGAGGCCACGATGCGCTGGAATGAGCGGCAGGTCGCGATGCTCGAGGAGATGGGGATCCGGCTTTGGCCGGATCCGCGTGATGGGCGAGCTGGCGAGGAGCGTCAGGCTCTGTCGGTGGACGTGGCCGTGCAGACGATGGAGCGGCCGATAGCCCCGGCCCCGGCGCTGCCTCGGGGAGATCGTCCGGCGGGTGTGGAGGCGATGGACTGGCAGATGCTGCGCCAGGCGGTGGCCGACTGCACCGCCTGCAAGCTGTGCAGCGGGCGGCGGCAGGCGGTGTTCGGCGTGGGGCATTTGCGCGCGCACTGGATGGTCGTCGGCGAGGCGCCGGGCGAGCAGGAAGACATCCAGGGCGAGCCCTTCGTCGGCAAGTCGGGGCAATTGCTCGACAACATGCTGCGTGCGCTCGGCCTCAGCCGCCGCGAAACGCCGCCGCCCGGCGGCGAAGGCTCGGCGTGCGACCCGGCGCGCCAGGTCTACATCGCCAACACCCTGAAGTGCCGGCCGCCGGGCAACCGCAACCCCGAGCCCGACGAGCTGGCGCAGTGCGAACCCTTCCTGATGCGCCAGATCGCGCTGGTGCAGCCGCGCATCATCCTCGCGATGGGACGCTTCGCGGTGCAAAGCCTGCTGCGCAGCAGCGAGCCGGTGGGCCGGCTGCGCGGACGCGTGCATCGCTACCAGGGCGTGCCCCTGATCGTGACCTACCACCCGGCCTACCTGTTGCGCAACCCGGAGGACAAGGCACGTGCGTGGGACGACCTGTGCCTCGCGGCCGAGACGGCGGCGGCATCCGCGGCCGGCGAATGAGCGTGGCCGCCTCGAGATGAGCGCCGTGCCGCAGCCCGTGGACGAGGAACCCGCGCTGTGGGACATGCTGCCGGCGATGGCGCTGCGCCTCGGCGCCGACGGTGAACTGCTGCAGGTCAACCGCGGTTTTGCGAAGCGCCTGCCGCAGGCGGCCCAGGCGCTGGGAACCGCTTGGCTGGACGGGCTCGCGCCGCCATCGCGCGCCGCGCTGCTGCAGGCGCTGGCGCGCCGCGCGGACTTCGGCATGCAGCTCAGGAGCGCGCCGGAGGCCGGCGCGCGCTGCTTCGACCTGCAGGTGCGCTGGCTGGAGGCGCCCGGCCAGTACGTGGGGCTGCTGCACGATGTGAGCGACCTCAAGCAGGCCGAGACCACCGCGCGCGCGCGTGCCGAGCTGCTGCGCCTGCTGTCGGACAACGTGCCGGCGCTGATCGCCTACTACGACGCCACGACACTGCGCTGCCGCTTCGCCAACGAGCGCTACGCCAGGACCTTCGGCTGGGACAGCAGCTCCATCCTCGGCCACACCGTCGCCGAGGTCATCGGCGCCGACGCGGCCGGCATCATCGAGCCGCAGGTGCAGCGTGTCCTGCAGCAGGTGCAGTCCGTCGCCTACGAACGCGAGCTCGACACGCCGGAGGGCCGGCGCCACCTCGAGGTGCACCTGCTGCCGCATGTGGGCGAACAGGGCCAGCCGGTCGGCTGTTTCGTGCTCATTTCCGACATCACGAAGTTCCGCCGCGCGCAGGATGCAATGCGCGAGTCGGAGGAGCGCCTGTCCAAGTTCATGCAGGCGAGCTGCGAAGGCATCGTGTTCCACAAGGACGGCTTCATCACCGACGCCAACCCGCCGCTGCTGCAGCTCGTGGGCTACACACTCGAGGAGATCCTCGGGCGCAAGACGCTGGAGTTCATCGCGCCCGACCATGTGGCGAAGGTCGCCTCGGTCATCGCGTCGGGCCAGGAGACGGCGTACGAGAGCATGCTGCTCGACAAGCACGGGCAGCGCATCCCGGTGGAGTTCATCGTGCGCACGATGCTGCGCAACGGCGAGCGCATGCGCATGACCATCGTGCGCGACCTGCGCGACCGCCATGCGGCGCAGGCGCGCATCCACCACCTCGCGCACCACGACACGCTGACCGGCC
>DASWVR010000210.1:0-16172 GCA_036401155.1 Piscinibacter sp. | reverse complement strand
GGTGAAGATCTCGGCGTCGGGCCCAATGCCGACCTCGAGGTACTGCGACCACATGCCTTGCTCCACCAGCACATCCTTCAGGCGCGCAGCCTCCGGCGATCCAGGGCGCACGCTGGACAGGTTGTCGCCGATCACCGCGACCACAGCTCTGCGCGCGGCATCGGCGCGCGAGGCGTCACCACGGGTCTTCTCTTCGATGACGCGCTCCAGCATGCTGGCCACGAAGGTGACGCCACTGGCCTTGAGCGCCTGCAGGTCGCAAGGTGCCAGCAACCAGGGCAGCGACGTGTCGCGCAGCAGCGGGTCGCAGTTCGCCAAGGTGTCGGCAAGATTGGCAATGCGCGGCAAATCCCCTGCCGCGGCGATCGCCGCCAATGGCGCCGGGAGTTCCAGCAACTCGCTGACGGTACGCGCAATGCCGGACAGGTCATGCAGGCCATCTGATCGGACCAGCACCGGTACAGGGCCACCGCGCTGCGGGACCCAAGCGCGTCCAATCAGGGTGGCCACTCCACGGTCCGCGGGCAGCACGGCGGTGGGCGTTAGTCGATCGCGCAGTGTGTTCATGGTGGATCGTTCAATGAATCCAGGAGGTCGGATGTGCCGGAGGTGGTTCGTCAGCTTCGACAAGCCAGGCATGCACCGTCGGTCTGTTCTTCGCAGGGCGCCGCGCGGCGGCAAGATGCAGCGGCGTGGCCATCAGCGTCCGGCGCCGCGGGTGTTCAAGTAGACCGCGTACAGCGAGGTCGTGCCGCAGATGAACAGGCGGTTGCGCTTCGCGCCGCCGAAGCAGACGTTGGCGACGGTCTCGGCGACCCGCACCTTGCCGAGCAGCGTGCCGTCCGGCGCATGGCAGTGCACGCCGTCGCCGGCGGCGATCCAGAGGTTGCCGTGCACGTCCACGCGCAGGCCGTCGTAGAGGCCGGCGGGGCAGGTCGCGAACACCTCGCCGCCCGCGAGCGTGCTGTTCGTGTTCACGCGGAAGCGCCGCACGTGGTGCGGCCCGCCCGCGACGTGGGTCGCGCCCGTGTCGACGATGTACAGCAGCGACTCGTCGGGCGAGAACGCGATCCCGTTCGGCTGCACGAAATCGCTCGCGACCACGATCATCACGCCCGTGACCGCGTCGATGCGGTAGACACGCTGCGCGCCCTGTTCGTTCGGCGCCGCGTCGCCCTCGTAGTCGCTGTCGATGCCGTAGCTCGGGTCGGTGAACCAGATGCTGCCGTCGGACTTCACCACCACGTCGTTCGGCGAGTTCAGCCGCCGGCCCTCGAAGTGCGACACGAGCACGGTGCGCGAGCCGTCGTGTTCGGTGCGCGAGATGCAGCGGCCGCGATGCTCGCACGAGACCAGCCGGCCCTGCAGGTCGACCGTGTGGCCGTTGCTGTTCATCGCCGGCTGGCGAAAAACCGAGACCGAGCCGTCGGTGTCGTCCCAGCGCAGCATCCGGTCGTTCGGGATGTCGGACCAGACCAGGTAGCGACCGGCCGCGAACCAGGCCGGTCCCTCGGCCCAGCGGCAGCCGGTCCACAGCTTCTCGACGTGCACGTTGGGCAACACCAGCCGGCGGAATCGCGGGTCGATCACCTCGAAGCTTGTCGTCGGTTCGATGACCATCCGGCGCCTCCCTCCCCTGTCAATCCGAATGCCGGCGGCCGCGGCCGTAGACCAGCAGCATCGCGACGATGACGACGCCGTAGATGATCTGCCGGCCCGTCTCCGCGATCTGCATCACCGACAGGATCGATTGCAGCAGCGTGATCAGGATGACCCCGGCGACGGTGCCGAGGTAATGGCCGCGCCCGCCGAGGATGGACGTTCCGCCCAGCACCACCGCGGCGATCGCCGGCAGCAGGTAGGGGTCGCCCATCGCCTGGGCGGCCTTGCTCGCGTAGCCGGCGAGCAGCACGCCGCCGAAGGCCGACAGCCCGCCCGAGATCGCGAACGCCGCTACGACGACGGCGCGGGTGCGCGCGCCCGACAGGTAGGCCGCCCGCTCGCGGTTGCCGATCGCGTAGACGACGCGGCCGAAGGTCGTGCGCGTCAGCAGGAACACCGCCGCGGCGCCGACGGCGGCCCACACCAGCAGCGC
This sequence comes from Piscinibacter sp., assembly GCA_036401155.1. Taxonomy (GTDB): domain Bacteria; phylum Pseudomonadota; class Gammaproteobacteria; order Burkholderiales; family Burkholderiaceae_C; genus Albitalea. The sequence continues at coordinate 14,077 of DASWVR010000210.1, read as the reverse complement.
GTTGGGGATGCCGAACACGCTGTGGCCGGTGGCGATGAAGCGCATGACCGGCGACGACGCGTCCTGCGGCGAGAAGCCGCCGGTGTGAACGACCATCAGCCCCTGCGCGATCGCGTTAACGGCCAGCGTGACGATCATCGACGGCAGCCGCAGGAAGGCGACGCCGGCGCCGTTGACGAGGCCGATCGCGACGCCGCAGGCGACGCCGACCGGGATCGCGAGCGCCTGGCCGGCCGGCCCCCAGCCGGTCGCCGCCGTCGCCATCATCGCGCCGACCGCGACCACCCACGGCACCGACAGGTCGATCTGGCCGAGCAGGATCACGATCATCATGCCGGTGGCGATCACGCCGAGGAAGGACGCGACCTTCAACTGCTGCAGCAGGTACTCCGGCGACAGGAAGCTGCTCGAGTAGAGGCTGCCGATCAGCAGCAGCACGACGATGCAGGCGAACGCCGAGACGATCGCCGGGTCGACGCGGCGGCGCAGTCCATCGAGCAGTGCGCTCGGGCGCTTGGGGGCGGTCGCGGCCTCAGCCATACAGGTCCAGCCGGTTGCGCACCCGCAGCAGCCGCAGCGAGCCGATGGCCACCGCGAGCGCCAGCACGACGCCCTGGAACAGCGGCTGCCACAGCGGCTCGAGGTCGAAGACGAACATCAGGTCGCCGATCGTGCGGAACATCAGCGCGCCGAAGATCGCGCCGACCGCGCTGCCCGAGCCGCCGAACAGCGACACGCCGCCGAGCACCACCGCGGCGATCGAGTACAGCGTGTAGGTGTTGCCGTTCGCCGCCGACGCTTCGCCCGACGAGGTGATGCAGGTGATGAACAGGCCCGCGACGGACGCGAGCAGCCCCGACATCACGTAGGCCGCGAACTTCGCGCGCCGGATCGGCACGCCCGACATGTAGGCAGCCACCTCGGCCGAGCCGATCGCGTAGGCCGCGCGCCCGGGCTCCGAACGCCGGAACGGCAGCCAGACGAAGACGACCAGCGCGAGCAGCAGCACGAGGCTCGCCGGGATGGTGTCGAACAGCTTGCCGGTCAATGCGTCGCCGAGCGTCTCGTCGATGTCGCCGCCCGGCACCGGTCGCAGCGCGAGCGCGATGCCGTAGAAGATGGCGCCGGTCGCGATCGTCGTGACAATCGGCTGCAGGCGCCCGAAGACGACGATCAGCCCGTTCAGCGCGCCGCACAGCGCACCGGTCGCCAGCACGCCCAGCACCCCGGCTCCCACCTGTGCGGGCGAGCCGACCACGATCGTCGAGGCGAGGCAGTTGGCGAGCACCATCACCATGCCGACCGACAGGTCGATGCCCGCCGTCAGCACGACGAAGGTCTGCGCCATCGCGACGATGGCGAGCAGCACCCCCTTGTTGGCGGCCGTCTGCGCGACATTCGCGTTCAGGCCGGCCGGGTGGTTGCTCGCGTAGATCGCGAACATCACGACGAAGGCCGCGAACACGAGCAGCGTCGCACGGTGCTCGCGCAGCCGGTACGGCCAGTCGCCGGTCACGTGGGCCCCTCGGTCGGCGGGTACGCCGACCGATCCCCCGAGGGGGCGCGGGCCGGCTTGGGAGCGGCCCGGCGCTCGGCCCGCGGCACGTCGTGGGCTGCGGCGGCCGGGCTCCCGATGTTCAGCGCGCTGCTGACCAGCGCGCGCTCGGTGATCTCGGCGCCGACCAGCTCGCGGCCGATGGCGCCGTCGACCATCACGAGCACGCGGTCGCAGCAGCCGATCAACTCGTCGTAGTCGGTCGAATAGAACAGGATCGCCGCGCCGTCGTCGGCCAGCCGCCGCAACAGCTGGTAGATCTCCTGCTTGGTGCCGACGTCGATGCCGCGGGTCGGGTCGTTCAGCAGGATGATGCGCGGCGCGGTCAGCAGCCACTTGCCGATCACCAGCTTCTGCTGGTTGCCGCCCGACAGCGAACCCGCCGCCGGCTCGGTGCCGTCGCTGCGCACCGCGAGCAGCCGCATGATGCGCCCGACCGCCTCGCTTTCGGCGCGGCGGTCGACGACGCCCCAGCGCGAGAACTGGTCGAGCGCGGCGAACGAGAGGTTGTCGCGCACCGACATCGGCAGCATCAGGCCCTCGGTCTTGCGGTCCTCCGGGATCAGCGCCATGCCGACCTCGGCCCGCTTCGCGCCGGCCGGCCCGTCGATGCGCGCCGGCTTGCCGTCGACGATCAGCTCCCCACTGGCGCCGCGCAGCACGCCGAACAGCGCGAGCAGCAGTTCGCGCTGGCCCTGGCCGTCGAGCCCGCCCAGGCCGATCACCTCGCCGGCGTGCAGGCGCAGCGAGATGTCGTTCAAGCGCTCGCCCCACCGCAGGTGGCGCAGCTCGAGGCGCGGCACGCCGGTCGCACGCACCGGGGGCTTGAGCGGGAACACGTGGCTGACCTCGCGCCCGATCATCAGCTCGACGACCTCGTCGTCGGTCTTCGCGCCCGCGGCGTAGCTCGCGACGCTGCGGCCGTTGCAGAACACCGTGCATTCGTCGGCGAGTTCGGCGATCTCGTGCATGCGGTGCGAGATGTAGACCAGCGCGAGCCCCTCGGCGCGCAGCCGCTTGAGCACCGCATAGATCTTCGTCACGTCGGCGGCGGTGAGCGCCGAGGTCGCCTCGTCGAGGATCAGCAGGCGCGGCCTGCGTCCGAGCGCCTTCGCGATCTCGACCATCTGCCGGCGCGACAGCGAGAGATCCTTGACCAGCGCGAGCGGGTGGATGTCCTCGGCGCCGGCGCGCGCGAGTGCGTCCTCCGCCACGCGCCGCTGCGCACGCCGGTCGATCAGCCCGAAGCGGCGCGGCGGGTTGCTGATCGCGATGTTGTCGGCCACCGAGAGGTCCGGGATCAGCGACAGCTCCTGGAAGATGCAGACGATGCCGGCCGCGTTCGCCGCCGCGGGCGACCCGAACGAAACCGGCCTTCCGTCGAGCAGCATGCGGCCCTCGTCGGGCTGGACCACGCCGGCCATGACCTTGATCAGCGTCGACTTGCCCGCGCCGTTCTCGCCGAGCACGGCATGGATGCGCCCGGCCTCGACGGTCAGGTTCGCCTCCTGCAGCGCGCGCACGCCGCCGTAGCGCTTGCTGATCCCCTGCATCGCGAAGAGGCTCATGGCCGGTCCGCGCCGCCGCGGCCTACTTGTTCGCCTCGCTCTGCCCCATGATCTCCTGCGCCGAGAAGTTGATGCCGCAGGTGGGGAACGAGTTGCCGACGAAGAAGTTGTCGGATTGTTTGTCGTAGAAGTCGGTGCCGTCCTTCAGGTTGGGATCCTCGGCCTTGGCCAGCGGAAGCTTGATGGCCTGCGGCAGGACCTTGCCTTCGAGCGCGGCGATCGCGACCTTGATCGCGACGGCGACCTGGGCCGGTCCGGTGCCGGCCGACGCGCACTTCAGGCCCTGGCCCGAGTACTTGGCGCAGAACTTCCTGAAGCCGTTCTCGGTTTCGCCGCCGAAGGGCACGAACGGGTGCTTCGCGTCGAGCATCGCCTGCACGACGCCGGTGTCGCCGCCCTGCGCGGCGATCGCGTCGAACTTCTTGTGTATCGCGATCGCGTCGGCGGTGACCTTCTGCGCGGTCGGGTCGTCCCACTTGCCGATCACCTCGACCACGTCCCACTTCTTGCCGGAGGCCTTCAGCACCTCGTGGATGCCGTCGTGGCGGTCGCGGTCGACCGAGGTGCCCGAGACGCCACGCACCTCGAGCACCTTGCCTCCGTTCGGCACGTGCTTGACCAGCCAGTCGGCCCAGTATTTGCCCAGGCCCTTCTGGTCGACGTTGACGTTGATCGCCTCCTCGGTGTCGAGGATGTTGTCGAACGCGACCAGCACGACCCCGGCATCGTTGGCGCGCTTGATGACCGGCTTGAACGCCGCCGGGTTCTGCGCATTGACGACGATCGCGTCGTAGCCCGAATCGATGAAGTTGTTGATCGCCGCGATCTGCGCGGCCACGTCCTCGCCGGTCGAGACGACCTTGAACTCCTTCAGCTTCGCGGCCACCTCGGGCTGCGCCGCGTAGGCCTTCGCGGTCTTGATCATCTGGATGCGCCAGGTGTTGGCGATGTAGCCGTTCGCGAGCGCGACGCGGTACGGTCCCTTCTTGGTCGGGTACTGGAACAGCTTGGTGTTCGGTGCCCACGGCGCGAAGCACTGCGGGTCCGAGTTCGGCGCGCTGACGACCTTCGGCGGCGCGGCGACCGCGAACGGCACGAGCGTGAATGCGGCGGCGGCCGCGGCGGTGCGGATGCGAAACGGCATGTCTTGTCTCCTGATGGATGGCGCGTCGAACATCTCCGGCCGCGACGCGACGGCCCGCGACTCGGTCAGTGGTTGTCGCGCGGAACGAAGGCCCCCCGCTTGCCGACCAGGAAGTCCAGATCGGCTCCCTCGTCGGCCTGCAGCACGTGGTCGGTGTACAGCTTCCAGTAGCCGCTCGCCAACTTCGGCGGCGGCGGTGTCCATTCGGTTCGGCGGCGTGCCAGCTCGTCGTCGTCGACGTGCAGGTGCAGCCGGCGGCCGGGCACGTCGAGCTCGACGATGTCGCCGTTGCGCACCAGCGCGATCGGGCCGCCTGCGGCCGCCTCGGGCGCGGTGTGCAGCACGACGGTGCCGTAGGCGGTGCCGCTCATGCGCGCGTCGCTGATGCGCACCATGTCGGTGATGCCGCGGCGCAAGACCTTCGGCGGCAGCGGCATGTTGCCGACCTCGGCCATGCCGGGATAGCCCCTGGGGCCGCAGTTCTTCAGCACCAGCACGCAGGTCTCGTCGACGTCGAGCGTTTCGTCGTCGATGCGGGCGTGGAAGTCCTCGATGTCCTCGAAGACCACCGCGCGGCCCTTGTGCACCATCAGCGCGGGGGTCGCGGCGCTCGGCTTGATCACCGCCCCGCGTGGCGCGAGGTTGCCGCGCAGCACCGCGATGCCGGCCTTGTCCTTGAAGGGTCGCTCGACCGACCTGATCACGTCCGGGTTCGCGTTGTGCGCTTCAGCGATGTTCTCGCGCACCGTCGCGCCGCTCGCGGTGCGGTGGTCCAGGTGCAGCGCCGGCGCGATTTCCTTCATCACCGCGGGCACCCCGCCGGCGTAGCAGAAGTCCTCCATCAGGTAATGACCCGAGGGCTGCAGGTTCACGAGGCAGGGCGATTCGCTGCCGAGCCGGTCGAAGTCGTCGATCGACAGCGGCACGCCGACCCGCCCGGCGATCGCCCTCAGGTGGATCACCGCATTGGTCGAGCCGCCGATCGCGGCGAGCACCTTGATCGCGTTCTCGAAGGCCTCGCGCGTCAGCACCTTGGACAGCAGCTGGTCCTCGTGCACCATCTCGACGATGCGCCGCCCGGACATGCGCGCGAGCACGTTGCGCCGGCCGTCCACCGCCGGGTAGGCCGCGTTGCCGGGCAGGCCGAGGCCGAGCGCCTCGACCATCGAGGCCATCGTCGACGCGGTGCCCATCGTCATGCAGTGGCCGTGGCTGCGGTGCATGCAGCTCTCGGCCCCGAGGAAGTCCTGCAGCCTGAGCGTGCCGGCGCGCACCTGCTCGCTCATGCTCCACACGTCGGTGCCCGAACCGAGTTCCTGGCCGCGCCACTTGCCGCTGAGCATCGGGCCGCCGGAGACGCCGATCGTCGGCAGGTCGACACTCGCCGCGCCCATGATCAGCGACGGCGTGGTCTTGTCGCAGCCCATCAGCAGCACGACGCCGTCGATCGGGTTGCCGCGGATCGACTCCTCGACGTCCATGCTCGCGAGGTTGCGGTACAGCATCGCGGTCGGCCGCAGCAGCGTTTCGCCGAGCGACATCACCGGGAATTCGAGCGGGAAGCCGCCGGCCTCGTAGACGCCGATCTTCACCTGCTCGGCGAGCGTGCGGAAATGCGAGTTGCACGGCGTCAGCTCGCTGAAGGTGTTGCAGATGCCGATCACCGGCCGGCCGTCGAACTGGTCGTCCGGCACGCCCTTGCCCTTGACCCAGCTGCGGTAGTTGAAGCCGTCGCGGTCCTGGCGGCCGAACCACTGCTGGCTGCGGAGTTGCTCGGGCGGCTTCCTTCTGCTCATCTGTTCTCCCTCCATTCCCGGTCGGTGCCTAGGATTCGTGGACAGGCGGCAGGCCGTTCGACGCGGCGACGAAGTCGGCCAGCATCGGCAGGAAACGCCCGCCCTCGCCCGCGGCCTCCATCGCCGCGAAGGCGTTCTTGACCTGGGCCTGCAGCGTGTTGACGGCGCCCAGTTCGTTGGCCATGTGGGCGAGGTAGCGCATGTCCTTGTGGGCATTGCTGATCGTGAAGCGGTGCGCGCTCTCGTCGTGGTTCAGCGTCCACTGGATGAAGGTGTCGTAGAACGGGCTGCGCATGCGGCCCGAGCCGATCACCGCGTGGAACTGCTCGACCGTCAGGCCGGCCTTGCGCGAGATGGCGAGCGCCTCGGCGAACAGGGCGGCGTAGCCCATCGCGACGAAGTTGTTGATCAGCTTCATCTTGTGCCCGAGCCCGACCGGGCCGAGGTGCACGACATGCCCGGCCCAGCAGCGCAGCACCGGCTCGATGCGCGCGAAGGTCTCGGGGTCGGCGCCGACCATCGTGTCCAGCGTGCCGGCCTCGGCCTCCGTGGGCGTGCGCGACAATGGCGCATCCACAAAGCTCACGCCGCGGGCGCGGCATTCGTCGGCGAGCACGAGCGTGGAGACCGGGTTCGAGGTCGAGCAGTCGATGATCACGAGGCCCGGCTTCGGGCTGGCCAGCAGCCCGTCGTCGCCGCGCACCAGCGCCTCGACCTGCGGCGAGCCGGTCACGCACAGGTGCACGATGTCGCACGAGGTGCCGAGTTCGCGCGCGCTGCCGACCTCGCGTGCGCCGAGGGACACCAGGTGCTCCACCGGCTCGCGGTTGCGGTGTCCCATCACGACGAGCGGCCAGCCCTTCGTCACGATGTTCTTCGCCATGCCGTGGCCCATCAGGCCCACGCCGATGAAGCCGATGGTCGGAGTCATGCGGTCACTCCTTCACTCCTTCACTCCTCACTCCTTCACCGATCCCGTCATGCCGGACACGTAGTGCTCGACGAAGAACGAATACACGAACGCGACCGGCAGCGAGCCCAGCAGCGCGCCGGCCATCAGCGACCCCCAGTGGTAGACGTCGCCCTCGACCAGTTCGGTGACGACGCCCACCGGCACCGTCTTGACCTCCGACGAGGAGACGAAGGTCAGCGCGTAGATGAACTCGTTCCAGCTCAGCGTGAACGCGAAGATGCCGGCCGAGATCAGCCCGGGCACCGCGAGCGGCAGCACGATCTTGGTCAGGATCTGCCAGCGGCTCGCGCCGTCGATCAGCGCGCACTCCTCGAGCTCGAACGGGATCGAGCGGAAGTAGCCCATCAGCAGCCAGGTGCAGAACGGGATCAGGAAGGTCGGGTACGACAGGATCAGCGCAAAGCGCGTGTCGAACAGCCCGAGCTGGAAGATGATCGCCGCCAGCGGGATGAACAGGATCGACGGCGGCACGAGGTAGGCCAGGAAGATTGCACCGCCGGCCTGCTTGGCGCCCGAAAAACGCAGCCGCTCGATCGCGTAGGCGGCGAACACCGAGGCGGTGAGCGACAGGGCCGTCGCGACCACCGAGACGATCACCGTGTTCCACATCCACTCGGGGTACGAGGTCTCGAACAGCAGCTTGTGGAAGTGCGCGAGCGTGGGGTTGATGACCCAGAACGGATTGCCCTCGCGCGACAGCAGTTCCTCGTTCGGCTTGAACGAGGTCACGACCATCCAATAGAACGGGAACAGGAGGACGAAGACGAAGATCCCGATCGGGATGTAGGCCGTCACCCAGCGCCGCGGCGTGGACTGCAGGTAGTCCATCCCGACGATGTCGTCGGTGCCGGTCGCCATGTTATTTGTCCCCGCCCTGCTGCCAGGCCCGCCGCTGCAGGCCGAAGTAGCTGAACATGATCGCCGCGAGCAGGAAGGGCACCATCAGCGTCGCGAGCGCCGCGCCTTCGCCGAGCGCGCCGCCGGGTATCGCACGCTGGAACGCGAGCGTGGCCATCAGGTGGGTCGAGTTCAGCGGGCCGCCGCGCGTGAGCACGTAGATCAGCTGGAAGTCGGTGAAGGTGAACAGCACCGAGAAGGTCATCACCACGGCGATGATCGGGCTCAGCAGCGGCAACGTGACATGGCGGAACTGCTGCCACGGCGTTGCGCCGTCGATCGCCGAGGCCTCGTAGTACGACGGCGAGATCGTCTGCAGCCCAGCCAGCAGCGAGATCGCGACGAAGGGCACGCCGCGCCAGACGTTCGCGACCACGGTCGACCAGCGTGCGTTCCACGGGTCGCCGAGGAAGTCGATGTAGGCGTCGATCAGGCCCAGCCTCGTCAGCACCCAGCTGATGATCGAGAACTGCGCGTCGTAGATCCACCAGAACGCGATCGCCGACAGCGCCGTCGGCACGATCCACGGCAGCAGCACGACGGCGCGGAAGAAGCTCTTGAACGGCAGGTTGCGGTTGAGCAGCAGCGCGAGCCACAGGCCGAGCACGAACTTCAGGATGCTCGCGACGACGGTGTAGAAGATCGTGTTGAACAGCGCCAGCTGCGTGACGCTGTCGCCGACCAGGAAGGAGAAGTTCTCCAGCCCGATCCACTCGCCCGCGCGGCCGACCTTGGCATCGGTGAAGCCGAGCCAGGTGCCGAGCCCGAGCGGGTAGGTCAGGAACAGCAGCAGCAGCACCGCGGCCGGGAGCATGAACGCCCAGCCGAGTGCATTGCGGTTGTTCTGGAAGCGCGCCATGACCGAGAGCGACGCGGCGTTCCCGAGCGGCCGCCGCGGATCCGGCTCTGCCGGTCCGCCAGCGGCGGGGGGAGCGCCCAAGGCGCTTCCGGGGGTGCTCACATCACACCTTGTAGTAGCGCTCGGCGCGCTTCTGGGCACGCTCGGCGGCCTCCTTCGGCGACTTCGAGCCGCTCGCCGCCTCGGCGACCATGTTGGTCACGATGAAGTCGGCCCCGGCGCCGGCCGACGCATAGCCGAGCCGGCCCGCATAACCGGTCGGCCGCATGTTCTTCGTGCAGTCGCGGTACGGCGTGTGTTTCGGGTCGACCGTCCAGACGGCGCTCTTCTCGTAGGCCGCGAGCGGCTGCGAGATGTAGCCGCCGGCCGCCTGCAGCCACGGGTCGAACTGCTCCTGCTCCATCATGAAGCGCAGGTACTCCTTCGCCGCCTGCGGGAACTTCGTGTACTTCATGATCATCTGGTTGAAGAACAGGTGCGACTCGGTCGCCACGCCGACCGGTCCGATCGGGTAGGGCGAGTGGTTGATGTCCTGCGCCATCTCCTTGAGCTTCTCCTCCTTGGAGTTCTTCGTCGCGTAGTAGATCGAGATGCCGTTGTTGGTCAGGCTGACCTGGCTGTCGAGGAAGGCCTTGTTGTTGTTCGGGTCCAGCCACGACAGCGTGCCGGGCGCGAAGGTCGCGTACATCTCCTTCGCGTACTCGAGTGCCTTGATCGTCTCCGGGCTGTCGATGACGACCTTGTTGTCCTTGTCGACGAGCTGGCCGCCGTGCGACCAGATCAGCCAGTTGGTCCACAGGCCGTCGCCGGTGGCGTTGCCGAGGGCAAAGCCTGCCGGCGTGCCCTTCTCCTTCATCGCCTTGAGCAGCGCGAGGAAGCTGTTGGTGTCGCGGGGAAACGAGTCGAAGCCGGCAGCCTTCACGTGGCTCTGGCGGTACACCAGCATCGCGCCGGCAGTGCCCAGCGGCACGCCGATCCACTTGCGGCCGTCCGGGCGCAGGTAGGCCTCGCATCCGGCGTACCAGCCGCCGTACTTGCGGCCGAGGTAATTGCACAAGTCGGTGACGTCGAGCAGCTTCTCGGGGTACAGGTTCGCGTCGTCGTTGGTCGACAGGATGATGTCCGGGCCGGCGCCGGTGTTGGCCGCGACCGCGGCCTTCGGGCGCACGTCCTCCCAGCCCTCGTTGTCGACGCGCACCTCGACGCCGGTCTTCTCGGTGAAGGCGGCGACGTTCTTCATGTACTGGTCGATGTCGCCCTGCACGAAGCGGCTCCAGCGCAGCACCCGCAGCTTGGCGCCCTTCTCTGGCTTGTAGGCCGGAGCGGGCTGGGCGTGAACGGCCGAGGCCCAGATCGCGCCCGCGGCGAGCGCGGTGCCGGCGGCGGCACCGGCGGTGCTTTCGAGGAATCGGCGGCGGTTGAAGTTGTCCATCACGAATGTCTCCTTGGTCGTGGGTGCGGCCTGTCGCGCCGCTGCGGAAGAAATCAGGCGGCGAGCCTTTCGCCGGTCGCGGCGTCGAACAGGTGGGCGCGCCGCAGGTCGGGCTGCAGATGGATCGTGCTGCCCGGCTCGAAGGCATGGCGCTCGCGGAACACGGCCGACATCTCGGTGCCGTGATGTCGGCAGGACACGAAGGTGTCGGCACCGGTCGGCTCGACCACGACCACCTCGGTGGGGATGCCGCTGGCAGCCAGGTTGAGGTGCTCGGGACGGGTGCCGAAGATCACCGGCTGCCCCTCGACGCCGCCCGCGCCGGCAGGCGCGTCGATGGCGGTGCCGTCGGCGAGCTGCACCTGCGTGCCGGCGCCGTTGCGGCGCAGCGTGCCGGGCAGGAAGTTCATCGCCGGCGAGCCGATGAAGCCGGCGACGAACAGGTTGGCCGGGTGGTCGTAGAGTTCGAGCGGATGGCCGGCCTGCTCGATGCGGCCGTCTTTCATGACGACGACCTTGTCGCCCATCGTCATTGCCTCGATCTGGTCGTGGGTGACGTAGACCGAGGTCGTGCCCAGCCGCTGGTGCAGCTCCTTCAGCTCGGTGCGCATCGCCACGCGCAGCTTCGCGTCGAGGTTGGACAGCGGCTCGTCGTACAGGAAGACCTGCGGGTCGCGCACGATCGCGCGGCCCATCGCGACGCGCTGGCGCTGGCCGCCCGAGAGCTGGCGGGGATAGCGCTCGAGCAGCTGCGTCAGGCCGAGGATCTCGGCGGCGCGGCCCACCTTGGCATCCATCGTCGCCTTGTCGGTCTTCGACAGCATCAGCGCGAAGGCCATGTTCTGGCGCACCGTCATGTGCGGGTACAGCGCGTAGTTCTGGAACACCATCGCGATGTCGCGCTGCTTGGGCGGCACGTCGTTGACGCGGCGGTCGCCGATGCGGATTTCGCCGCCGCTGATGTGCTCGAGCCCCGCGATCATGCGCAGCAGCGTCGACTTGCCGCAGCCCGACGGGCCGACGAGCACGGTGAACGAGCCGTCGGCGATGTCGATGTCGACACCGTGAAGCACCTCGACATCGCCGAAGCGCTTCTTCACGTCCTGGATCGTCACGCTCGCCATGACTGCCGGTCTCCTGGTGCGCAGAGAACAGGCTCTGCGGCGCGGTGGGAACCGGCCCTGAGCCATTGAAGATCGGCCAAGTTGTATGATAACCTGATGATCATGTCAACTGATCTCCTTGCGACCCACCGGCCGGCCACCGCACCGGCTGCGCCGCTTGTGGCGCACAGGCTCTCCGACCGGCTCGCCGCACTGCTCGAGGCGGAGGTCGAGAACGGCGAGCTGCGCCCCGGCGACCGGCTGCCGACCGAGCAGCAGCTCGCCGCGCAACACGGCGTCTCGCGCACCGTGGTGCGCGAGGCAGTCCATCAGCTGAAGTCGCGCGGGCTGCTGCATTCGCGCCAGGGCTCGGGTGTGTTCGTCGCCGCGCCGGCGGAGAACCAGCCGCTCGCATTCGACCCGACGGTGCTCGAATCGGTCGACGCCGTGGTGCATGTCGTCGAGGTGCGTCGCGTGCTCGAAGGCGAGATCGCCGCGATCGCCGCCGAACGCGCGACGCGGGCGCAGATCACCGGGATCAAACGTGCACTGAAGGCGATCGACCAGGCGGTCATCGAGGGCCGCGACGGCGTCGCCGAGGACCTCGCCTTCCACCGCGCGATCGGCGAGGCGACGGGCAACCCGCAGTTCGGCCGCCTGCTCGGCTTTCTCGAGCAGTACCTGCGCGAGGGCATGCGCATCACGCGGGGCAACGAGGCCCGCCGCAAGGACTTCATGGAGCAGGTGCGCGACGAGCACCGGGCGATGGTCGATGCGATCGCATCGCGCGACCCGGTCGCGGCGCGCCGCTGCGCGCTGCAGCACATTCTGCATGGCGAGCGTCGCCTCGAGCAGGGCGGCGTGCTCGTGCGCACCAAGGTGCGCAGCGGAAGGCACCGGTGATGTCAGCCCCCCGATCGGCGGGTACGCCGCTCGACCCCCCGAGGGGGTCCGGGCCGGCTTGGGGCGGCCCGGCGCTCGGCCCGGAGTCGGCATGAATCTCGGTGTCGTCGGCCTCGGCTCGATGGGCTTCGGCGCGGAGCTCTCGGCGCACCGGCGCGGCGTCGTCACCTGGGGGCTGGACACCCGAGCCGAGGCGCGCGAACGTTTTGCGGCCGAAGGCGGCAGGGCGACCGACTCGCTCGCCGAACTCGGCCGCGAGTGCGACGTCGTCGTGCTGCTGGTGGTCAACGCGGCGCAGACCGAAGAGGTGCTGTTCGGCGATGCAGGCACACCAGGCCTGGCGACGCTGCTGAAGAAGGGCTCGGCGGCCGTGACCTCGGCCACCGTCGACCCGTCGCTGCCGCCGCAATGGGCCGCGCGCCTGGCCGAACACGGCCTGCAACTGATCGACGGCCCGGTCTCCGGCGGCGCGAAGAAGGCGGCCGAGGGCCAGATGACGGTGATGGCCTCTGGCACACCCGCGGCCTTCGCAGTCGCCGGCCCCGCGCTCGACGCGATCGCCGGCAAGGTCTATCGCCTCGGCGACCGCGCCGGCATCGGCTCGACCGTCAAGATGGTGAACCAGCACCTGGCCGGCGTGCACATCGCTGCGGCATGCGAGGCGATGGCGCTCGGCATGCATGCGGGCGCCGACGCCCGCCAGCTCTACGAGGTGATCTGCAACTCGGCCGGCATGAGCTGGATGTTCCAGAACCGCGTGCCGCACATCCTCGACGGCGACTACACGCCGCTGTCGAGCGTGAACATCTTCGTCAAGGACCTGGGCATCGTGCTCGACGCGGCGCGCCGGCTGCAGTTTCCGCTGCCGCTCGCCGCGGCCGCGCACCAGCTTTACCTGGCCACCGCCGCCGCCGGCCACGGCGACGAGGACGATGCGGCCGTCGTCAAGTTCTACGCCGCGCTCGCCCGGATCGTGCTGCCGGGCGAGGCCACCGGCGCGAAAGGCTGAACGTGGCGGTGCTCGGCGTCATCGCCGACGACTTCACCGGCGCGACCGACGTCGCGAGCATGCTGGTACGCGCCGGCATGCGCACGCAGCAGGTGATCGGCGTGCCGCAGGGCGACGCGCCGGCTGCCGACGCGATCGTCGTCGCGCTGAAGTCGCGCACCGCGCCGGTCGGCGACGCGGTGCGCGAGTCGCTCGCCGCCTGCCGCTGGCTACGGAGCGCGGGGGCGCGCCAGTGCTACTTCAAGGTCTGCTCGACCTTCGACTCGACGCCGCGCGGCAACATCGGCCCCGTTGCCGAGGCGCTGATGGACGAGCTCGGCGCACGTTTGGCAATCGTCTGCCCGGCCCTCCCGGAGAACGGCCGCACGGTGTACCGCGGCCACCTGTTCGTCGGCGACGCGCTGCTGTCGGACACCGGCATGCGCGATCACCCGCTGACGCCGATGACCGACGCGAACCTGGTTCGCGTGATGCAGGCCCAGTGCCGCGCCAGGGTCGGACTGATCCGCCACGACGCCGTCGCTCATGGGCCGCGGGCCGTGCGCACGCAGGTCGACGCGCTGCTCGGCGACGGCGTGCGCTTCGCCGTCGCCGACGCGATCGACGACGACGCCCTGCGCACGCTGGCCCGGGCGTCGTTCGACCATCCGCTGATCGTCGCCGGCTCGGGCGTGGCGCTCGGCCTGCCCGCCGTGTATGCGGAGAACGGCTGGGTCGTGCTCGACGCCGCGGCCGCGACGCTCGAGGCGGTGGGCGGCGGCGCGGCGGTGCTCTCGGGCTCGTGTTCGAGCACGACCCACCTGCAGGTGCAGGCGTGGCGCGATGCCGGACGCCCGGC
>DASWVR010000209.1:0-15093 GCA_036401155.1 Piscinibacter sp. | reverse complement strand
GGCGGCATGGGGCTGCTGCCCCGGGCGCGCGGCACCGGCGCGGCGGGGCTGCTGCTGCGTCGCGTGATCGACGACGCGCGCACCGACGGCCTCGAGGCCGTCGAACTCGAGGTCTTCGCGCAGAACACGCCGGCCGTGCGGCTCTATCGGGCGCACGGCTTTGCCGAGCTTGCCCCCTTGTGGGGCTTCGAGCGTGCGCCCGGTGCGGCCGCATCCGCCGGGGTCGCGCCCAGGCGCATCACGCCGCACCGCGCCAGCCGGTGGCTGCAGGCGCGCGGGCACCCCGACCTGCCGTACCAGGTGTCCGGCCATGCTCTGGCCCACGCCGATCCGGCCTCGGTGCTGTGGCGCAGCGGTCGCGCGCTGATGCAGTTCGCCGAGGTCGCGCCGCAGCGCCTGTCGATCGGCCTGCTCAACGACCTCGATCCCGCCCAGCACGACGCACGCCACCTGCTGGCCGCCCTGATCGATGCCCATCCCGCGCACGCCGTGCGTGTGCCGCAGCTGATGCGCGACGACGTCGCCGGCGCCGCCTTGCGGGCGCTGGGATTCCTGCCCTTGCCGCTGCACCAGCTGCAAATGCGGCTGCCGCTGCGCTGACTGCCAATCGCGGGATGGCCGCTCAACGGCGACCGGCGTAGGGTGGTGCGGCACCACAACACGGGGGCGACCATGAACATGCAGCACACGTGGCGGGCCGTGGCCCGCAGCATCTTGCCGGTCGTGCTCGCGGGCCTGCTGTCCGCCTGCGCCACGCCGCGCTACGAGATCCAGGCGCCCACCTCGGGTTCGACGGTGGCCTGCACCCCGGTGGCCAGCGGCGCCTGCCGGGTCCGGGCCCAGGTGGCATGGCAGGGTGTCAGCGTCCATTCGGTGCCCGAGCTGTGGCTTGACGGCGCGGTCGTGCCCAATGCACTGGCGCCGGCCACCGGCCATGTCGCCGGCGTGCTGCCGATGATGCCCGGTCCGCACACCATTGTCGTCAACGGCCTGCTGTCCGACGGCGTGTCGATCAAGACCTATTCCGCGACCTCGAACTTCACCGTTGCTCCGCCGCCGGCACCGATCGGCAGCTTCACGCTCACGACGGCGGCACCTGCGCTGCTCATCGAGCGGACACGATCGGCGACGGTTCCGGTGACGATCGTCCGCACGGCGCCCTTCGCCGGCGCGGTCACGGTCACCGTCACCGGCTTGCCCCTCGGCGTCACCGCCTCGCCGCTGACGATCGCTGCCACGCAGAGCGCCGGCTCGCTGACTCTCACGGCGACGGCGTCGGCCGGCTTCGGCAGGTCGGCGCTGACACTGCGCGGCAGCTCCGGCCCCGCCGGACCGAACGACACCGCAGCGCTGTCGCTGACCGTCGGCCGCGCGGCCGGTGCCCTGGTCGAGGCCAGCCCCGCGCCGTACACCAGCGCGCTGCCGTCGACGGCTACCAGCCGCAGCGGCACGTTCCGCGTGCAGGTCTCGAGCGGCGCGCCGACGCTGCCGCAGCCACGCAAGGCGGTGTTCTTCCGCGGCACGCAGCAGCTCGGCCAGGAGATCGGGTTCACGCTCGGACCGGTGTCCACGCTCGGCGGCGCCGGCTTCTGCGACGACGCGGCCGCCGGCGCGCTCACCCGCGGCGTGGTGCTGTCGGGGCAGCTGCCCGGCTTCTCCTCGCAGAACGTCTTCACCTTCGTCGACATGGCCAACCCACACGTGCTGCGCCAGGTGCCGGCCAACATGCAGTCGTCGGCCCCGTCGCCCCACGTGTTCCAGCCGCGCGTGTTCTTCAGCGCCGATTGCAGCATCGCGCTGGTCGCGAGCGTCAACACGCTCGGGCCGCAGAACCACCTGCTGCAGCTGGTCGACATGACCAACGGCAGCCCGATCGGCAGCGAGATACCGTTCGACACGCCGGTCTTCTCGGCCCTCGTCAAGAGCACCGGCACGGCGCAGCAGATCGAGGTCAAGGTCGACACCGGCAGCGCCAATGCCCAGGTGGTGAACCGCCCGGTCCCGTAGCGCCGCGCCGGCGCCGGTTTGCGACAATCGGCGCATGACCTCCACCGACCTCCAGGCCACCATCGCCCACATGGGCGCGGCCGCGCGCGCAGCCAGCACGAAGATGGCGGCGGCACCGACGGCGGCGAAAAACGCGGCGCTGCTGGCGCTGGCGCGGCTGCTGTGCAGCGAGCAGGCCATGCTCGCCCCTGCCAACACGCAGGACATCGAGGCCGCGCAGGCCACCGGCCTGGCCGCGCCGATGGTCGACCGCCTGCGGCTCACGCCGAAGATCATCGACACCGTCGCGCAGGGCTGCGAGCAGATCGCCGCGATGCCCGACCCGATCGGCGAGATCAACAACCTGCGCCGCCAGCCGAGCGGCATCAGCGTCGGCCAGATGCGCGTGCCGCTCGGCGTCTTCGGCATGATCTACGAGAGCCGCCCCAACGTGACGATCGAGGCGGCGTCGCTCGCGATCAAGAGCGGCAACGCCTGCATCCTGCGCGGCGGCTCGGAGGCGCTGCACTCCAACCTTGCGCTGTGGAAGCTGGTGCAGCGCGCGCTCGCCGAAGCCGGCCTGCCGCCCGAGGCAGTGCAGCTGGTCGAGACCACCGACCGTGCCGCCGTCGGCCACCTGATCGCGTCGCCCGAAGCGGTCGACGTGATCATTCCGCGCGGCGGCAAGGGGCTGATCGAGCGCATCAGCCGCGAAGCGAAGGTGCCGGTGATCAAACACCTCGACGGCAACTGCCATGTCTACGTCGATGCGCGGGTCGACCTCGAGCTCGCGCTGAAGGTCACCGACAACGCGAAGACGCAGAAGTTCAGCCCCTGCAACGCCGCCGAGTCGCTGCTGGTGCACGAAGCGATGGCACCCGTTTTCCTGCCGAAGATCGGCGTCACCTGGGCCGCCAAGGGGGTCGAGATGCGCTGCGATCCAAAGGCGCAGGCCATCCTGTCGCAGGTGGCCGGCGCGACGCTCGTGCCCGCCACCGAGCAGGACTGGAGCGAGGAGTACCTCGCCCCCATCATCAGCGTGAAGGTGGTCGCGAGCCTCGATGAGGCGATCGCCCACATCAACCGCTATGGCTCGCACCACACCGACGCGATCCTCACCGACAGCCACCCGAACGCGATGCGTTTCCTGCGCGAAGTCGATTCGGCCAGCGTGATGGTCAACGCTTCGACCCGTTTTGCCGACGGCTTCGAATACGGATTGGGCGCCGAGATCGGCATCAGCACCGACAAGTTCCACGCCCGCGGGCCGGTGGGGCTGGAGGGGCTGACGTCGATGAAGTGGGTGGTTCTGGGGCAGGGCGAGGTGCGCAGCTGAAGCTGGGCACCTCGCCCTGCCCTGCGGGCGTGTGCACCGCACCCCCGGGCCCCCGCCGAGCGGGGGTTCCAGCTTGAGTGACACAAGAGATTCGAGAGCGCGCGGGTACCATCGCGGGATGGCCGATTCTCGACACGCGCTGGTGCTGTTTTCCGGGGGCCAGGACTCCACCGCCTGCCTCGCCTGGGCGCTGGACCGCTACGCCCACGTCGAAACCATCGGCTTCGACTACGGCCAGCGTCACCTGGTCGAGCTCGAATGCCGGCTCGCTGTGCGGGCGCAGTTGCACGCGCAGTTCCCGCAATGGAACACGCGGCTCGGCGACGACCACTTGCTTGATCTCTCGCTGCTGGGCCAGCTGTCGGACACCGCGCTCACCGACGAGCGTGCGATCCACATGCAGGCCAACGGCCTGCCGAACACCTTCGTGCCGGGGCGCAACCTGCTGTTCTTCACCTTTGCCGCGACCGTGGCCTACCGGCGCGGGCTCGACGTGCTGGTGGGCGGCATGTGCGAGACCGATTTCTCCGGCTACCCGGACTGTCGCGACAACACGCTGAAGGCGATGCAGGTGGCGCTGAGCCTCGGCATGGACACCAAGATGACGATCGAGACGCCGCTGATGTGGCTCGACAAGGCGCAGACCTGGGCCTTGTCGGCGTCGCTCGGCGGCGAAGCGCTCAACGAGCTGATCGTCGAGCACACGCACAGCTGCTACCTCGGCGAACGCGAGCAGCGCCACGAATGGGGCTATGGCTGCGGCCAATGCCCTGCCTGCGCGCTGCGCGCGCGCGGCTACAAGGCCTGGCGCGCGCATGGCGCGGGGCCGTTTGCCGACACCGAGCCGGCGGGCGTCTGATCGGTGCGGCTCAGGCGCGGGCCAGCCAGGGCGCGAATGCGCGCTGGCCCGCGGGCGTGAGCTGCAAGGCGCGCGAGTCCTTCAGGCGGCGCAGCCAGTCGTTGGCGAGGCTGCGTTCTAGCAGGGCCACCGCCAGGCTGCCGGCCAGGTGGTCGCGGCGCTCGGACCAATCGAGGCACGGGTAGGCAAAGCGCCGCGCCGCCGATGCGGCAAGCCGCTCCGGCAGCGCGATCCCGAGCCCCGCCAGCTCGCCGCGGCCCGCGTCGCTCAGCACGAAATGGCCGTCGTGCGGCAGCAGGGTGCCGCGCGCGAGCAGTCCCTCGAAGAGGCCGACGCCGAGTTCGCCGGCGAGGTGGCCGTAGCAGGTGCGCGCCGCCTTCAAGGGCTTGTAGTGTCCGCGCGACCACTTGTCGGGCTGTGCGTGGCGCTCGGCCACCAGCGACAAGGCCTCCAGCGCATGCGCGATGTCGGCGTCGGCCAGGCGCACGTAGCGGTGCCGGCCCTGGGTGCGAAGCACCACCAGCTCGGCCTCGAGCAGCCGGGCCACATGGCTGCTCGCCGTCTGCGCCGTCACGCCGGCGGCAGCGGCCAGTTCGCCGGCGGCCAGGTACTGCCCGCCCATCAGCGCCGCGAGCATGCGCGCGCGGGTCGGGTCGCCGATGACGGCGGCGATCTTCGCGAAACGCGGTTCGGGACCGCTCATGAGGTGCCTCCGAAAACAGGCTGGTGTGCAGCGAACGATAACCGGGCGGGCATGGCGTCGACGCAACGCGCCATGCGCCGATCGTCGCCGGTGGGACGCCGTCGATGCTGCGGGCTGCGTCGAAGCGTCGGCGCGCTCTTGTAGAGTCGCGTCCCATGAGACGCGCAAAGCCGGGGGTACCCTAGTGACCACGCCGCAGATCGCCGGCTGGGCCGTCGCCGCCGTGCTGCTGTTCTGGGCCGTCGGCGCCTACAACCGCCTCGTGAGCCTGCGCAACGACATATCCAAGGCCTTCGTGCCGGTGGATGCGCAGATCCGCCAGCGCCACCTGCTGCTGGAGCAATGGGTCGACGGATTGCGCCCGCTGCTCGAACACGAGCCGGCCGCGCTCGACGCGGTGATCGCCGCCTGCGGCCAGCTGCAGGCGGCCTGCGACGTGGTGCGCAGCCGGCCGAGCGCCGCCCGGCCGATGGCGAGCCTGCGCCTGGCCGAAGAGACGCTGGCCGAGGCCCGCGCGCGCCTGAAGGCGGAACTGCCGGCCCGGCCTGAGATGCTGGCCGGCCTCGGCGTGTCGGTGCTGGGCGAGGAACTCGCTGCCGCCGACAGCACGCTCGGCTTCGCGCGCCGCCAGTTCAACGAGGCCACGCAGAACTACAACGATGCACTGGACCAGTTCCCGACCTGGGTCATTGCCGGGCTGTTTCGCTTCCGCGGTGCCGGCACGCTGTGAGCGAGCACGACGCGCAGCTCGAGCGTGAGGCGCTGTCGCGCCTGTCGCGGGTGCAGGGTCCGGCGGAGCTGCATGCGGCCATCCTCGCGCTGATCACGCCGGTCGACAGCGTGCCCTCGTTCGTCGCGTGGACGACGGAGACGCAGGACACCCCCACCGCGGCGGTGCTGCGCCAGGATGTGACCTCGCTCACGGACGCGGCGAGGCTGCCCTGCCTCGAAGCGTTGCTCGACCGCATGCGCACCCACTCGAAGGTCGATCGCCGCACGCTGCTCGAATCGACGCGCCGCGTGGTGGCCGCCTATTCGCCGCTGCGCCCGATCGACCGGCTTCACTGGCTGCTGATGCGCCGCCGCCTCGGCGAGAAGCCGCCGGTGCCCGCGCTGCCCGAAGAGCACAACGACCTGGCCGGCCTGCCGGGCATGACGATCATGCGCATCGCGAGCGTCGCGGCCTACCTCGCCCGCATGGTGCCGGGCCCCGACCCGGCGGCCGGACGCAGCTGGTATCTGGCGACGATGTCGGCCATCGTTCCAGCGGAGAGCGTGCCGCCGTGCATGCCGCCCGACGGCGACGCGCTCGCGCGTGCGCTGCTCGACGTCGAGGCGCTGCCCTGGATGCTGCGCCCGGTGTTGCTGCGCAGCTGGGTCGACGCCGCCCTCGGGACCAGCCAGCGCGCGCGCCTGTGGCCGACGGCCGCCGACGCGTTGCGCATGGTGGCCGTTCTTCTGGATTCCCCGCTGCCGCCCGAACTCGCGCGCCACTACATTGAGCTCGACTGGGGGACACGGCGATGAAGCAGCTCTGCGTGGTCGGTGCGTTGTCGATCTTGGTGGCCGGCGGCAGCGCGGCGCACGCGCAGCAGGCCGCGGCGCTGCAGGTGCGCGCCCTGGCCGCCACCTGCGCCAGCTGCCACGGCACCGACGGGCGGGCCATTCCGTCGGGGGCCGTGCCGGGCCTCGCGGGCATGCCCGCCGGCTACTTCGTCGAGCAGATGAAGGGCTTCCAGAGCGGAACGCGCAACGCCACCGTGATGCACCAGCTCGCCAAGGGCTTCAACGAAGTTCAGATTCAGCAGCTCGCGGCCTACTTCGCCGCGCAGCCCAAGTGAGGGCCGCGCCATGACGATGCAGCGACGCGAATGGATGCTGGCGATGGCGTCGGCCGGTGCCGCCCTGGCCGGACTCGCAGGCTGCGCGGCGCCGCGCGGCATCCCCGACAAGGCGCGCGTGCTGGTGGTCGGCGGCGGCTACGGCGGCGCCACGGCGGCCAAGTACATCCGGCTGCTGTCGCACCGCAAGATCGAGGTCGTGCTGATCGAGCCCGACGACCAGTTCATCTCCTGCCCGCTGTCCAACCTCGTGCTCGGCGGCAGCCGCACGCTCGCGGAGCTGACGCGTCCCTACACCACGCTGCAGGGCGCGCATGGCGTGACCGTCGTGAAGGACCGGGTGGCGCGCATCGACGCCGTGCGCAAGACCGCCACGCTCGATTCGGGCTCGACGATCCGCTACGACAAGCTCGTGTTGTCGCCCGGCGTCGAGCTGATGTGGGACAGCGTCGCCGGCCTGCAGGCCGCCGGCCAGCAGGGGCGCATCCTGCAGGCGTGGAAGGCGGGGCCCGAAACGCTCGCGCTGCGCCGCCAGCTCGAGGCGATGCCCGACGGCGGCGTCTACGCGATCACGATCCCCGAGGCGCCCTACCGCTGCCCGCCCGGCCCCTACGAACGCGCCTGCCAGGTGGCGAGCTACTTCAAGGCCGCCAAGCCGCGCTCGAAGGTGCTGGTCTTCGACGCCAACCCCGACGTGACCTCCAAAGGCGCGCTGTTCAAGAAGGCCTGGGCCGAACGCTACGCCGGCACGGTCGAGTACCGCCCGCAGCACAAGGCGGTGGCGGTGGATGCGGCGGCGCGCAGCGTGCGCTTCGAGGTGCAGGACGACGTCAAAGCCGACGTGCTCAACGTGCTGCCGAGCATGCGCGCCGGCGCGATCGCGGTGCAGTCGGGCCTGGCCAACGCCAACGCCCGCTGGTGCCAGGTGAACTACCTCAACTTCGAGTCGACGGCGGCCAAGGACATCCATGTGCTGGGCGACGCGATCCTGGCGGCGCCGGCGATGCCCAAGAGCGGCCACATGGCCAACAACCACGCCAAGGTCGCGGCCGCGGCGATCGTGGCCGAGCTGAGCGGCTGGGAGATCAACCCGGCGCCGATGCTCACCAACACCTGCTACAGCTTCGTCGACGCGAAGAACGTCATCCACGTGGCCAGCGTGCACGAGTACGTGGCGGCCGAGAAGACCTTCAAGACGGTGGCCGGTTCGGGCGGCCTGTCGGCGGCCGCGAACGAGACCGAAGGCGGTTACGCGTGGAACTGGGCGCGAACGATCTGGTCCGACACCTTGGCGTGATCATGCTGTTGCGGCGCAGCAGCGCGTACTTCACTGCGGCGCGTTGCGTTCGCGCAAACCCTCGGCGCTGCATGGCGACGCAGCGGTAGCATCATTCGCCACGTATGCGTTTCACCCGTTCGCCGGCCCACGAGGCTGCGTGCGATTGAAAGGGGGAGTTTTGCAGCCGACCGATATCCGCGACCCCGACTACTTTCACAAAGTGGTCGATTGCCAGTGGGCATGCCCGGCCCACACCCCCGTGCCGGAGTACATCCGGCTCATCGCAGCAGGCCGATACACCGACGCCTACCTGGTGAACTGGGAGTCCAACGTGTTCCCGGGCATCCTCGGCCGCACCTGCGACCGGCCCTGCGAACCGGCCTGCCGGCGCGGACGGGTCGAAGAGGCGCAGATGTCCAAGCCCGAACCGGTGGCGATCTGCCGGCTCAAGCGCGTGACCGCCGACTTCAAGGACGACGGTGTCGAGCAGCGCATGCCGCGCCCGATGCTGAAGAAGAACGGCAAGCGCATCGCCTGCGTCGGCGGCGGGCCCGCGTCGCTCACGGTGGCGCGTGACCTCGCACCGCTCGGCTACCAGGTGACGATCTTCGATGCCGACGCCAAGGCCGGCGGCATGATCCGCTCGCAGATCCCGCGCTTTCGCCTGCCCGAGGAGGTGATCGACGAAGAGACCGGCTACGTGCTGCGGCTCGGCGTCGAGTTCCGCGGCGGCGTGCGCATCGAGTCGATGCAGCAGCTGCTGGCGGAGAACTGGGACGCGGTCTTCGTCGGCTCCGGCGCGCCGCGCGGGCGCGATCTCTCGGTGCCGGGCCGGCGCGAGGCCGCGGCGCAAATCCACATCGGCATCGACTGGCTCGCCTCGGTGTCGTTCGGCCACGTCACGCATATCGGCAAACGTGTCATCGTGCTCGGCGGCGGCAACACCGCGATGGACTGCTGCCGCACCGCCCGTCGACTCGGCGGCGAGGACGTGAAGGTGATCGTGCGTTCGCCCTTCGACGAGATGAAGGCCTCGCCGTGGGAGAAGGAAGACGCCATCCACGAAGGCATCCCGATCCTCGACTGCCTAGTGCCCAAGGCCTTCCTGCACGAGGACGGCAAGCTGACCGGCATGCGCTTCGAGAAGGTCAAGGCGGTGCGCGACGAGCGCGGGCGCCGCCAGCTCGTGCCCACCGGCGAGCCCGAGCAGGAGTTCGACTGCGACGAGGTGCTGGTGGCGGTCGGGCAGGAGAACGCCTTCCCGTGGATCGAGCGGCACATCGGCATCGCCTTCGACGAGAGCGGCATGCCGGTGCTCGACGCCAACACGCTGCAGTCGAGCCGGCCCGATGTCTTCTTCGGCGGCGACGCCGCGCTCGGCCCCAAGAACATCATCTGGGCGGTGGCGCAGGGCCATGCGGCGGCGATCTCGATCGACAAGTTCCTGCACGGCGAAGACGTGACGCAGCGGCCCGCGCCCGGCGTGACGCTGGTGTCGACGAAGATGGGCATCCACGAGTGGAGCTACGACAACGCGGTGGCGCCCGAGGCGCGCCACAAGGTGCCGTGGCGCGACGTCAACCAGGTGCTGAAGAACATCAAGGTCGAGGTCGAACTCGGCTTCGACGTGGCGACGGCCTGGAAGGAGGCGCAGCGCTGCCTCAACTGCGACGTGCAGACGGTGTTCTCGACCGGCCAGTGCATCGAGTGCGACGCCTGCGTCGACATCTGCCCGACCGACTGCATCACCTTCACCCTCAACGGCGAGGAGTCCGATCTGCGAACACGCCTGCGCGCGCCGGCGCGCCACGCCGACCAGGCCCTGTACGTGTCCGACAAGCTCAAGACCGGCCGCGTGATGGTGAAGGACGAAGACGTCTGCCTGCATTGCGGCCTGTGCGCCGAGCGCTGCCCGACGGGGGCGTGGGACATGCAGAAGTTCGGCATCACGCAGACACGCGCCGGGCGCGGCTGCCGCAGCCATCCGCCCGTTGAACGCAAGGTCGCCTGACATGGAATACGCAGTCCGCTCCCCCACTCCGTTCGGGCTGAGCATGCCCTTCGACAGGCTCAGGATGATCGGAATACGAAACCCGTTCGGGCTGAGCTTGCCCTTCGCCAGGCTCAGGACGATCGGAATACAAGATCCGTTCGGGCTGAGCTTGCCCTTCGACAGGCTCAGGACGATCGGAATACCAAACCCGTTCGGGCTGAGCTTGCCCTTCGACAGGCTCAGGACGATCGGAATACCAAACCCGTTCGGGCTGAGCTTGTCGAAGCCCTGTCGGCTTGTCGCGGGCGCTGCCCCTTCGACACGGGGCCTTCGACAAGCTCAGTCCCCTGCTCAGGGCGAACGGCAGCTTCATGTGCCACGCACCATGGAAAACTGACATGGACCAAGCCGTGGTCAAGAAACGCATCCGCTCGGTCAACGACTTCGTCGTCAAGTTCGCCAACGTCAACGGCTCGGGCTCGGCCTCGGCCAACGAGCTGTTCGCGCGCAGCCTGCTGCGCATGGGTGTGCCGGTGAGCCCGCGCAACATCTTCCCGTCCAACATCCAGGGGCTGCCCACCTGGTACGAGGTGCGCGTCACCGAGCGCGGCTACCTCGGCCGGCGCGGCGGCGTCGACCTCATGGTCGCGATGAACCCGCAGACCTGGGACAAGGACATGGCCGAGATCGAGCCCGGCGGCTATGTGCTGTACGACAGCAGCAAGCCGCTGCCGGCGTCGATGTTCCGCCCCGACGTGCACCCGATCGGCGTGCCGCTGTCGGAGATGTGCGCCACGCGCTACACCGACGCGCGCGAACGCCAGCTGCTGAAGAACATCGTCTACGTGGGTGTGCTCGCGTCGCTGCTGGGCATCGAGCCGGAGGTGATCGCCACGCTGCTCGGCGAGCAGTACAAGGGCAAGGCCAAGCTGATCGAGCCCAACCTCGACGCCTTCATGATGGGCCTGCACCACGGGCGCGACGTGCTCGACGACGTCATCGACCTGAAGATCGAGCGGCGCGACGCGGTCGGCCGCCGCATCTTCATGGAAGGCAACGCCGCGGCGGCGCTCGGCTGCGTGTACGGCGGCGCGACGGTCTGCGCCTGGTACCCGATCACGCCGTCCTCGTCGGTGGCCGAGGCGTTCCAGAAGTACTGCAGCAAGCTGCGCGTCGACAAGGCGACGGGGCAGAACAAGTTCGCGATCGTGCAGGCCGAGGACGAGATCGCCTCGATCGGCATGGTGATCGGCGCCGGCTGGAACGGCGCACGCGCCTTCACCGCGACCTCGGGCCCCGGCGTGTCGCTGATGACCGAGTTCATCGGCCTCGCCTACTTCGCCGAGATCCCGGCGACCATCATCAACGTGCAGCGCGGCGGGCCCTCCACCGGCATGCCCACGCGCACGCAGCAGGCCGACCTGCTGAGCAGCGCCTATGCCTCGCACGGCGACACCAAGCACGTGCTGCTGTTCCCCGAAGACCCGCGCGAGTGTTTCGAGTTCGCCGCCGCCTCGCTCGACCTCGCGGACCGGCTGCAGACGCCGATCTTCCTGATGACCGACCTCGACATCGGCATGAACCACCGGCTGTGCGAGCCGCTCGAATGGGACGACACGCGCCGCTACGACCGCGGCAAGGTGATGTCGCGCGAGGAACTCGACAGCGGGCGCGACTTCGGCCGCTACCTCGACGTGGACGGCGACGGCATTCCCTACCGCACGCTGCCCGGCACGCACCCCGAGCGCGGCGCGTACTTCACGCGCGGCACCACGCGCGACGCCTATGCACGCTACTCCGAGGCCGGGCCCGACTATGTGTACAACGTCGAGCGGCTGCTGAAGAAGTTCGAGACCGCCAAGGCGCTGGTGCCGCAGCCGGTGCTGCGCCGCGCCGCCAAGCCGACGCGCCACGGCGTCATCTACTTCGGCTCGACCAGCCCGGCGATGATCGAGTCCTTCGATACGCTGCAGGCGCGCGGGCTGCATGTCGACCTGCTGCGCGTGCGCGCCTTTCCGTTCAGCGACGCGGTGGACCGGTTCGTCGAAGAACACGACACCGTGTTCGTGGTGGAGCAGAACCGCGACGGGCAGCTGCGCACGATGCTGATCACCGAGCAGGAGATCGACCCGGCGCGGCTGGTGCCGGTGCTGCACTTCGACGGCACGCCGATCACGGCGCGCTTCATCACCGATGCGATCGCCAGGCGCATGCAAGGCGCCAAGGTCACGCCGATCAAGGGAGGGCTGGTCGCATGAAGCGCGACCACGCCGACAAGCACCGTCATCCCGGCGAAAGCCGGGATCCACGAATCTGCCTCCTCGATGGATCCCGGCTTTCGCCGGGATGACGTACCCCGACCGGACCGAGCTGCGAAATACACCACCATGACCTACATCACCAAACCCAGGCTGCACCACCCGACGCTGCCGAAAAACGCGCTCGGCTTCACCCGGCGCGACTACGAAGGCAAGATCTCCACGCTGTGCGCCGGCTGCGGCCACGACTCCATCTCGGCGGCGCTGATCCAGGCCTGCTGGGAGCTCGAGATCGAGCCGCACCGCGTCGCCAAGCTGTCGGGCATCGGCTGCTCGTCGAAGACACCCGACTACTTCCTCGGCAACTCGCACGGCTTCAACACCGTGCACGGCCGCATGCCGTCGGTGCTGACGGGGGCCAACCTCGCCAACCGCGAGCTGCTTTACCTCGGCGTCTCGGGCGACGGCGACTCGGCCTCGATCGGTCTCGGCCAGTTCGCACACGCTATGCGGCGCGGCGTCAACATGACCTACATCGTCGAGAACAACGGCGTCTACGGCCTCACCAAGGGCCAGTTCTCGGCCACCGCTGACCAGGGCAGCAAGTCGAAGAAGGGCGCGATCAACACCGACACGCCGATCGACCTGGTGTCGCTCGCGCTGCAGCTCGGCGCGAGCTACGTCGCGCGCAGCTTCTCGGGCGACAAGGAGCAGCTCGTGCCGCTCATGAAGGGGGCGCTGCGTCACCGCGGCGCGGCCTTCATCGACGTCGTGAGCCCCTGCGTGGCGTTCAACAACCACGCCGGCAGCACCAAGAGCTACGACTACGTGCGCGCCCACAACGAGGCGGTGAACCGGCTCGACTTCATGCCGCGGCGCGACGCCATCACCGCCTCGTACTCGCCCGGCGAGATCATCGAGGTGACTCAGCACGACGGCAGCGTGCTGCGCCTGCGCAAGCTGGCGGTCGGCTACGACCCGGGCGACCGCCTGGCGGCGATGAACCACATCGCGGCGCACGAGGCGCGCGGCGAGATCCTGACCGGGCTGCTCTACGTCGACGGCAGCGCCGACGACCTGCACGGGAAGCTGAAGACGGTCAATCAGCCCCTGAACCAGCTCGGCGAGGCGCAGCTGTGCCCGGGGGCGAGCGTGCTCGCGGCGATCAACGCCGAGCTGGCTTGATCCACCAGTCGGCAGACCCGTCATCCCGGCGAAAGCCGGGATCCATCGTCACAGTGAGCCGACCGCTGCTTGGATCCCGGTGTTCGCCGGGATGACAGCGATTTTCAGCCCGGGCAGGCGATCACCGCCGTCGCCACCAGTTCGTCGAACAGCGCCAGCACCGCACCGGCGCTCATGCCGAAGGGGTCGAGCTGCGCGCGCTCGGAGTACTTGAGCAGGATGCCGGGGTTCAGGCGCGACAGGTTGGCCTGTCCCATCGCCCAGCCGGCGAAGCGCCGCTCGGCGAGTTCGTCGTAGCTCAGCAGCGTCACGTGGTGATGGCGCTCGTCGCAGACGATGCGCTTGTACAGCGCGTTGATCGCGTCGCGGCCGCCCTCCAGCAGCTGCAGGAAGATGCCGTCGGAGAAGACCAGCACCCCGGTGATGCCGGCGTGGGCGTTGTGGCTGCGCGCCCCCTTCATCAGGGTCGACAGCTCCTCCGCGTTCATCGGCCCGGCGGCCCGGCTTGCATAGATCAGTCGCACCAGCATGGCCGTCTCCTAGTTGTTCTTCTTGCTGAGCAGCGAGAGAAACTCGCGCCGCAGGTTGGCGTCTTTCAGGAAGGCGCCACGCATCACGCTGTTGGTCATCATCGACTCGTCGTCCTTGACGCCGCGCCAGTGCATGCAGAAGTGGTCGGCTTCCATCACGATCGCCAGGCCGTCGGGCTTGACGCGCTCCTGCAGCTCGTTGGCGAGCATCGTCACCGCCTCTTCCTGGATCTGCGGCCGGCTCATGATCCAGTCGCAGATGCGCGCGTACTTCGACAGGCCGATCAGGTTGGAGTGCTCGTTGGGCAGCACGCCGATCCACACCTTGCCGAGGATCGGGCACAGGTGGTGCGAGCAGGCGCTGCGCACCTTGACCGGGCCGACGATCATCAGCTCGTTCAGGCGCGAGAAGTTGGGGAACTCGGTCACCGAGGGCATCGCGACGTAGCGGCCCTTGAACACCTCGTGGATGAACATCCGGGCCACGCGCGAGGCGGTGTCGTTGGTGTTGTGGTCGCTGTCGGTGTCGATCACCAGCGACTTGAGCACCTCGTGCATCTTGGCCTCGACCTCGGCCTTCAGCTCCGCCAGCTCGCCCTCCTTGATGAAGCCGGCGATGTTGTCGTTGGCGTGGTAGCGGCAATGGGCATCGACCAGCCGGTAGCGAATGCGCTCGGACGCGGGCAGGCCGGCGAGTTCGTCTTCGTTCTTCAGCAGCGGATTGGAGGATTCTCTGAGCATGGCTCGCTCCCGGACGGCGGGGTGAAAGCGTAACAGGCGGGACGAACTCATGCCGTGGTGTGGCCTAGACTCGCCGCGGTGACGCCTTCCCCGACCCCGTCCTTGCCCCTCGCGCGGCTGCTGCAGCACACCGCCGACGCCGTCCAGGCCGTGCGGGCCGGCCACTCGCTCAACGACGTGCTGGCGCGCTGCCCCGCGGCGGCGCGGCCCGGCACCCAGGCGCTGAGTTTCCACGTGCTGCGCTGGCTGGGCAGCGCGCAGGCCGCGCGTGCGCTGCTCGTGCCCAAGACGCCGCCGCCCGCCGTCGACGCGCTGCTGCTCAGCGCCCTCGCGCTGCTGTGGCCCAGCGGCGAGCCCGCGCCCTACACCGAGCACACGCTGG
>DASWVR010000208.1:0-11534 GCA_036401155.1 Piscinibacter sp. | reverse complement strand
CGCCGCCGCGACGCCGCGCTGTGCCAGGCGTTCGTAGCCGACGCGCGCCCGCCGCGCCAGGAAACGCGCCAGCGAAGCGCCCTCGCCCTCCAGACGCTGCGCCTCGCGTGTCGCCCAGTCGGCGTCGGCCTCGCTCCACGGCGGGGCGGGCGGCGACTCGTGGACGCGCAGCAGCCACACGGCGCAGGCATCCGCTTCGTCGAAGACGGCGCTTGCCGTCGGGTCCGTGGCCTCATGCATCGGGGCGATTGTGCGGGAGTGTGAATGGGCCGCGCGCCGCGGCGATTCGCCTTCACAATACGGGCCCTTCAGGTGTTTCGCCTCCTCCCCATGCATCCGACCCCTTCCGCGCCGCCTTCAGCGGACGAGCTGCCCGCCGACCGCGGCACGCCCGACGAGTCCTCGGCACCGCAGGCCGAGAGCGCCGCGGTGCCGGCCCCGGCGTCCGCACCGGCGCCGCCTGGCGCCCCGGCAGCGCCGACGCTGTCGCCGGCCGAGTGCGCGGCGCAGCTCAAGCAGCGCTTCCCGGCCTTGTTCGGCGGCGGCTTCAAGCCGTTGAAGCTGCGCATCCAGGCCGACATCCAGGAGCGTGCGCCGGGCGTGTTCAGCAAGCAGGCGCTGTCGGCGTTCTTTCGCCGCCACACCGGCAGCACCGGCTATCTGATCGCGATGAGCCGGGCCAGCCACCGCATCGACCTCGACGGCCAGCCGAGCGGCGAGGTGAGCGACGAACACCGCAACGCCGCGATCGAGGAGCTGGCGCGCCGCCGCGCGCTGCACCAGGCGCGCGAGGAACAGGTCGAGGACGCGCGCCGCAAGCGCGCCGCGCTACTGCGCGACTTCGAGACGACGACACTGACGCGCACCAACTTCTGCGCGCTCAAGGGCATCGCACCCGAGGCGCTCGACGCGCTGCTCGACACGGCGCGCAAGGAACAGCAGGAGCGGCAGTCGCGCATGCGCGAGCGTGCGCCCGCCGGTCCGCAGCGCCGCGAGCGGCGGCCCGAACCCGGGCGCCGGCCGCAGCGTTGAGGCGCTCGCGCTGGCGGGGCCGCCCTGTCCAGCGCAGACCAGCTTCGTTCGCCCCCGGACCTCAACCCGTCCAGGTGGCGAAACGTTTGGCGTGGCGGTTCCAGTAGATGTGCGTCGCCGCCCCGCGCCCGTCGCCGACGCTCAGCCCCAGGCAGGTCCGGGAGGGGAGCAGGCCCTCTGGCACGGGACCCACATCGCGTTCGAAGTCCGCCGGCGCGAAGTCGAGGTCTTCCCTGGACAGCACCGTCGACGCCGGGCCCCGGTTCGCCAGCGCAAAGCGCAGCACGCCGATCGGCGCGGCCTGCTCGGCGGCGAAGACGACCACGGCGACCTCGCTCGTGCTGGTGCCCAGCAGCGCATATTCGTGCCGTCCGCGGCAGCTGAAGTCGCCCGTGACGACCGGCCCCTGCCACGACATGCCCGGCACGGCCTGCCGCGCTGCGGCCTCGACCTGCGCCTTCGGTGT
This sequence comes from Piscinibacter sp., assembly GCA_036401155.1. Lineage (GTDB taxonomy): Bacteria > Pseudomonadota > Gammaproteobacteria > Burkholderiales > Burkholderiaceae_C > Albitalea. The sequence continues at coordinate 10,036 of DASWVR010000208.1, read as the reverse complement.
CGACGTCGACGGCGTGTCTTCGCCGGCGCAGCCGGCGAGTGCGAGCACCACGAAGCCGCCCGCCATGGCGAGCCGCCTTGTCCACGCCGTCGGCCCGACGCAGCGCGCCACCTGGTTGGCCGACCGGTCAGCGACGTCCATGGCAATGCGCCCCTTTCGGGGCGCATTGTGGAACGAGGGGACCCGCGCCGATTTACTCTGCCGCAAGCACCTGCGCCGCGGCGTTGACCACCGCGGCGATGCGGCCGATGTCGCGCAGCTGCTGCGTGGTGAGGCCTTCGCGCTGAAGCAGGTCGAAGTGCGACTTGACGCAGAAGTGGCACTTGCCGACGATCGACGCCGCCAGCGCATAGGCCTCGAACTTCTTCTTGGCCACGCCGCCGCTCGTGGCATAGGCGTTCATGCGCAGCTCGGCGCGCATCGTCTTCAGCTCCTCGTCGCCGGCCATCTCGACGAACGGGTACCAGGCGTTGTTCATGCCCATCAGCGTGGCCGCGGTCAGCGCCGCGTAGGCTTCGGCCGGCGGCGCCGCCTCCTTGAAGGCGTCGATCAGCGGCTTGCTCTTGGCCGCGAAAGCGGCCGCCAGCGCCACGCCGAGCGCGTCCTCGGGCGCCAGGCTCGAGCGCGCGATGACACCGTCGAGATTGAGACGGATGTCCTTCGCGTACTCGGGCATGCGGTCCTTGATGCTGTTCAGGAAGTCCATGTCCGTTTCGCCTTCCTGGTCAGAGCGTTTCGCCGCCGACACCGCGGTTGCACGGGCACAGCTCGTCGGTCTGCAGACCGTCGAGGATGCGCAGCACTTCTTCGGGGTTGCGGCCGACGTTCAGGTTGTTCACGCTCACGTGCTGGATCGTGTTGTCGGGGTCGACGATGAAGGTCGCACGCAGCGCCACGCCTTCGTTGCGGTCGCGCACGCCGAGCTGGTCGACCAGCGAGCCGGTCGAATCGCCGAAGCTGTAGTGGCGCAGCTTGCTCAGGTCCTTGTGCTCGCGCCGCCAGCCGAGCTTGCTGAACTCGTTGTCGGTCGAGCCGCCGAGCAGCACCGCATCGCGCTCGGCGAACTGGCTCGCGAGCTTGTCGAAGCCGACGATCTCGGTCGGGCAGACGAAGGTGAAGTCCTTGGGCCAGAAGTAGATGACCTTCCACTTGCCCGGGAAGCTCTTCTCGGTGATCGCCTCGAAAGCGGACTGGCCGTTTTCCTCGTGGTGGTTGAAGCCGGGCTTGACGCCGGTGACGCTGAATGCCTCGAGCTTGTCGCCAACAGTTTTCATCTGGAACTCCTTGGGGTTGGGGAATGAAAGCAAACTATCGATGTTCGCCATGCGATAGATTGTATTAGACCCAGGGAGCGTCGCCGATTGCTTGCGTCAACGGCGGCGATAGCCAGATCCTGGCTCGATGCACGGCGCCGTCAGCGAGCGTCGGCGGGCTGGCGATAGCTGAGCAAGCGGCCCTTGTAGGCGGGCTGCCCGTCGGCCTCGGCGCGGTCGAGCCGCAACTGCGTGACGCCGAAGCCGAGTGCGCCCATCTGGCGGCTGAAGGCGGCGCGGTTGCCGCGGTCGGGGTCGACGATCAGCACCTGCGCGCCGGGCGCGGCATGGCGCGCGATGAAACGGGCGAGCGATGCGCTCTCGTCGCGTTCATAGAGCAGGTCGCTGCCGATGATGAGGTCGAACCGGCCATGCACCGCCAGCGGATCGCCGGGTGCCCAGGCCACCGCGGCCAAGCCCGAGGCGGTCCAGTGGCCGTGGCGGTACGTCATCGGGGGCAGCCCGTTCAGGCGCAGGTTCTCGGCCAGGAACCCGGCGGCGAGCGGGTGGCAGTCGCTGGCGGTCACGTCGGCTCCGCGCCGGTGGCTGACCAGGCTCGCGAGCGCGAGGCCGCAGCCGATCTCGAGGATGCGTTCGCCGGCCCGCATCGGGCGCACGGCCATGTGCGCGGCCAGCTGGCGCCCCGACGGCCACAGCAGGCCGAACAGCGGCCATGCGGCCGAGGAGATGCCCAGCCGCAGCGCGGCGTCGAGCGGGTCGCTGAATTGTTGACGGTCGAGCAGCGAACGAATCGTCAGGTCGGCCGTGCCGCCGACGGCGATGCGTTCGTGTTTGACCAGGTAGCCCGGCATGCGGTGGCCTCGGCGGCATGCGCGTCGGTCAGACGCCTGCGTGGGACGGGCGCTGGGATCCGCGCTCGGTGGAGCATAGTCCACTCTCCCGCCATCGCAACGTCATGGCGCGCGCGGCGCGCTGCGATACTGGGGCGATCGACCCCGGAGAGCAGCGATGAATGCCGACGTGCTGAAGAGCCTGGCCCGCCTGATGCAGCAGACCGCCGTCAAGCAGGCCGTCCAGGAATGCGCGCTGCGCCGCCTGCTCGCGATGCTGCCGCCCGAGCAGGCGGCGGCTATGGCGGAGGGCCTGCGCGCCGACGTGGCGCAGGTGATGGAGAACTTCTCCGCCGGCATCGACCAGCCCGCGGTCGACACGACGATCGACTTCGAACTCGCCGCGATGATGCAGGCGCTGGGGCAGCCGACCCGGCATTGACCCCGCGCGGCCCGCCTCAACGCGCGACCGGCCGTGCGCTGTCGAGGAAAGCCATCAACGGTGCCGGGTAGCGCTCGCCGGCCGCCGAGCCCGGCGGCAGCGATTGCTCGATCTGCGCCAGCGCGTCGGCGCCGAGCAGCAGCGTCGCCGCGCCCAGCGACTCCGCAAGCCGCTCGCGCGTGCGCGCGCCGACCAGCGGCACGATGTCTTCACCGCGCGAAAGCACCCAGGCGATGGCCACCTGCGCCACGCTCGCGCCATGTTGCCCCGCGACGTGCCGCAGCGTCTCGACCAACGCCAGGTTGTGGCGCAGGTTGTCGCCGGCAAACCGCGGGCTCATGCTGCGGAAGTCGCCCGCCTGCAGCCGCCGGTCGGCCGCCCAGTGACCGCTGATCAATCCGCGCGAGAGCACGCCGTAGGCGGTGATGGCGATCCCCAGTTCGCGGCAGGTCGGCAGGATGTCGGCCTCGATGTCGCGCGAGATCACCGAGTACTCGATCTGCAGGTCGACGATGGGGTGCACGGCCTGCGCGCGGCGGATCGTGTCGGACGCCACCTCCGACAAGCCGACATGGCGCACGTATCCCGCCTTCACCATGTCGGCGATCGCGCCGACGGTGTCTTCGATGGGCACCGCCGGGTCGAGCCGCGACAGCCGGTAGATGTCGACATGGTCGGTGCCGAGGCGGCGCAGCGAGTAGGCGAGTGCGTTGCGCACCGCCTGCGGCCGGCCGTCGTAGCCTGTCCATGCGCCGCCGGGGTCGCGCAGCGCGCCGAACTTGACGCTGAGCTGCACGTCGTCGCGGCGGCGCCCGCGCAGCGCGTCGCGGATCAGTAGCTCGTTGTGGCCGAGGCCGTAGAAATCGCCGGTGTCCAGCAGCGTGATGCCGGCGTCGAGCGCGGCGTGGATGGTGGCGATGCTCTCGGCTTCGTCGGCGGCGCCGTAGAAGTCGGACATGCCCATGCAGCCGAGGCCGAGGGCACTGACGAGGGGGCCTTGGCGGCCGAGTCGGCGGGAATTCATGAATGGGGCTCCTTGGTGTTGCGGGGCAGGGCTGCATGTTCCGCCTGCGCATCGCCTGAATAAAGAGCCGTCGACTGCAATTACTATTCGAGTTCAGCCAACAATCCAGGCCGCCGCGATGGACCGACTCCAAGCGATGCAGGTGTTTCGGCGCGTGGCCGAGCACTCGAGCTTCAGCAAGGCCGCCGAACAGCTCGACCTGCCGCGGGCGACCGTCACCAACGCGGTCCAGCAGCTCGAGAAGCAGCTCGGCGTGCGCCTGCTGCAGCGGACCACGCGCAAGGTGTCGCTGACGCACGAGGGCAGTCTCTACCTGGAACGCTGCAGCCGCGTGCTCGACGAACTCGCCGACGCCGAGCAGCTGTTCGCGCCGCAGGTGCAGCCCCGCGGTGTCGTGCGCGTCGATCTGCCGGAGCGGCTCGCCCGGCTGAGGGTGATCCCCGCGCTGCCCGACTTCTTCGTGCGCTTTCCCGAGATGCGGCTCAAGCTCAGCGCCTCCGACCGCTTCGTCGACCCGGTGGGTGAAGCCATCGACTGCGTCGTGCGCGTCGGCCCCTTGCGCGACTCGAGCCTGGTGGCGCGGCGCGTCGGGCTGATGCAGCAGGTCAACCTCGCCTCGCGCGACTACCTCGAGCGGCACGGCCGGCCGCGCACGCTGGCCGACCTGCCGCAGCATGTGGCGGTTAACTACTTCTCCACCCGCACCGGGCGCGACCTCGAGTGGGAATACCGCGAGGGCGGCCGCGACCGCAGCCTGAAGATGCGCAGCCTCGTCTCGGTCAGCAGTTCGGAAGCGTACTGGGCCTGCTGCCTCGCCGGCCTCGGGCTGATCCAGGCGCCGCGCCAGGGGGTCGAGGAGATGCTCGAAGCCGGCGTCGTCGAGGAGGTGCTGCCGCGCTGGCGCCCGCCCGCCCTGCCGGTGTCGGTGATCGTGGCGCACCAGCGCCAGCTGTCGCCGCGTGTGCGGGTGTTCGTCGACTGGATCGTCGAGCTGCTCGCCCCGCGCTGACACTTGCCGCACGGCAAGCACCTTTCACGGGCTTTGTTCACAGCGGCGCCGCGGCGCGCCGTGTATGGTGCCGGATGCTGTCTCGGCTTCGTCCCACAACGACATGTCCGACCTCGATTCTTTGCCGCCCTTTCCCGAGCTGATCGACGAGCCCGAGGAGCGCTGGCAATGGCCGGCGCCGCCGTTCGACTGGCAGCATGGCCCCGCGCCCGACATCGGCGTCGCCCAGCCCTGTCGCATCGAGACCCCGAGCGGCAGCCTGGTGGAGGGCGAGATGCTCGGCATCGACCTGCGCGCGCGAACCCTGCAATACCGCACGGGTGCACAAGGCACGCCGCTGACGCTGCCGCTGGCACGCGTGCGTCGACTCACGCTCGCGACGCCGCTGCGCGCGCAAGCGCTGCGAGACGGCGGCACGCCGGAACGGGTGCCCGCCGCCGAGCACGAACGCAGCTATTGCCTTGCCAGCGCCGACGGCGGATCGCCGATCACCGGCCGCAGCGCCGGCCGGGTGGAAACACCCGAAGGCCTGTTCCTGTTCACGCCGATCCACGACCACGACGCCCTGCTGCGTGTCTTCGTGCCGCGCACCGCCTACACGAGCTGCGAGTTCGGTCCCACGGCACACGATACGGCGGCCGAGCGCTGGATTGCCACCCCGGCCGAGTTGCTGGGGGCCATCGCGCGCCAGCAGCACCTGCCCGTGCTGCCGATCGGCCAGTCGCTGCTCGACCTCGGGCTGGTGACGCCCGAGCAGCTCCAACGCGCCCTCACGAACAAGAAGGGCGACGAGCCCGTGGGCGAAGCCCTGGTGCGCAGCGGTGTCATCACCCAGGGCGACCTGCACACCGCCATCGCGCACAAGATGGGCTACCCGCTGGTGGACTTGTCGCGTTTCCCCATCGACCCGGCCGTGGCGCACAAGCTGCCGCTGCGCCTGGCAGTCAAGCACCGGTCGCTTCCGATCATGATCGACAAGGAACGCGTGATCGTGGCGATGGACCGGCCGCAGCGCGCCGTGGACCTGCAAAGCCTCTACGCGCTCGCACCGCTGAGGGTGGTGCCGGTGCTGGCGCCGAAGAGCCGGGTCCTGCTGGCGCTGTCGGGCCTGCCGCACCACGACGGCTGGTCCGACAACGTCTCGATCCGCGCCGGCTTCGACTCGACGTCGAGCTGAGTCACTGGACGCATCCTTGTAAATTGAGCGGCCGTCGCTCAATATGCAAGGATGATTGAACGACAACTCGCCGCCACGCTGCGCCAGCGGCTCGGCTTCTTTCCAGGCGTCGTCCTGCTGGGGCCGCGGCAGGTCGGCAAGACGACGCTGGCGCGGGCGATCGCCGCCGAGTCGCCCAACACGCTGTTCCTCGACCTGGAACGCCCCGCCGACCTGGCGCAGCTCGCGCAGCCGGACCTCTTCTTCGCGCACCATCGCGATCGGCTGGTCGTGCTCGACGAAGTTCAGCATGCGCCGGAGATCTTCTCTGCCCTGCGGCCGGAAATCGATGCGGATCGGCGGCCGGGGCGCTTCCTGATGCTCGGCTCCGCATCGGGGGCCCTGCTGCGCCAGACGTCCGAGTCGCTTGCGGGCCGTGTCAGCACCCTCGAACTGACGCCCCTGCTGGCGTCCGAGGTCGCAACCGATTTGCTGCAGCTCCAGTCCCTCTGGCTGCGCGGCGGCTTTCCCTTGAGCCATGCCGCGCCGAGTGATGAGCTGTCGTTCACGTGGCGGCAAGACTTCATCCAGACCTTCTTGCAGCGCGACCTTCCGCAGCTCGGCGTGGGCATTCCGGCGGCCACGCTGCACCGCTTCTGGCGCATGCTCGCCCACGTGCACGGGCAGCTGTTCAATGCCTCGCAACTCGGTGTTTCTCTCGGCGGTCTTACACACACCACGGTGGGCCGCTATCTGGACGTTCTCGTCGACGCGATGATGGTCTATCGCCTGAAACCCGAGCTCGTCAACGTGGGCAAGCGGCTGGTGAAGTCGCCCAAGGTCTACCTCCGCGACAGCGGTCTCGTGCATGCGCTGCTCGACGTCGCGACCATCGCCGATTTGCAGGGCCACCCGATCGCCGGCCAGACATGGGAAGGATTCGTCGTGGAGCAGATACGCGCCCATGCACTGCCGAACACGCAACTCGGCTTCTACCGAACGGCGGCGGGCGCCGAACTCGACGTCGTGATGACGGCGGGGATGCGGCGTGTCGGTTTCGAGATCAAGTTCTCGTCGGCCCCCAAGCCGACAAAGGGTTTTTGGCAGGCACTCGACGATCTCGGCGTGCAGCAGGCTTATGTGGTTGCGCCGGTCCAGCGGCGCTATCCGCTGGCCGCCCATGTGGAGGTGATCCCGGTGAGCGATCTACCGCAGGTATGTCGTGCATGAGCCCGGATGCAATCGAGCCTGCTCAGCGCTGCGCCAGCTGCGCCACCTTGCTCATTGCCAGTCCGGCCGCCGCGGTGCGGGTCTCGACACCCAGCTTCTCGTAGACGTGTTCGAGGTGCTTCTTCACCGTCGCGGGGCTCGAGCCGAGGATGTCGCCGATGTCGCGATTGGTCTTGCCCTTGACCACCCAGTACAGCACCTCCGCTTCGCGCAGGGTGAGCTTGAAGCTCGCCATCATCGCTTCGATCACCGCGGTGTCGGAGACCTCGCGCATCACGATCAGCCAGTCGTCGTCGCTGGTGCGCTCCTGCAGCGTGCAGACCAGCTGGCGGGCCCCGCTGACCAGCACGAGCGGCGCCGGTTCGTGACCCTGCGCGCCGCGGGCGGACTGCGCCTGCACCCAGCACAGCAGCAGCGGCGGCACCTGGGCGCTGTCCATCGGGTCAGCGTCGGTGAAGTAGCGCTGCAGCAGGCAGCGCGCGAGCGGCGTCTGCCATACCGCGCGGCCGCTGCCGACGTGGATCGCCATCATCGCGTGGCCGAAGGCGTCGAGTGCGTTGCGCGCCTGTCGCGCCTGGCGCGCGGCCTGCATGTGCACGGGGATGCGCGCCAGCACCTCGCGCGGGCGGATCGGCTTGGTCACGTAGTCGACGCCGCCGGCCTGGAAGGCCGCGACCACGTGCTCGGTTTCGGTGAGTCCCGTCATGAAGACGATCGGGATGTGCGCGGTGTCGGGCCGTGCCTTCAGTCGGCGCGCGACCTCGAAGCCGTCCATGCCCGGCATCACGGCGTCGAGCAGCACGATGTCGGGCAGCGCTTGCGCGGCGCGCTGCAGCGCCGCCTCGCCGTGGGTCGCCACCAGCACGGTGTAGCCAGCCTCGTCGAGCGCGTCGTGCAGCAGCGACAGGTTGTCGGGCACGTCGTCGACGATCAGCACCATGCCGGCTGCCGCGCGTGCGAGTTCGTCGTTCATGGAGGCCGGCGTCTCATTCGGCAACACGCTCATCCTTCGGCACCTCGGGAGTGACGGACCGGGCCTTCCGGAGAACGGCGCTCATCGCGTCGAGCTGGAACTGCTGCGCCAGTTCGCGCAGGTGGGCGACGAATGCGCTGCAGGCGGGGGCTTCGGCCTCGATGGCGCCGAGCTGCTTGACGATGCCACGCAAGTAGCCGAGGCCGATCAACTCTTCGAGCGCACGCAGCCGCTCGTCGCTGGGGTAGACGAGCGCGGGCGCCGACTCGGCGCCGGGCGGCGGCCCCGGCCGCGGCAGCGGCGCGTGCAGCCACTCGAGCGCGAGCGATCGGCCCAGCCAGTCGAGCAGTTCGGCCTTGCGCACGGGCTTGAGCACGAAGTCGGCCGCGGCGACGCCGACGTCGTTGTCCAGGCCCTTGTCGAAGGCGTTGGCCGAGACGATCGCCACCGGCGCGCGGCTCAGGCCTTCGGCACGCAGGCGCCTGACCGTCTCCCAGCCGTCGATGCCGGGCATCGCGAGGTCCATCAGGATCGCGTCGGGCTGCATCGTGTGCAGCAGCGCCAGGCACTCGTGCCCGGAGGCGGCGCAGTGCACCTCGAAGCCGAGCGGTGCAAGCACGTTGACGAGCAGGTCGCGGTCGACCTCCTCGTTGTCGACCACCAGCACGCGGCGGCGCTCGCCGGCGTAGCCGATGCGCACGCGGCGCGGCAGCTCGCGCTCGGCCACCGCGGCGCGCACCTCGGGCAGGAACAGGCGGATGCGGAACAGGCTGCCTTCGCCGAGGCGGCTCGTCACCGTCATCTCGCCGCCCATCAGGTCGGTCAGCATCTTGCTGATCGTGAGGCCGAGCCCGGTGCCGCCGCTCGCGGCGCTGCTGACCGCCGAGCCGCGGGCGAAGGGCTCGAACACCTGCTCGATCTCGTGCGGCGCGATGCCGGGGCCGCTGTCTTCGATCTCGAACACCGCCATCTCGCGCGCATAGCTGAGCCGGAACAGCACGTGCCCGGCGCCGGTGAACTTGACCGCGTTGCCGAGCACGTTGATCAGCACCTGGCGCATGCGCTTTTCGTCGGTGCGCACGACCTCGGGCAAGGCACCGCTGACCTCGTGGCGGAAGACGAGCCCCTTGGCCGCGGCTTGCAGTTCGAACAGGCGCACGATCTGCTGCACGCATTCCTGGAAGCGCATCGGCTTCACGTCCAGCGTCAGCTTGCCGCCTTCGATGCGCGCGATGTCGAGCGTGCCCTCTATCAGCGACAGCAGGTGGTCGCCGCCGCGGCGGATCACGCTGACCGCCTGCTTGCGGTGCGGCGGCACCGATTCGTCCTCGTCGAGCAGCTGGGCGTAGCCGATGATGCTGTTCAGCGGCGTGCGCAGCTCATGGCTGATGGTCGAGATGTAGCGGCTCTTGGCCTGGTTGGCGAGATCGGCGGTGCGCTTGGCGAGCTGCAGCGCCTCGTCGGTGCGCTGGTGCGACTCGATCTCGCGCCGCAGCGCCTGCGTCTGCTCGTTGAGCGCCTGCGTCTGTCGGTTGCTTTCCTCCTGCGCGACCTGCCGGCTCTTGTGCGTGAGCACCAGCCACCAGGTGACGATGGCCGCGACGATCACCAGCGCCGCATAGACCTTCATGAAGCCGAGGCCGATGCCCTGCGCCATCGCCGTGTGCAGGCCCTCGGCATGGCCGGGCAGCTGGCGCAGCTCGTGCTGGTAGATCATGTAGAACAGCATGCCCAGCAGCGGCACGATCGCGCTCATCAGCAGCAGGTAGCGGCCGAGTTCGGTGTTGAGCTTGTTCCACGCCATCGCCGGCAGCACCGCACGCGCCGCCGCCTGCCATTGCGCCGACCAGTTCGCCTCGGGCTTGCACATGTCGTTGCAGCGGGCGTCGAGCGAGCAGCACAGCGAGCAGATGTGGCCGAGGTAGGCCGGGCAATAGGCCATGTCGTCGGGCTCGTATTCGCGTTCGCAGATGGTGCAGGTCTGCTGGCGGGTGAAGAGGCCTTCTGTGCGTGGCGACGAGGCTTCGACAGGCTCAGCCCGAACGGACTTTGTGGGTCCGCCACGAAACTCCGTTCGGGCGGTGTCCGTGGGTTGGCC
>DASWVR010000207.1:0-1729 GCA_036401155.1 Piscinibacter sp. | reverse complement strand
CTGTCGGGCTGCACCAATGCGAGCGTCGCGCGCCCGCGCGGCCTGGCGGGGAAAGGCGGCTGGGAAGCCGCCCGGCAGACCTTCGAGGCGCTGCGCCGGGATGGTCGCCTGCCCGCAACCTTCGAGATCGTGCAGGGCCATGCGTGGAAGGCCCAGCCGAAGACGACCGACGACGGCCGCGCCATCGTCCGTTTCCAGCCGCGCCCCTGAAAGGGCTGAGATTGGCGTGAGCAAACCGTGCGCAGGCCCGGTGTGGCTCTTCGACCTGGACAACACGCTGCACAACGCCAGCGCGCACATCTTCCCGCACATCAACGTGAGCATGACGGCCTACCTCGCGCGGCATCTCGCGCTCAGCGACGAGGACGCCAACGCCCTGCGGGTGCGCTACTGGCGGCGCTACGGCGCGACGCTGACCGGTCTCATGCGCCACCACGGCGTGAATCCGCACCACTTCCTCGCGGAAACGCACCGCTTCGAACGGCTGCACGCGATGATGGTCTTCGACCGCGCACTCGGCGCGCTGCTGCGCCGCCTGCCGGGGCGCAAGATCGTGTTCTCGAACGGACCGCAGCGCTACGCCGGCGCCGTCCTCGAAGCGATGGGGATGCGCCGGCATTTCGCCGCGGTATATGGCATCGAGCAGATGCGCTTCCACCCGAAACCGCAGGCGCGCGCCTTCCGCCACCTGCTGCACGATCTGCGGCTGCGGCCGCAGTGCTGCATCCTGGTCGAAGATTCCGCCGACAACCTGCGCACCGCCCGCCGGCTGGGCATGAAGACGGTGCTGGTCGGCCGCGACGTGAAAAGGCCGGCCTATGTCGACGTCAGGATTGCATCGATCCTCGATCTGCGTCGCGCGGCCGGCCGCCTGCTGCCCCGGTAGCGATCCCGGGGCCGCACACCGCCCGCGGCCTCAGCCGGCGGCCTTCAGCCAGCGCGCCGCATCGAGCGCGAAGTAGGTCAGGATGCCGTCGGCACCGGCACGCTTGAACGACAGCAGCGCCTCCATCACGCACGCCTCTTCCGCCAGCCAGCCATTGGCGATCGCCGCCTTCAGCATCGCGTACTCGCCACTCACCTGGTAGGCGTAGGTCGGCACCTGCAGCTCGGTCTTCACGCGACGCACGATGTCGAGATAAGGCATACCGGGCTTGACCATGAACATGTCGGCGCCTTCGGCGATGTCGAGCGCGACCTCGCGGATCGCCTCATCGGTGTTCGCCGGGTCCATCTGGTAGGTGTACTTGTTACCCTTGCCGAGATTGCCGGCCGAACCCACCGCGTCGCGGAAGGGGCCGTAGAAGCTCGACGCGTACTTCGCCGAATACGCGAGGATGCGTGTGTAGATGCGATTGTCGCTGTCGAGCTCGGCGCGGATGCGCGCGATGCGCCCATCCATCATGTCGGACGGCGCGACCACGTCGGCCCCCGCCTGCGCATGGCACAACGCCTGTTTCGCGAGCGCCTCGAGCGTCTCATCGTTGAGCACGTAGCCGCGCGGGTCGTCCGGGTCGATCAGGCCGTCCTGGCCGTGGCTGGTGTAGGGATCGAGCGCGACGTCGGTGATCACGCCGAGCTCCGGAAAGCGCGCCTTCAGCGCCTGCACGACGCGCGGCACCAGACCGTCCGGGTTCCATGCCTCTTCGGCGCCGTCGGTCTTGCCGGCGGCCTCGATCACCGGGAACAGGGCCAGCGCGGGAACGCCCAGCGACACCGCCTCTTCGGC
>DASWVR010000206.1:0-13574 GCA_036401155.1 Piscinibacter sp. | reverse complement strand
GAGTACGGCACGTTGATGGCCGCGCCGTACTCACCCTCAAGGTGAACCGTAGCCCCCACCCCCCGGCGTCTCGATGACGAACACGTCCCCCGGCGCCATCTCGGTCGAGCCGATGTGGTCGAGCAGCAAGACCGAGCCGTCCGCACGCTCGACACGGTTGACGCCCGGCTTGCCGGCTTCGCCACCGGCCATGCCGAAGGCGCCGCGGTGGCGGCCGTTGGACAGGATGGAGGCCGTCATCGCCTCCAGAAAGCGCACCCGGCGGATGCCGCCATCGCCGCCGCGGTGCTGGCCGGCGCCGCCCGAGCCCTTGCGGATCTCGTAGCTGTCCAGCCGAACCGGGAAGCGGAACTCCAGCACCTCCGGATCGGTGAGCCGTGAATTGGTCATGTGCGTCTGCACGACGCTGGTGCCGTCGAAGTCCGGCCCAGCGCCCGAGCCGCCGGAGATGGTCTCGTAGTACTGGTACTGCGCGTTGCCGAAGGTGAAGTTGTTCATCGTGCACTGGCCCGAGGCCATCACGCCCAGCGCACCGTACAACGTGTTGGTGATGCAGGTCGAGGTCTCGACGTTGCCGGCCACCACCGAAGCGGGCGGGCGCGGGTTGAGCATCGAACCCTCGGGCACGATCACCTGCAGCGGCTTCAGGCAGCCGGCGTTGAGCGGGATGTCGTCGTTGACCAGCGTGCGGAAGACGTACAGCACTGCCGCCATGCACACCGCCTTGGGCGCGTTGAAGTTGTTGGTGAGCTGGTCCGAGGTGCCGGTGAAGTCGATGACCGCGCTGCGATCCGCCACGTTCACCTTGATCGCGACCTGGATGCGCGCACCGTTGTCCAGCGGCAGCGTGAACTCGCCGTCCTTCAGCTTCGTGATGACACGGCGCACCGACTCCTGGGCGTTGTCCTGCACATGGCGCATGTAGGCCTGCACCACGTCGAGCCCGAACTGCGCGACCATCTTGCGCAGCTCCTGCACGCCCTTTTCGTTGGCGGCGATCTGCGCCTTCAGGTCGGCGAGGTTCTGCTCCGGGTTGCGCGACGGGTGCGGCCCCGAACGCAGCAGCGCGAGCATCTCCTGGTCGAGCAGCCGGCCGCCGTCGACCAGCTTGACGTTGTCGATCTGCACGCCCTCCTCTTCGATGCGCGTCGAGAACGGCGGCATCGAGCCGGGCGTGATGCCGCCGATGTCTGCATGGTGGCCGCGCGAGCCGACGTAGAACAGGATGTGCTCGCCCTTCTCGTCGAACACCGGCGTCACCACGGTCACGTCGGGCAGGTGCGTGCCGCCGTGGTAAGGGTCGTTCAACACGAACACATCGCCGGCCTGGATGCGCCCGGCGTTCTTGTGGATCACCGTCTTGATCGACTCGCTCATCGATCCGAGGTGCACCGGCATGTGCGGCGCGTTGGCGATCAGGTTGCCCTGCGCATCGAACAGCGCGCAGCTGAAGTCCAGCCGCTCCTTGATGTTGACCGAGTAGGCGGTGTTCTGCAGCTGCAGCCCCATCTGCTCGGCGATGTTCATGAAGAGGTTGTTGAACACCTCCAGCATCACCGGGTCGACCGTGGTGCCGATCGCGCGGCGTACCTCGCGCGGCTGCGAACGTTCGAGCACCAGGTGGTCGAACTCGGTCACCCGGGCCCGCCAGCCGGGCTCGACGACGGTGGTCGCGTTCTTCTCGGCGATGATCGCCGGCCCGTCGATGAACTGGCCGGGCCGGGTTTGTTCGCGCACGATCAGCGCGGCATCCCACCAGCGCCCGCCGCTGAACAGCTTGACCGTCTCGGCCACCGGCGCGCCCTGCTCGCCCACCGTCGGCAGCCGCGGCTCGGCCGGCGCGTCGCCGGCGCCCACCGCCTCGACCGACACCGCCTCGACGATCAGGCGCCGCTCCTGCATCAGGAAGGCGAAGCGCTGGCGGTAGGCCGCCTCGAAGCCGGACTGGATCTCGACCGCGCTGCCGAAGGGCACCACCAGCGCCGAGTCCGTGCCTTCGTAGCGCACGTGCACCCGCCGGTGCAGGTGCACCTGGCCGCCGCTCACGCCTTGCCTGCGCAGCTCGCCCTCGGCATCGGCGGCGAGTGCATCGAGCCGCTCGCTCACCGCGGCGAGCGAGGTCGCAAGCGGCTGCTCGATCGCCGCCTCGCGCATCACGCTCTGGTCGGCGAGGCCCATGCCGTAGGCCGACAGCACGCCGGCCAGAGGATGGGCGAAGACGCGGTTCATGCCGAGCGCGTCGGCCACGCGGCAGGCGTGCTGGCCGCCGGCGCCGCCGAAACACTGCAGCGTGTAGCGCGTCACGTCGTAGCCGCGCGCCACCGAGATCTTCTTGATCGCGTTGGCCATCGCGCCGACGGCGATGTCGATGAACCCCTCGGCCACTTCCTCGGGCGTGCGCCTGGAGCCGGTGGCGCGTTCGATCTCGGCGGCCATCGCGCCGAACTTCTGCATCACGACCTCGCGGTCCAGCGACTCGTTGGCGTGGGGGCCGAACACCTTGGGGAAATGCGCCGGCTGGATCTTGCCGACCATCACGTTCGCATCGGTCACCGCCAGCGGTCCGCCGCGCCGATAACATGCCGGCCCGGGGTTGGCGCCGGCACTCTCGGGCCCGGCGCGAAAACGCGCGCCGTCGAAGCTCAGGATCGATCCGCCGCCGGCGGCTACGGTGTGGATGCTCATCATCGGCGCGCGCATGCGCACGCCCGCCACCAGCGTTTCGAAGGCGCGCTCGAACTCGCCGGCGAAGTGGCTCACGTCGGTGGACGTGCCGCCCATGTCGAAGCCGATCACGCGGTCGAAATCCGCGATCTGCGCCGTGCGCACCATCCCCACGATGCCGCCGGCGGGACCCGAGAGGATCGCGTCCTTGCCCTGGAAGGCATGTGCGTCGGTCAGGCCGCCCGACGATTGCATGAAGAAGAGCTTCACGCCGGGCATCTCGCCGGCCACCTGCTCGACGTAGCGGCGCAGGATCGGCGACAGGTAGGCGTCGACCACCGTCGTGTCGCCTCGGCTCACCACCTTCATCAGCGGGCTCACCTCGTGCGAGACGCTGATCTGCGGAAAGCCGACTTCGGCTGCGATCCGTTTGGCCGCCGCTTCGTGCGCCGTGAAGCGCCAGCCGTGCATGAAGACGATGGCCACGCTGCGCAGTCCGGCGTCGAAGGCCGCCCACAGGCGCTCGCGCAGGTGGTCCTCGTCCAGCGGCTGCACCACCGTGCCGTCGGCGCCGACACGCTCGTGCGCCTCGATGACACGCGAGTACAGCAGCTCGGGCAGAACGATGTGGCGGTCGAAGATACGCGGCCGGTCCTGGTAGGCGATGCGCAGCGCGTCGCGAAAGCCGCGGGTGGTGACGAGCAGCGTCGGTTCGCCCTTGCGCTCGAGCAGCGCGTTGGTGGCGACCGTCGTGCCCATCTTCACGCACTCGACCAGCACCGGCGTGATCGGCTCGTGCTTGCCGAGGCCCAGCAGGTGGCGGATGCCCGCCACCGCGGCGTCGCGGTACTGCTCGGGGTTGTCCGACAGCAGTTTGTGCGTCACGAGCGAGCCGTCGGGCCGCTTGCCGACGACGTCGGTGAAGGTGCCTCCACGGTCGATCCAGAACTGCCATCGGTCGGAGGTGCGCGGTGTCTCTTGCATCTGCTTTCTTTCAATGGACGAGGCCGGGCGCTTGCTCGGCATCCTACTTCCGGCGGCCACGGCTTCCCCCTGGCGTCATCCCGGCGAAAGCGGGGATCCACCGGGGGTCACGGCGGACTGCCTGGATCCCGGCGTTCGCCGGGATGACGTGCCTGGGTTATCCCTGGGTGAAATACGGAACGAAGATCTCATTCGCCTCCGGTCCCACCTGACGCAGCCATTCGAGCGAGAACCGCTCGCCCAGCCGTTTGATCTCGGTGCCCACCTCGACCATCGGCACGTCCACCCCCTGTGCGCCGAGCAGTGCGGCGATGCGCGCCGTGGTGGCGTTGTAGGCGGCGCGCACCTCCGCCAGCGTGACCAACGCGTTGGTCGCATGGACTTCGATGCCGAAGCCGCCCTGCGTGGCCTGCGCGACCTCGCTCGCCATTGCCGCCACGTTGACCGTGTGGAACGATTCGGCGCGGTAGCCGGTGGCAAGGCGCCAGTTGGCTTTGGCGGCGCGCAGCGGTGCCATGCCGGCCGCGGCGATCGACGCGGTGAAACTCCTGCGATTCATGGGGACCCTCCTGAGGCCAAGGCGACGCAATTCAAGGCGCACTCCGGGTCAAGCCCTATCGTTGGCGGCCGTCTGCACGGCTTATTCTTCGGCCTTCTTGCACAGGACACACAGGAGATTCTGTATGCGTTTCAAGACCGCCCTCATGACGGCCGCGCTGGCGCTCTCGAGCGATGCCATGGCCCAGACGAAGTGGGACCTGCCCGCCGGCTATCCGGCCAGCAACTTCCACACCGAGAACCTGCAGCAGTTCGCCAACGACGTCGACAAGGCCTCCGGCGGCAAGCTCAAGATCACCGTGCACGCCAACGCCTCGCTGTTCAAGGCACCCGAGATCAAGCGCGCCGTGCAGGGCGGCCAGGCGCAGATCGGTGAGATCCTGCTGTCGAACTTCTCCAACGAGTGGCCGATCTTCGGCGCCGACGGCATTCCCTTCCTCGCCGACAGCTACGACGCGGCGATGAAGCTCTACAAGGCGCAGAAGCCGCTCATGGAGCGCAAGCTCGGCGAACAGGGCATGCTGCTGCTGTACGCGGTGGCCTGGCCGCCGCAGGGCATCTACGTCAAGAAGCCGATCGACTCCGCGGCCGACTTGAAGGGCGTGAAGTGGCGCGCCTACAACCCGGCCACCGCGCGCATCGCCGAACTGGTCGGCGCGCAGCCGGTCACCGTGCAGGCGGCGGAACTCTCGCAGGCGATGGCCACCGGCGTCGTCGAGAGCTACATGTCGTCGGGCTCGACCGGCTACGACACCAAGACCTACGAGCACATCAAGTACTTCTACGACACGCAGGCCTGGCTGCCGAAAAACGCAGTGCTGGTCAACAAGGCGGCCTTCGACGCGCTCGACAAGCCCACCCAGGCGGCGCTGCAGAAGGCCGCCGCCGATGCCGAAACCCGCGGCTGGGCGCTCTCGCAGCAGAAGAACACCGAGTACCTCGAGCTGCTTAAGAAGAACGGCATGAACATCGTGCAGCCCTCGCCGCAGCTGAAAGCCGACATGAAGAAGGTCGGCGAGACGATGCTGCAGGAATGGCTGCAGAAGGCCGGCGCAGAAGGCCAGACGGTGGTGGACGCCTTCAAGAAGATGTGATGGAGTCGCGCGACGGCGTCAGCACGATTCGAAGAACGCTGGACGCGCTCTATGACGGCGCCGCCGCCCTGGCGGCGCTGTTCATGGTGGCGCTGCTCGTGATGGTGATGACCTCCATCCTCGGGCGGCAGCTGCATTTCAACCTCTCCGGCGTCGACGCCTACGCCGGCTACATGATGGCCTCGGCCGGCTTCCTCGCGCTCGCGCACACGCTGAAGAAGGGCGAGCACATCCGCGTCACGCTGATCGTCAACGCCTTGCGCGGCGGCTGGCGGCGCGGCATCGAGATCTGGGCGCTGTTCGCCGCCACGCTGCTCGCGCTGCTGTTCGCCGGCTACAGCTGCCGGCTCGCCTGGGTCTCCTACGCGCTGCACGACATCTCCACCGGCAGCGACGCGACGCCCCTGTGGATTCCGCAACTGACGATGGCGATCGGCACCGTGGTGCTCGCCATCGCATTCATCGACGAGCTGGTGCTCGAGCTTCGCGGCCGGCGTGTGCGGCACCGGGCCGACGAGGCGGCGCGCAATGAATGAGGTCGCGGTCACCGCGCTGCTGATCGTCGCGCTGTTCCTGATTCTCGGCAGCGGCGTGTGGATCGGCCTCGCGCTGTCGGGCGTGGCCTGGATCGCGATGCAGCTGTTCAGCGCGCGCCCCGCCGGCGACGCGATGGCGGTCACGATCTGGGGCTCCGCCTCGAGCTGGACGCTGACGGCGCTGCCGCTGTTCATCTGGATGGGCGAGATCCTGTTTCGCACCCGGCTCTCGGAAGACATGTTCCGCGGCCTCGCGCCGTGGATGCAGCGCCTGCCCGGCCGGCTGCTGCACACCAACGTGTTCGGCTGCGCGATCTTCGCCGCCGTTTCGGGTTCGAGCGCCGCCACCTGCGCGACGATCGGCAAGATGAGCCTGCCCGAGCTCGCACGCCGCGGCTACCCCGACGGCATGGCCATCGGCTCGCTGGCCGGCGCCGGCACGCTGGGCCTGCTGATCCCGCCGTCGATCATCATGATCGTCTACGGCGTCAGCGCCGACGTGTCGATCGCGCAGCTGTTCATCGCGGGCGTGCTGCCCGGCCTGCTGATCGCCGCGGTGTTCTCGGGCTACATCGCGCTGTGGGCCTGGCGCCACCCCGATCAGGTGCCGCCGCCCGACGCCCCGATGAGCCTGCGAGAGAAGCTCGCCGAATCGCGCAACCTGATCCCGGTGATGCTGCTGATCGCCGCGGTGCTCGGGTCGATCTACGCCGGCGTCGCCACCGCCACCGAGGCGGCGGCGCTCGGCGTGGTGGGCGCGCTGCTCATCTCGGCGGTGCAGGGCTCGCTCAACTGGCGCACCTTCAAGGACTCGCTGATGGGCGGCACGCGGCTGTACTGCATGATCGCGCTGATCCTCTCGGGCGCCGCGTTCCTCACGCTGAGCATGGGCTACATCGGCCTGCCCCGGCACCTGGCGGAATGGATCGGCGGCCTCGGCCTCACGCCGTTCCAGCTGATCGTCGCGCTGACCTTTTTCTACGTGCTGCTCGGCTGCTTCCTCGACGGCATCTCGATGGTCGTGCTGACCATGGGCGTCATCATGCCCACGGTGCACAAGGCGGGCATCGACCCGCTGTGGTTCGGCATCTTCGTCGTCATCGTCGTCGAGATGGCGCAGATCACGCCGCCGGTGGGCTTCAACCTGTTCGTGCTGCAGGGCATGACGCGCCGCGAGATCGGCTACATCGCACGCACCGCCGCGCCCTTCTTCCTGCTGATGGCCGGCGTGGTGGTGCTGCTGTATGCGGTGCCGGAGATCGCGACCTTCCTGCCGCGGCAGATGCGCCAGTGAGGGGCCGGCTGCGGGCTTCGGCCGGCACGTGCATCAGCGCTTGTCCTACAGGCGCTTCGCGGGCACATTCCTACCATCGCTGCAAAGGCGGTGCCGCGCTTCGAGCGGCGCCGTGCGCGCAAGAAGCATGAGGGGATGGCGGACTTGCAACAACAACTGGTGGTCTGCGAGCAGTGCGATGCCGTGCACCGCTGGCGGCCGCTCGCCTCCGACGAGGTGGCGCATTGCAGCCGCTGCGCCGCGGTCATCGCGCGCGGCCACCTGCTGGGCGTGCACGCGCTGCTCGCGCTCACCATCGCCGCGGCGGTCGTGCTGCTGATCGCCAACCTGAGCCCGATCGTCGAGATCCGGCTCGGCGGCGGCCACACCGCCGCCACGCTGCCCGAGTCGATCGCGCTGATCTGGGACCGCGGCGAGCGCCTGGTGGCGGTGTCTGCGGCGCTGACGGCCATCGTCGCGCCGGCGCTGCTGATCGGCCTGCGCCTGGTGATCCTCGTGCCGCTCGCGCGCGGCAGGCGCTCGCCGGTGTTCGCCTGGTGCATGCGTGCGCTGCACGAGGCCTGGCGCTGGAGCATGGTCGAGGTGATGACGGTGGCGGCGGCGATCTCGATCGTGCGGCTGGCGTCGATGGCGAGCGCCACGCCGGGGCCGGGCGTGCTCGCCTTCGCCGCGCTGGCGCTGCTGCTCGCCGCGCTGGAGTCGGGCGGCCTCAGGCACCTCTGGCTGGAGGGCCGATGACGAGCCTGGCCGCTGCGAGCGAGCGCCCGCCGCAGATCATCGGCTGCGAGAACTGCGGCGCGGTGTCCGCGGCGCATGCCGACGCCACCGAGGACACCGTGCGGCTGCGCTGCCCGCGCTGCCGCAATCCGCTGCCCGCGCGCGAGCCGCACAGCCTGCAGCGCACCTGGGCCTACCTGATCGCGGCCACGTTGTTCTACGTGCCGGCCAACATCCTGCCGATCATGACGACGGTGAACTTCTTCCGCGAAGAGAGCTTCACCATCGCCGCCGGCATCGCCGAGCTGTGGCACGACAAGGCCTACTTCCTCGCCGCCATCGTCTTCATCGCCAGCATCGCGGTGCCCTTGCTGAAGATCGGTGCGCTCGGCGTGCTCGCCTGGTCGGTGCGCTACGCACGCGGCTGGCGCCGGCTGGAGCGTGCGCGCCTTTACCGCATGGTCGAGGCGGTGGGCCGCTGGTCGATGCTCGACGTCTACGTGGTGGTGATGCTGGTGGGCATGGTGCGTTTCGGCCGCCTCGCCAGCGCCACGCCGGAGCCCGGCCTGCTGGCGTTCGCCGGGGTCGTCGTGCTGACGATGCTGGCGGCGCGCAGCTTCGACCCGCGGCTGATCTGGCAGGAGCCTGCCGAAGATGAGTGAGCCGCGCGACCCGGAACCCGACGACGCCGTGCCCGGCGACGTGCCGCCCGCGCAGGTACCGCCGGCGCTCGCCGAGCCGATCGTGCGCAAGAAGAACCCGGCACGGTTGTCGCTGGTGTGGATCGTGCCGATCCTGGCGGTGGTCGTCGGTGTCTCGCTGCTGGTCAACACGCTGCTGCAGGCAGGCCCCGAGGTGCTGATCGAGTTCCGCACCGCCGAGGGGCTGGAGCCGGGCAAGACCGAGGTGCGCTACAAGGAAGTGGTCATCGGCCGGGTCGAGAGCGTGACGCTGAGCAAGGACCACCAGCGGGTGCTGGTCGGCGTGCGCTTCGACCGCTCCGCCGCGGGCATCGCGGTCGAGGACACGCTGTTCTGGGTCGTCCGCCCGCGCTTCGGCACCTCCGGCGTGAGCGGGCTGGGCACCTTGCTGTCGGGTGCCTACATCGGCGTCGACGCGGGTGTCTCCGAGCAGCCGCGCAGGCGCTACGTCGGCCTCGAGATGCCGCCCTTCGTGCTGCGCGGCGAGCCCGGCCGCACCTTCGTGCTGCGCGCCAACGACCTCGGTTCGCTCGACGTCGGCTCGCCCGTGTACTACCGGCGCACGCGGGTGGGCCGCGTGGCCGGCTACACACTGGACCCGAAGAATGACGAACTCACCGTGCAGGTGTTCATCGAGTCGCCCTACGAGCCGCTGGTGACGCAGCAGGTGCGCTTCTGGAACGCGAGCGGACTCGATCTCTCGCTCAACGCCAGCGGCCTGACGCTCAACACCCAGGCGCTCACCTCGGTGCTCGCCGGCGGCATCGCGTTCGAGCGCCTGCCCGGCAGCGAGGGCCAGCCGGCGGCGCCCGCCGGCAGCCGCTTCTTCCTGTTCGAGGACCGGCGCACCGCGCTCGCGCCGCCCGACGGTCCGGCGCTCACCGTGCGCATGGTGTTCGACCATTCGGTGCGCGGGCTCGCCATCGGCTCGCCGGTAGACTTCCTCGGCATCGAGATCGGCAGCGTGCGGTCGCTGGCCCCGAATTACGACGCGAAGCGCCGGCGCTACCCGGTGGAGGTGACCGCCGACATCTACCCGCTGCGCCTGGGCCGGGTGCGCGAGGCGATGCTCGGCACGGCCGCGCCTGACGCCGCCGCCGACCTGCGGTTCCTGAAGATGCTTGTCGACCATGGCGTGCGCGCACAGTTGCGCACCGCCAACCTGCTGACCGGCGCGCAGTACGTGGCACTCGACTTCACCACCAAGGCGGCGCGTGGGACGCTCGACACCAGCGGCGGCACGCCGCTCGTTCCCTCGGTGCCCGGCGACCTCAACGACCTGCAGCCGCAGATCGCGGCGATCGTCGCCAACATCAGCAAGGTGCCCTTCGACGAGATCGGGCGCGACCTGCAGGGCACGCTGCGCCAGACGCAGGCCGCCATCCGCGAACTCTCGCCCGAGGCGCAGAAGGCGCTCGCCGAGGTGCAGCGCACGCTGGCCTCGGTGCAGGAATCGCTCGCGCGGCTGGACCGCAATGTGCTCGACGAGACCGCACCGATGCAGCGCGGCGTGGAGCAGACGATGATCGAACTGCAGCGCGCCGCGCAGTCGCTGCGCGCGCTCGGCGACTACCTGCAGCGTCATCCCGAATCGATGCTGCGCGGCAAACGCGCCGACCCGCCGGTCGGCGCCACCGGAGAAGGAGCGCGATGACACGCAGGTTCATGTCGGCCGCAGCGACCGCCATTGCCGCGGCGATGCTGGCGGCGCTGCTGGCCGCCTGCTCGAGCGCCAAGCTGCCCGAGCGCTTCCACACGCTGCTGCCGGCCGAACGTGCCGCTTCGGCGCCGGCCGGCGGCGCGCCGATCTACGTCGACGTGCTGCCGGTAGGCGTGCCGGCGCAGGTCGACCACGCGCAGTTCGTGGTGCGCCAGCCCGACGACTCGCTGCTGCTGCTCGAGCAGGACCGCTGGGCCGCGCCGCTGCAGGACGAACTGCGCGGCGCGATCGTCGAGCGCCTGAGCACGCGCTGGGGCGCCGTCGACGTGCGCGGCGTGGCGCTGCCGCTGCCCGCGATCTGGCGCGTTCGGGTGGACGTGCAGCGCTTCGAATCGATTCCCGGCCGCGAGGCGCGGCTGGAGGGCACCTGGTCGGTGTCGAACACGCAGCGCGGCGGTGCCACGCTGGTGTGCCGCAGCGTGCTGGCCGAGAGTGCGGGCGCCGGCACCGTGCCCGCGCTTGCCGCGGCACACCGCCGCGCGGCGGTTCGCCTCACCGACCAGATCGGCGAGCGGCTGCGGGCCATGGCCGCGGGTGGCACGGCCGGCTGCTGACCACGAGGAGGCATGCTGACATGATCGAAGGAACCTGTCTTTGCGGCGCCGTTCGATGGCAGTTCGACGGGCAGCCGGACGGCGCAACGGCGTGCAACTGCACCGCCTGCCGCCGCTACGGCGTGCTCTGGGCGTACGACTACGAAAACGAAGGCATCCGGGTCTCGGGCACCACGCAGGCGTTCGTCAGGGGCACAGCGCTCGAGTTCCACTTCTGCCCGGTGTGCGGCTGCGTCGCCTTCTGGCGCGGCCAGCGCAGGGATGGCGAGGGGCGGCTGCGCATCGCCGTCAACCTGCGCCTGGCGCAGCCCGAGGCCGTCGCGCAGATTCCGATCGATCATTTCGACGGGTTGGACACATTCGAAGACTTGCCGCGCGACGGTCGCTGCGTGGCCGACTACTGGTTCTGAAGCGTGCGCGCGCGCGTGCGGGCCACGTGGGCCTGCGAGTTCGAAGGCGTGGATCCCGACGAAAGTCGGGATCCATCTCCGGCTCGATCTACCGCGCTGCGCTCGCCTCCGGCACCGCCGAGCCCTGCTTCTTCTGCACCAGCGCGACGCCGTTCCTCACCGCGATGATCTCGGCGAGGATCGCCACCGCGATCTCCGCCGGCGTGCGCCCGCCCAGGTCGAGGCCCACCGGGCCGTGCAGGCGCGCGATCTCGCCGGGCGAGAGGTCGAACATCGCGAGCCGCTCCTTGCGCTTGGCCGTGTTGCCGCGCGAGCCGAGCGCGCCGACGTAGAAGGCGGGCGACTTGAGCGCCTCCAGCAGCACCAGGTCGTCGAGCTTGGGGTCGTGCGTGACCGCGACGACGGCGCAGTGCGGGTCGAGCTGCATGGCGGTCGCCACGTCGTCGGGCATCGCCTTCGAGAAGTTCGTTCCCGGCACGTCCCAGGTGAGGTGGTACTCCTCGCGCGGGTCGCACACCGTCACCTCGAAGTCCAGGGGCAGCGCCATCTGCGCCAGCACCCGCGAGAGCTGGCCGGCGCCGACGATCAGCATGCGCCAGCGCGGGCCGAACACCGCACGCAGCGTGCGGCCGTCGAACTGGAAGGCCTCGCCGCGGTGGGCCGACTCGATGGTGACGGCCTGCGTCTCGAGGTCGAGGCGCCGCGCCACCAGCTCGTGCCGCGCCGTGCGCGCGAGCAGTTCGTCGACCCAGGCCAGCTCGCGCAACGGCTCCTGCACCAGCCGCAGGTTGCCGCCGCAGGGCAGGCCGAAGCGCGCGGCTTCTTCCTTGCTGACGCCGTAGCTGATCATCGACGCGGCGTCGACGCGTTCGCCGTGGCGCACCCGTTCGATCAGGTCGTCTTCGACGCACCCGCCGGAGACCGAACCGACCACCAGGCCGTCGTCGCGCAGGCACAGCAGCGCGCCGGGCGGCCGCGGCGCGGAGCCCCAGGTCTCGATGACCGTCACCAGCCACACCTTGTGGCCGGCGGCGAACCATTCGCGTGCTTGCGAAAGCACTTGCAGGTCAAGGCTGTCCATCGTTTCGTCTCCTCGGGCTGCAGGGCCAGGCGCAGCCGCTCGGGGCATCTTGCCACCATTGCGGCCATCCTGCCGGCGTCGCGTGCCGCCGGCCCTCGTGTCAGCGAGCAGCGCCGGCGTTGGGGAAGAACAGCTGCTCGCCGCCCACGCGGTAGCTAGCGATGGTGCGCTGCCCTTCGTCGGACACCAGCCAGTCGGCAAACGCCTGCGCGAGTTCCTTCTTCACGTGCGGGTGCCGCGCCGGGTTCACGACGATCACGCCGTACTGGTTGAACAGGCGGCTGTCGCCTTCGACCAGCACGGCGAGCCGGCCCCGGTTCCTGAAGCTGAGCCAGGTGCCGCGGTCGGTGAGCGCATACGCGTCGCTCGACGAGGCGATGTTCAGCGCCTGGCCCATGCCGCAGCCGCACTCCTTGTAGCCCGCCATGCCGGCCGGCGTGGTGCCGGAACTCGCCCAGTAGCGCAGCTCGGCCGCATGCGTGCCGCTCTTGTCGCCGCGCGAGATGAAGCTTGCCCCGCTGGACGCCACCTTCCGCAGCGCCGAGGCGATGTCGCGCCCCTTCGCGCCGGCAGGATCGCTCTGCGGTCCGACCAGCACGAAGTCGTTGACCATCACCGGCAGTCGCCGCAGCCCGTGGCCTTCGGCGACGAACTTCTGCTCGGCCACCTGGTCGTGCACGAAGACGACATCGGCGTCGCCACGGCGTCCCATGTCGAGCGCCTGGCCGGTGCCCACTGCCACCACCTTGACCACGATCCCCCTGGCCCGCGTGAACACCGGCAGCAGATGCCCGAACAGGCCCGATTGCTCGGTCGAGGTGGTCGACGCGACGACGATGCTGCGCTCCCGGGCACCCGCGGGCAGCGTCATGCAGACGGCCACCGCGAGCATGGCCGCAGCGCATCGAAGGACGCGGATCATCCCCACGGCAACTCTCCTCGGAGAAACAGGCTCGCCTCCTTGGGCAGGGGCCCGTCGAAGAACTGCGCAGTCGGCACGTCGGCCAGGAGCCGGCCGTGTTCGAGGTACAGCACGCGGTCGGCCAGGCGCTTGACCTGGCCCAGGTTGTGCGAACTCATCACCACCGTGATGCCCTGCCCCGCGAACGCGTCGATCAAGGTCTCGACCTCGCGCTTGGCGGTGGGGTCGAGGCTCGCGGTCGGTTCGTCCAGCAGCAGCACGTCGGGCTGCATCGCCCACGCCCGCGCCAGCGCGACACGCTGCTGCTGGCCGGCCGACAGCACGCTGCCGATGCGGCCG
>DASWVR010000205.1:0-23241 GCA_036401155.1 Piscinibacter sp. | reverse complement strand
GGCGGCGACCACGGCGGCGGCCGACACCGCCGACGCCGGCATCGCGTGGACCCACGCGGCGAGCGACGCCGACGTCGACGCCGCCTTTGCCCGCGCCCAGGCCGAAGGCAAGCCGGTGTTCCTCTACTGGGGCGCCAAGTGGTGCCCGCCGTGCAACCAGGTGAAGGCGACGCTGTTCAACCGCGTCGATTTCATCGAGCGCTCGCGGGCCTTCGTGCCCGTCTACATCGACGGCGACAGCCCCGGCGCACAGAAGCTCGGCAGCCGCTTCAAGGTGCGCGGCTACCCGACCATGGTGCTGTTCGACGCCGGCGGCGCAGAGCTGACGCGGCTGCCCGGCGAAGTCGACGCCGCCCAGTACACGCAGGTCCTGACCCTTGGCATGAACGCGCAGCGGCCGGTGAAGGCGGTGCTGGCCGACGCACGACGCGGCGGCGCCGGCCTGACGCCGAACGACTGGAAACTGCTCGCCTTCTACGCCTGGGAAACCGACGAGCAGCAGATCGTGCCGCCGACGCAGATGCCGGCGCTGCTGAAGCAGCTCGCCGCCGCCTGCCCCGCCGGCCAGACCGAGACGGCGACCCGGCTGCTGCTGAAGGCGGTGGCGGCGACCGACGCGGCCAAGCCGGGCGCCAAGCCGGACGCCACCGCCCGCGCGCGGGTGATGGCGCTGCTGGCCGACCCTGCCGCGGCGCGCGCGCAGATGGACGTGCTGACCAACTTCGCCGGCGACATCGTGCGCGCGCTGTCCGCGGCGCGCAGCGCCGAACGTGCGCAGCTGGTCGAGCGCTACGGTGCCGCGCTGCAGGTGCTCGAGGCGGACGCCACGCTGTCGCGCGCCGACCGCATCACCGCGCTGATCGCGCGCGTCGAACTGGCTCGGCTGGACGAGCCGAAAGACGCCGGAACGCCGCTGCCGCAAGCCCTGCTGGCCGACGTGCGCGAGCATGCGGCGCGGGTCGACCGCGAGATCACCGATGGCTACGAACGGCAGGCGGTCATCACCGCTGCCGCCTACCTGCTGGCGCAGGCGGGGCTGCTCGACGAGTCCGACGCGCTGCTGACGGCCAACCTCACGAAGAGCCACTCGCCCTACTACCTGATGTCCGCGCTGGCGTCGAACGCGAAGAAGCGCGGCGACACGGCGGGCGCGTTGCGCTGGTCGCAGCAGGCCTTCGAACGGGCCGAAGGTCCGGCCACGCGGCTGCAGTGGGGCGCCAGCCACGTCGGCGCTTTGATCGACTTGACGCCGGCGGACGAAGCGCGCATCGAAGCCGCGGTGCAGCAGCTGTTCGACGAGGCGGCGGCGCAGCCGAACGCCTTCTACGAGCGCAGCGCACGTTCGCTGCAGCGCGTGGGCGGCAAGCTGGTGGCGTGGAACAAGGGCCAGGCGCATGCGGCGGCGATGAAACGGCTGCAGGCCAAGCTCGACGCGGTGTGCGCCAAGCTGCCGGCGGAGGACGTTCAGCGCAGTGTCTGCCTGGACCTCATGAAGCCGCCCGCCGGGCCGAAGAAGAGCGCCTGAGCGCGGCGCGCTGCCCGCTTCTGCACACTTGTCACGCGCGGACCGCGCGGCTGGCATACGCTATCGCCTTTCGTCCGGAACCGCCATGCCCCGCTCCATCCTCGAAGAAACACGCATGCTCCCCGCGATCCGCGACCGCGTCGCCAACTGGCATGCCGACATCGTGCACAACGTGCAGGCCGCGGCGCTGTCCAACCCGGTGCTGGTGGTCGGCATGGCACAGAACCCGTTCTGCCGGCGCGCCAGGCGCGCGCTCAACGCCGCAGGGCAGCCCCACCACTACCTCGAGTACGGGAGCTACCTCAGCCAGTGGCGGCGGCGCACGGCGCTGAAGATGTGGACCGGCTGGCCGACATTCCCGATGGTGTTCGTGCGCGGCGTGCTGATCGGCGGGTACCAGGAACTGCAGGGGTTGATCGACCGCGGCGAGTTGAAGCGCATGCTGGGCGAGCTTTGAGATGGCGCGCGATCACGCCGTTGCGGCGCACAAGCACGTCATCCCGGCCAAGGGACACGTCATCCCGGCGAAAGGACACGTCATCCCGGCGAACGCCGGGATCCACGGTTGGCCGCCGTGCGTGGATCCCGGCGTTCGCCGGGATGACGGGCTTGTGTGCCGGGACAAGGTGCTCATGCCCCGCGCGCTCGCCGCAATCGTTCTCGCCCTCGCCACGCTGCCTGCCTGGGCCGCCGAAACGCTGCTCACGCCTTGCCGCGTCGCGGGCATCAAGAACGACGTGAAATGCGGCGTGCTCAAGCGCCCGCTCGACCCGGCGCAGCCGCAAGGCGCCGCCATCGATCTGCATCTCGTCGTCGTGCCGGCGTTGGCGCGCAACAAACATCCCGACCCGGTGTTCCTGCTCGCGGGCGGGCCGGGGCAGAGCGCGATCACCGTGGCGCCGCAGACGCTGCCGCTGTTCACGCGGCTGAACAACCGGCGCGACATCGTCTTCGTCGACCAGCGCGGCACCGGCCGCTCGGCGCCGCTCGCCTGCGAGGACACGCGGCACCAGACGCTCGCCGAGCAGGCCGACCCGCAGCGGCAGGTCGCGCAGATGCGGCGCTGCCGCGAGCGGCTGCAGCAGCTGCCGCATGGCGACCTGCGCTTCTACACGACCACGATCGCGATGCAGGACCTGGAGGCGGTGCGCCGGGCGC
The DNA here is from genome assembly GCA_036401155.1 of Piscinibacter sp. Taxonomy (GTDB): domain Bacteria; phylum Pseudomonadota; class Gammaproteobacteria; order Burkholderiales; family Burkholderiaceae_C; genus Albitalea. The sequence continues at coordinate 20,558 of DASWVR010000205.1, read as the reverse complement.
TCGGCGCAGCGCAGGTCAACCTCGTCGGCGTTTCCTACGGCACCCGCGCCGCGCTCGAATACCAGCGCCAGTTCCCGGCGGCGGTTCGGCGCAGCGTGCTCGACGGCGTGGCGCCGCCCGACATGGTGCTGCCGCTCAGCGTCGCGACCGATGGCGCGGCGGCTTTCGAGGCGGTGTTTGCCGCCTGCGAAGCCGAGCCCGCCTGCCGCGCCGCGCACCCTCAATTGCGAACGCAATGGGCCACGCTGCTCGCGAGCCTGCCCAGGGAGGTGACGCTCAGGCATGCGCTCACCGGGCGCAGCGAGCCGGTCGTGCTGACGCGCGAGATGGTGTTCGGTGCGATGCGCGGGCCGCTCTATTCGCCGCCGGTCGCCGCTGCCCTGCCACAAGCGATCAGCGAGGCGGCCGCGGGCCGGTTCGATGCGCTGGTCGGTTTGGGCAGCCTGCTCGCCTCGCGCAAGGGCAGCATGCTGGCGATGGGCATGCACCTGTCGGTGCTCTGCGCCGAGGACCATCCGCGCATGGCCGAGGCGGGTGCGGCAGCGCAGAACTCCTTCGGGCGCGAATTCACCCAGCTGTATCGCGAGGTCTGCGCCGACTGGCCGCGCGGCGACGTGCCGGCGGCGTTCTACGCCATCCCCGCCAGCCGCTCGCCGGTGCTGGCGCTCAGCGGCGGACTCGATCCGGTGACGCCGCCGCGTCACGGCGCGCGGGCGGTACGCTCGCTGGGCGCGGCAGCCAGGCACGTGGTGGTGGCCAACGGCGGGCACGGCGTGTTGGGTCTGTCCTGCATGCGCGAGGTGCTGTACCGCTTCATCGACGCGGCCGACGACGCGGCGGCGCTGGGCGTCGACGCGGACTGCGCGAAGGACGTCCCCCGTCCGCTCGCCTACCGGCCGATCGTGGGGCCGCAGGAGGGCGCGCCATGATCGACGTCCAAGGGCTGGCCAAGCAGTTCAGCGTCCCGGTGCCTGCGGCGCGCGGCTGGCGGCTGAAACGTCCGCCGCCGCGCCTCATCAAGGCGGTGCAGCAGGTCAGCTTCAGCGCGCCCGATGGATCCATCACCGGCCTGCTCGGCCCCAACGGCGCCGGGAAGACGACGACGCTGCGCATGCTGGCCGGCCTCATCACGCCGGACGCCGGCCGCATGACGGTGGACGGCATCGACGTCGCAGCCCGGCCGCGCGAGGCGCTCGCCCGCATGGGCGTGCTGAGCGACGCGCGCGGGCTGTACCCGCGGCTCACCGCGCGCGAGAACATCGTCTACTACGGGCGGCTGCAAGGCATGGCGCACGAACAGGCGGACAGCCGCGCCGAGACGCTGGCCGACATGCTGGAGATGGCGCCGCTGCTGGACCGCCGCACCGAGGGCTTCAGCCAGGGCGAGCGCATGAAGACGGCACTCGCGCGCGCACTGGTGCACGACCCCGCGCACATCGTGCTCGACGAACCGACCAACGGGCTGGACGTGCTCGCCACGCGCGCCCTGCGCGAGGCGTTGCGCCATCTGCGCACGCCAGAGGGCGGCGGCAAGTGCATCGTCTTTTCCACGCACATCATGCAGGAGGTGGAGCGGCTGTGCGACAGCGTGGTCGTGGTCTCGCATGGCCGCACGGTGGCCGCCGGGACGGTCGATTCGCTGTTGCGCCAGACCGGCGAGCGCGACTTCGAGGAGGCATTCGTCCGGCTGGCGTTCGCCGAGGAAATCGGCGCCGCTCGCGCGATGCGGACGGGGGCGACCGCGTGAGATCGACATCCTCCACAAGGCACGCCTTGACCGTCTACCGCAAGGAGCTGGTCGACGCCCTGCGCGACCGGCGCACGTTGCTCGTGGTGCTGGTGTCCAGCGTGCTCCTGGGCCCGCTGCTGCTGATCGCGCTGTCGGCCTTCATCGCCTCGTTCGAGGAACGGGCCGAGAAGCGCGAAGTCGTGGTCGCGGGCATCGAACACGCGCCCAGCCTGCAGAACTACTTCGAGCGCCAGACCTACACGATCCGCAACGCGCCCGCCGACTTCGAGCAGCAGCTGCGCCGCTCCAAGCTCAAAGACCCGGTGGTCGTGGTGCCGCCCGGCTTCGAGAACGCGGTGCTGGCAGGCGAGGCACCGGTGGTCGAGGTGGTGAGCGATAGCGCCAACCGCGCGGCCGAGGGCGGCGCCGCGCGCATCGAGCGGCTGCTCGGCGGGTACAGCCGCGAACGGGCGACGCTCGACCTCGCGATGCGCGGCGTCTCGCCGCAGGTGCTCGAGCCGATCGAGATCGGCGAGCGCGACCTCGCGAGTTCGCAGACGCGGGCGACGCAGCTGACCGGCATGCTGCCCTTCTTCGTCATCATGGCGGTGCTTTACGGCGCGCTCAATGCCGCGCTCGACACGACCGCCGGCGAACGCGAGCGCGGTTCGCTGGAGCCGCTGCTGATGAACCCGGCCGAACGGGTGGCGCTGGTGCTCGGCAAGTGGGGCGCGGTCGCCTCGCTCAGCATGCTGATCGCGGTGCTCAGCTGCTTCAGCTTCCTGCCCGCGCAGTGGCTCTTGCGCAGCGACACGCTGCAGGCGATGTTCCAGTTCGGCGTGCACGAGGCGCTGCTGTTCCTCGCGGTGCTGCTGCCGTTCGCGGCGGCGCTGTCGGCGGTGCTGATGGCGGTGGCGATCCGCTGCAAGAGCTTCAAGGAGGCGCAGGCGAACAGCACGGTGGTGATCCTCGGCGTGTCCATGCTGCCGCTGGTCAGCGTGCTGAACCAGAGCGGCGAGTCGCCGTGGCAGTTGTGGGTGCCTGCGCTCGCGCAGCAGACGCTGATGACACGCGTGCTGCGCGGCGAGGGTTTCGGCGCCGAGCAGGTGCTGGTGCCGCTGGCGGTCTGCGTCGTGCTCACGGCCGCGGGAGTGTGGCTGGTGGCGCGCATGCTGCGCAGCGCGGCGGTGCGCTGATCGTCGGCCGTGCCGCAGCTTCGCGACGGCATCGGATGACGCATCATCACGCCCCATGACGACCCCGGCCTGCGCCATCACTTGGCGCGAATCTCCCTTCGACGAACTCAGCTTGCGCGAGCTGCAGGCCATCTTCATGGCGCGCCAGCTGGTGTTCACGATCGAACAGAACTGCGTCTACCTCGACGCCGACGGTTGCGACGAGGCGGCATGGCACCTGGCGGCCTGGTGCGCGGGCGAGGCCGTGCCCCTCGCCTATGCGCGCGTGCTGCCGCCCGGCCTGAAGTACGCCGAGGCATCGATCGGCCGCGTGATCACCACCGCGAAGGGGCGCGGAACAGGGCTCGGCCGCGAGCTGGTGCGCCGTGCGATTGCGCTGTCGGCACGGGTCTACCCGGCAAGGGGTATTCGCATTTCGGCGCAGTCGCGTCTCGAGGCCTTCTACGAAGGTTTCGGCTTCGCCATCGTCGGCGAGCGCTATATCGAAGACGGCATCCCGCACACGGAGATGCTGCTGGACGCGTCACGGCTGAAGGCCTGAGCCGGGCAGCGAACGGTCGCGGCTTGACCGCCGACAAGCGAGGTTCACGCCACTGGGAACGATGGTGCGTGAGTGCGTCTAAAGGCGGGTGAAGGGTCGGTACCGGTGACTGCGGCGTGTGTGCTTTTTCGTGAAGCGCTTCACGCGGCGGCCCGGTGCAGGGCGCGCTGCACCTCCGATTGCCAAGGCAGCATGTGCACGATCTCGTTGAGGTGCAGCGCGGCCTGCATGCTCGGCAGGATCTCGCCGTGCGAGTCGGTGAGCTGCAGATTGGTGACGAGCGCAAGCGGGTCGGCCATCGCGACGACGCCTTGCTGCACCTCGATCCAATCCCATGCGACCCCGGCAGCGAGGTCGGTGGACGGGTTGCCCCATACGGTCTGCCCGCTGCACGGACGTTCGCTGTCGCCGGTGGTCAAGACACGCGTGCCAAGATGTACAAAATGGAGTTCCGGAGCGCACTCGGCCTGCCACAATAGTGGCGGCCATGCGCACACGATCCAGGCGGGTGTCATCAGCGTCGGAGTCCTGCGGATGTTGAGGGGATAGATCATTTGAACGGGAGTGTGGTGCGTTATGGCGCGCTTGCCAGCTGTAAGTCCTTTCACCTGTAAGTCCTTGCAGGTGCGCGCGTACGTTGGGTCGTTGGAGTAGAGGCGAGTCATGCTGCAAGGTGGGTTTACGTCGGTGCTGCGGGCAGCCAGCCGCGATGAACTGTTGAAGGAAGTCGTTGGCTTCACGCAGAGGCTCGGCTTCCAGACGGTCTCTGCGCTCACGGTGATCGATCATTTCCATGCCGAGTCGGAGTTCATTGCGCTCGACAACACACCGGACGCATATCGCGAGTCTTTCGAGGAGTTCTCAAACGGGCAACGCGATCCGGTGATGCAGCACTGCAAACGCAACAGCGTCCCCATCGTTTGGAACCAGGAGACCTATACGTCCGTGGGACAAGGCGAGAAGTGGGAAGTGCAGGCCCGGTTCGGCTACTGCACCGGGATCGCCCTGGCGTTGCACCTTCCCGAGGGACGCCACTTCATGCTCGGGGTCGATCGAGATCGACCATTGCCCAAGGCGCCCGAGGAACTCACTCGCCTGGTGGCCGACCTGCAGCTGTTCGCCGTGCATGCACAGGATGCGGCGCTGCGAGTGCTCGTCCCCGCGTCGCCGCAATCCGACATTCCTGCGCTGACGCCGCGCGAACTCGAAAGCCTCCGATGGACGATGGAAGGCAAGACGGCGTGGGAACTCGGCAACATCCTTGGTATCAGCGAACGCACAGCGGTCTTGCATGTCAACAATGCAACCCACAAGCTGGGTTGCGTCAACAAGCATCAGGCCGTTCTGAAGGCGCTGCGACTGGGCCTGATTCGCTGACGGCATAACGCAAATCCCCAAGTTTTTCCTTTCGCAAGCTGTAAGAGTTGACAGTTACGCGAAAGTGCGCTCACTGCTGGAATAGCGACGTCACGCACCCACTCAAGCGTGCAGTCCCATCCTCAGGAGCCCGTCATGCAAGAGCAAACTCAAGTCGCTGCGTCCCAAGCCCAATCCGTCAAGCCTGTTGCTCCGACCGTCCCCTCCGCGCCGCTGCCCATCGATGCGGGCATGCTGCGTCTGATCAGCGGTGGCACCGACAGCACGTCGTCGCCGAACAAGAACTGGTAATGTGATCGCGTGCATTCGGTTGCCGAGTCGCACGCGAAAATCGGCGCAGCAGAGCTGCTCACGAATGAAGTGCGTTCCGCCCAGCCGCCGATAGCTATAGATCAGTGGCCCGCGCATGCGGGCTTGCTTGCTTTTTGTGCGGTCTCGCGGATGTGCATATTGCACACGGGAAGCGCCCCGAGCGGTGAGGCGCCCCGAGCGGGGAGGCGATCTGTCGGTTCACCCTGGGAATCAGTTCCACTGATAGTCGCGGTGCCTCGTCGGTTTCGGCTCACTGACGCTTCGGCATAGGGACTTGGCAACGAGGCGACGCGGGTGCGCGAGTCGCTCGCTCAGGGGCTCGTTGCAGCTGTAAGACCTTGCAGTTGCGCCTTGAGGGGCTTGCTGCTGCAATGCTCCCTCGTCACGCACTCTGCCGCCCCCGCATGGCCAGCCTTTTTCGCCCGGAAGTCATCGAAGGCCGCCAGCAAAGCTGGCTCGGCAGCATCCAGCTCGTGCGGCCCGTGCCGCTGGCCGTGCTGACGGCGCTGGTCCTCATCGTTGCCGTCGCGGTCGGCGCCTTCCTGTTCGAAGGCCGCTACACGCGCAAGGCGCACATCACCGGCTACCTGGTGCCCGACCGTGGCGTGCTGCGGCTGGTGCCGCCGCAGGCGGGCGTCGTGTCCGAAAGCCATGCCGTCGAGGGCCGCTCGGTGCAGCGCGGCGACGTGCTGTTCGTGCTGACCATCGACCGCGCCAGCCTGAGCGGCGACACCCAGGCGGCGGTGCAGACCAGCCTCTCGGCGCGCCGCAGCAGCCTGCAGGATGCCGTGCGCCACGCCAACCAGCTGCGCCGCGAGCAGATCGACGGGCTCGACCGGCAGATCGCCGACATGCGCGGCGAGCTGGTGCAGATGGACGCCGAGGCGCGTCTCTATGAAGAGCAGCTGTTGCTCAAGCAGCAGGACCTCGCGCAGTACGAATCGCTGAAGAACGAGAATTTCGTGTCGCCGGCGCACCTGCGCAGCAAGAAGGCCGACGTGCTGGAAGTGCAGGCCAAGCTGCAGGCGCTGTCGCTCAAGCGCGCCGCGCAGAACCGCGAGATCGGCGTGCTCGAAACGCGCCGCCGCGAAGAGCCGCTGCGCAGCGTGGCCGCCATCGGCGAGATCGAGCGTGAACTCGCCGCGCTGGCCGGCGCCTCGGCCGAGAATGCGGCCAAGCAGACGGTGGTGATCCGTGCGCCGCAAGACGGCATCGTCACCGCGGTGCTGGCCGAGCCCGGCCACCCGGTCACGCCCAACTCGGCGCTCGCGAGCCTGCTGCCCGCCGACGCCAAGCTGCAGGCGCAGCTGTTCGCTCCCTCCAGCGCGGTCGGCTTCGTGCGCCCGGACCAGGCGGTGCAGCTACGCTACCAGGCTTTCCCGTACCAGAAGTTCGGCCACCACGCCGGCCAAGTGCTACAGGTGTCGCGCACGCCGCTGCAGGCGACCGAGCTGGCCGGCCTGCCGCTGCCCGAGTCGCTGAAGGCGATGCCCTCGGCCGAGCCGCTGTACCGCATCACCGTCGCGCTCGACCAGCAGGCGGTGACGGCCTACGGGCAGGCCCAGCCGCTGGTGGCGGGCATGCAGCTGGAGGCCGACGTCATGCTCGACCGCCGCCGCCTCATCGAGTGGATCTTCGAGCCGCTGTTGAGCGTGACCGGCCGCGTGTAGGTCGAACGGGCGCCCCCATGGCCGGATTCTTTTCCTCCCTGAGACTCGGCTTCGGCCGTCCACGCGTGCCGCTGCTGCTGCAGACCGAAGCGGCCGAGTGCGGGCTCGCGAGCCTGGCGATGGTGGCGGCCTACCATGGCCTGCACACCGACATGCCCACGCTGCGCCAGCGCTTCCAGCTCTCGCTCAAGGGCGCGACGATGGTCGACCTGACCCGTATCGCGGGCCAGATGCAGCTCAACCCGCGTGCGCTGCGTGCCGAGATGGAGCACCTGCCGCAGCTGCAGCTGCCCTGCGTGCTGCACTGGGACCTGAACCACTTCGTGGTGCTGGCCGACATCCGCCATGGCAAGGCGGTGATCCACGACCCGGCCCGCGGCGTGCGCCGGTTGACGATGGACGAACTCTCGAAGCACTTCACCGGCGTCGTGCTCGAACTCACGCCGGCGGCCGAGTTCGAGCCGCGGGTCGAGCGGCAGTCGGTGACGCTGCGCCAGCTGCTCGGCCGCGTCAGCGGCCTCAAGCGCTCGCTGCTGCAGATCTTCGGGCTCGCGCTGGCGCTCGAATTCTTCGTGCTGCTGTCGCCGTTCTTCATGCAGTGGGTGGTCGACGGCGTGCTGGTCGGCGCCGACCGCGATCTGCTGGTCACGCTGGGACTCGGTTTCGGCCTGCTGGTGTTCATCCAGGTGGCCACCGGCGCGATCCGCTCCTGGGCGGTGCTGTACCTCTCGTCGACGCTGAACCTGCAGTGGCTGTCGAACGTGTTCGCGCACCTCATGCGCCTGCCGGTATCGTGGTTCGAGAAGCGCCACACCGGCGACGTGATGTCGCGCTTCGGCGCCATCCAGCAGATACAGCAGACGCTGACCACCTCGTTCATCGAGGTGGTGCTCGACGGCCTGCTGGTGGTGCTCACCTTCGTGATGATGTGGATCTACAGCGGCACGCTGACGGCGATCGCGCTCGGCTGCGTGGCCGCCTACGCGCTGCTGCGCTGGGCCTTCTTCCGGCCGCTGCGCGAGGCGACCGAGGAGGCCATCATCCACGACGCCAAGAAACACAGCCATTTCCTCGAGTCGCTGCGCGGCGTGCAGTCGATCAAGCTCTTCAACCGCCAGGAAGACCGCCAGGCGCGCTTCATGAACCTGGTGGTCGACGCGATGAACGCCAACATCGCCACGCGCAAGCTCGACCTCGTGCTGGGCGTGCTGCACAAGATGTTGTTCGGACTCGAGCGCGTGGCCGTGATCTGGGTTGGTGCGCTTCTCGTGCTGGACCGCAGCTTCTCGGTGGGCATGCTGTTCGCCTTCTTCGCCTACAAGGAGCAGTTCGCGCAGCGCGTGAGCGGGCTGATCGACAAGGCGGTCGAGCTGAAGATGCTCAAGCTGCAGGGCGAGCGTCTGGCCGACATCGTGCTCACGCCGCCGGAGAGCGAGGTGCTGGTACCGCCGCGCCAGGACCTGAGCGCGCGCATCGAACTGCGCGGCGTGGGTTTTCGCTACTCCGACAGCGAGCCCGCGGTGCTCAAGGGTGTCAACATCGTCATCGAGCCGGGCGAATCGGTGGCCATCGCCGGGCCATCGGGCTGCGGCAAGACGACGCTCCTGAAGCTGATGCTGGGCATCCACGAGCCGCAGGTCGGCGAGGTGCGCATCGGCGGCGTGCCGCTCGCGCACCTGGGGCTGCGCAGCTGGCGCGAGATGATCGGCACGGTGATGCAGGACGACCAGCTGTTCGCCGGGTCGATCATCGACAACATCTGCTTCTTCGACGCCCGGCCGGACCTCGCCTGGGTCGAGGAATGCGCGCAGGTCGCCTCCGTGCACGACGAGATCCAGGCCATGCCGATGGGCTACCACACGCTGATCGGCGACATGGGCACCAGCATTTCGGGCGGGCAGAAGCAGCGGCTGTTGCTCGCGCGGGCGCTCTACAAGCGGCCGAAGATCCTGTTGCTGGACGAAGCCACCAGCGCGCTCGACGTCGACCGCGAGCGGCTCGTCAACCAGGCCGTGCGCCAGCTGAACCTCACGCGTGTCATCGTCGCGCACCGGCCGGAGACCATCGCTTCGGCCAACCGGGTGATCGTGCTGAACGAAGGGCGGGTCGCGCAGGACCTGAGGACCGTGGGAGCGGGATCGTTGACCAAGCCGTAGCGCCCACCCGGCGCACGGCGATCCGGACTCAGCGCCGCGTCGGTGCCGTGTGGCGCTCGAGCACGCTGAGCCACCGCATCGCCTGTTCGCGGCTGTCACCGCACATCTCCGGCGTCGGCAGCAGCGAGGCGCAGACGGCCGGCCGCTCGGCATGGCCGAAGATCAGGCAGCGGTGGTCGTCCGAGAGCTGCACGCAGCGCACGCCGGCCGGTTTGCCGATGCCATCGATAGGTGACATGCCGGGGATCGGCGAGGAGATGGAGGGCGCAATGCAGCAGGCCCCGCAACCGGGCCGGCAGTTCATAGCCGGCCAAGCCGCGTTGCGGCCCAGTCACGGATGCGCAGGCTCGCCAGACCCACCGTGCAGCCCAGCAACGCGCCCACGGCGTCGGGAGCGAGGTCGGAGGCACGCGCAAACCGTCCGACGACCGTCGATTGGCAGAACTCCCAGCCGGCGCCCACCACCACCGTGAGCAAGAGGGCGACGCGCCATCGTTCGCGGCCGGTTGCTAGCACCGCCAGCAGCGCGAGCGCCGCGCCGGCGCCGATGTGCGGCGCCTTCACGATCGAGAGGGCCAGCGCATCGCGCCCGAGGCTCCAGTCGATGTCGAAAGCGTGGCGGCCCTCGGGCGCTTGTGACGCCATCACCAGGCTGAACACGGCGGCGGCGGCAAAAGGCAGCCAGCGCAGGAGCAGCCATGGGGCGTCGGACGGTGTCTGAACTCGGTGAGGATGCGAAGAGTCGAAACTGGGCATTTGAAGCTGGGCGGTTTCTTGTTTATCGGAGGCGAGCCGCGCGAGTTGAGCGGCAACCCCGCGGGTGACTTCCGCGCGGGCGCTGCCTACAATCCCGGTTTGCTCAAAAAATAGGCAGTGCGATGTTGTTTCCCAAGCCATTCGATGTGATCGTGGTCGGCGGCGGTCATGCCGGCACCGAGGCCGCGTTGGCGTCGGCACGCATGGGGTGCAGCACTCTCTTGCTGACGCACAACATCGAGACCCTGGGCCAGATGAGCTGCAACCCCTCGATCGGCGGCATCGGCAAGGGCCATCTGGTCAAGGAGATCGATGCCCTGGGCGGTGCGATGGCTGCTGCGACCGACGAAGCCGGCATCCAGTTCCGCATTCTCAACGGTTCCAAGGGTCCGGCGGTGCGCGCGACACGCGCGCAGGCCGATCGCGTGCTCTACCGCGCGGCCATCCGGCGGCGGCTCGAGAACCAGCCGCAGCTTTCGCTGTTCCAAGGCGCGTGCGACGACCTCATCGTCGAAGGGGACCGGGTTGTAGGCGTTGTGACACAAGTGGGTATACGCTTCACGGCGAGGGCAGTGGTGTTGACGGCCGGCACGTTTCTCGACGGCAAGGTGCATGTCGGCCTGCAAAGCCATGCCGCCGGCCGTGCGGGCGATCCGCCGGCGGTGAGTCTGTCGGGGCGCTTGAAGGAGCTGAAGTTGCCGCAAGGGCGCCTCAAGACGGGCACCCCGCCGCGCATCGACGGCCGCACGATCGACTACGACGTTTTGATCGAGCAGCCGGGCGACAGCGATCCGGTGCCGGTGTTCAGCTTTCTCGGCGATGCGTCGCAGCATCCGCGGCAGGTGCCCTGCTGGATCACGCACACCAACGCGCAGACCCACGAGATCGTCCGCTCGGGCTTCGATCGCAGCCCCATGTTCACCGGGGTCATCGAAGGGGTGGGGCCGCGTTACTGCCCCAGCATCGAGGACAAGGTCAATCGGTTCGCCGACAAGGCGTCGCACCAGATCTTCCTGGAGCCGGAGGGGCTGACGACGCACGAGGTGTACCCGAACGGGATTTCGACCTCGTTGCCCTTCGACATCCAGCTCGCCGCCGTGCGATCGATGCGGGGTCTGGAGAACGCACACATCCTGCGGCCCGGCTACGCCATCGAGTACGACTACTTCGACCCGCGGGCGCTGAAGGCCAGCTTCGAGACCAAGGCCATCGGCGGGCTGTTCTTTGCCGGCCAGATCAACGGCACCACCGGCTACGAAGAGGCGGCAGCACAAGGTCTGTTTGCCGGGCTCAACGCCGCCTTGCAGGTGCGCGAGCAGGAGGCCTGGACGCCGCGCCGCGACCAGGCCTACCTGGGCGTGCTGATCGACGACCTGATCACCAAGGGCGTCACCGAGCCCTACCGCATGTTCACCAGCCGGGCAGAGTACCGGCTGCAGCTGCGCGAGGACAACGCCGACATGCGACTGACGGATATCGGCCGCGAACTCGGGCTGGTCGACGATCGCCGCTGGGAGGCGTTCAACCGCAAGCGCGACGCGGTCGAGCGCGAGAGGCAGCTCCTGGCGGCCACCTGGGTGCGTCCGGACACGCTGGCGGCTCCCGATGCCGAGCGGCTGTTGGGCAAGGCCATCGATCACGAATACCGGCTCAGCGATCTGCTTCGTCGGCCGGGTATCGACTTCGACACCTTGACGGCCGTGGCCGCAGCGGCCGGCGTGGCGCCGCTTGTTTCACGTGAAACACTGACCGCCGAGTGGGGGCCTGCGATGGCAGAGGCGGTGATCGAGCAGGTGGAGATCAGCGTCAAATACGCCGGCTACATCGACAAGCAAAACGACGAGGTGTCGCGGGCGTCCCACTACGAGAACCTCAAGCTGCCGGCCGAACTGGACTATGCACAGGTGGCGGCGCTGAGCTTCGAAGTCCGGCACAAGCTGAGCACGCACCGGCCCGAAACGCTGGGACAGGCGTCGCGCATTTCGGGCGTGACTCCGGCAGCCATCTCGCTGCTGCTGATTCACCTGAAGAAGGGGCGGTTCAAGGGCTTCGCGGCCAACGATCCGAGCACGGATGAGGCGGCCTGACCGAGTCGGCGCTGCGCCTTGGGATGGAAAAAGGGGCTCGGTTCACCGAGCCCCTTCTGTTCCCGCCCGGAACTCAGGCGCGGCGCTGGCGGCGGGCCAGCCAGCCGACCATGCCGAGGCCGGCCAGCATGAGCGCGTATGTCGAGGGTTCCGGCACCGGGGTGATCGATACCGCGTCGAGGTCGAAGCCCTTGCTCGCCCCGTTTTCGTCCAGGCCGCCGATGCCGACCCTGGTGAACCCAGTGGCGCCCAGCAAAGCCAGTGTGCCGGCGTAGCCGCTCAGGTCGAAGGACTGCAGATCGTTGGCGCCGCGGGTGTACTCGAACTGGATGTTCCCGCCGTTGTTGGTCCAAAGGAAGACGTGGGCGCTCTCCTGGTTGTCGCCCAGTTCCCAGATGTTCAGTGTCGTGTTCGGTCCGAAGTCGAAACCGAAACCGATCTCGACGTAGGCCCCGGGGAAGGGCGCTCCGCTCGGTGTGCCCCCCATGCCGGGCAGGCTGACGAAGGTGTTGTCGGGTGCGCCCAGAACGGCGGCCCGGGCCTCGGCTTCGGTCATCGCCACCGGGAAGGCGCCGAACAGCGAGCCGCCGTACCAGCCCGGCATGTCGCCGGCGACCGTGCCGCGAAGGAAGCTGTGCGTGGTGGTGCCGAAGATTTCGGCGGCCTGCCCGGCCAAGGGCATCAGCGCGACGGCGGACAAGGCCGCAAGGTGACGAATGTTCATGGTTCTCTTCCTCGTTGGTCATGGGACTTGATGCGGCAGCCTCGCGGCAGTGCATCACGACCCGGCGGGCGGTCTCGCAAAGGAGTGGATCTGCCCGCCGAGAGAACGCGAGGATCGCGATGCGCGGCTGCGCCGACCATCCCTAACTGACAGAATCGAGCATGACTGAAGTCACCGACGCCCGCGCTCCTGCACTTGAGGACATCGCCCTGCGCCTCGGCTTGCCATTGTCGGCGCCGGCAGCCGGCAAACTCCTGCGCTACCTCGATCTGTTGCAGCGCTGGAACAGCACCTACAACCTGACGGCGGTGCGCGACCCCGCGGAGATGCTCACCCAGCACCTCGCCGATTGCCTCGCCGTGATCGGGCCGTTGCGTCGTGCACTGGCAGGCCATGCTGCGGCGCGGATTCTGGATGTCGGCAGTGGCGGCGGCTTGCCCGGCGTGGTGATCGCGGCGATGTGCCCGGCATGGCAGGTCGTTTGTGTCGATGCCGTTGGCAAGAAGGCGGCGTTCATCCGCCAAGCGGGGCTGGAGCTGCAGCTGCCGAACTTGCGCGCGGAGCACGGACGTGTCGAACAGCTGTCGGCAGGGCAGTTCGACCTGATCATCTCGCGGGCCTTTGCGTCCCTCTCGGACTTCACGCGGTTGACCCGACGGCTCCTCGCCCCCGACGGTATCTGGGTGGCGATGAAGGGGCGGCGGCCCGAGGACGAGCTGCGAGAGCTGCGCGAGGTTGGTGTGTTTCACGTGGAACATATCGATGTTCCCGGATTGAACGCGGAGCGCTGTCTGGTGTGGATGCGTCCCCAGGCTGCCCTGAACGACACAAGGAGCTGACCATGCTCGGAATCTCAGACTTCGGTGCCTTCTGCGCCGCAATCCTCGTCTTTCTCGCGCTGCCGGGTCCCGGCACGCTGGCCTTGCTCAACTCCACCGCGAAGGGCGGCTTTCGGGCGGGGGCAGCCGCCACCGCGGGAGTCATCGCCGGGGACCAGGTCCTGCTGTGGCTGGCAGTGGGCGGCGTCGCGGCCTTGCTCGCCGCCTATCCTTTCGCCTTTCGCGCGGTCCAGTATGCCGGCGCGGCCTACCTGGCATGGGTGGGGCTTCGTTTGATCGTCGCCCGCGCGGGTGGGGAGTCGCCGGTGCACATCGAACCGCGCCACTACGCTCGGCAGGCCTTTCTGATCACCCTGCTGAATCCGAAGGCGATCGTGTTCTACATGGCGTTCTTTCCGCTGTTCATCGACCCGGCGACGCACCGCGGGTTCATCACCTTCGCGGCGATGGCCACCACCATCGCGCTGATCACGGCCGTCTACTGTCTGGGCTTGTGCGCACTGGCTGGCGTGCTTGCAGCGAGAGTGAAGACCCACAAGCGTGTGTCGATCTGGCTGTCGCGGCTGGCCGGCGTGTTCCTGATCGGCTTCGGCATCAGGCTGATCCGCACCTGAGGTTGCGCCGCGCCGACAGCGCTTGTCATGCAGAGTTGGTCTCGCGCCCCCCGAGACCCGACAATCGCTGGCTGCCGTCGCAACGAAGGCACTCGCCCACCAAGAACAGCACATGGCCCGAATCTTCTGTATCGCAAATCAAAAAGGCGGCGTCGGCAAAACCACCACCACTGTCAACCTCGCCGCCGGTCTCGGGCGAATCGGGCAGCGTGTCCTCGTCGTGGATCTCGATCCCCAGGGCAATGCCACGATGGGCTCGGGCATCGACAAGCGCGCGCTGGAACTGACCGTCTACGACGTGCTGCTGGAGAGTGCGTCGATCGCCGAGGCGCGCCGACGCAGCGACAAGGCGGGCTATGACGTGCTGGGCGCCAACCGGGAACTGGCGGGCGCCGAGGTCGAGCTGGTCGAACTGGAGCGCCGCGACAAACGCCTCAAGGCGGCGATCGCCGCGGTCGGCGGCGAGTACGACTTCGTCCTGATCGACTGCCCGCCGTCGCTGAGCCTGCTGACGCTCAACGGCCTGTGCAGCGCGCACGGGGTGATCGTCCCCATGCAGTGCGAGTACTTCGCGCTCGAGGGCCTGAGCGATCTCGTCAACACCATCAAGCAGGTGCATGCGAACCTCAACCCCGACCTGCAGATCATCGGCCTGCTGCGGGTGATGTACGACCCGCGCATCACCTTGCAGCAGCAGGTGAGCGAACAGCTGAAGTCGCACTTCGGCGACAAGGTGTTCAATACGGTGATCCCGCGCAACGTCCGCCTGGCAGAAGCGCCGAGCTACGGCTTGCCGGGCGTGGTGTTCGATCCTGCCTCCAAGGGCGCCCTGGCCTTCGTCGACTTTGCTCAGGAAATGGTCGAGCGCATCAAGACCCTTTAGGTGCACCAGTACGGTGCGTCACGAACGAGTTATGACCTGTGCTGCCTTTGTCTGATCGGTTCGATGTCGATCTGCTCGCTCGCGTGGAAGAGGCGGGCCTGAACGCGAGCGCGCCGCCCCAGCAACGCCTCATCGACGGCTGGCTGGTGCGGTTCTCGCCGGGCAAGGCCAAGCGGGCGCGCTGCGCCAACGCCGTCTCGGCCGGTCGACTGCCGCTCGAGCACAAGCTGTCGCTGTGCCGGCAACTGTTCCACGACGAGGGATTGCCGCTGCTGGTGCGCATCACGCCTTTCAGCGAGCCACTGGGGCTCGATGAGCGCTTGTCGGCGATGGGTCTGGGCCCGGTGGACGACACCCGCGTGATGGTGTGCGCCGCACCGGGCGCGAAGCCGCCCCCGGCGCTGCCGAGCGGCGTCACGCTGTCGGACCTCGGGCACGAAGCATTTGCACAAACAGTCGGCGCTCTGCGCGGCTCGCCGCTCGCCCAGCGCCAAGCCCACGGCCAGCGCCTGCTGAATGCCCCGGTGCCGTTCTCGGCCCACGTGCTGAAGCGAGACGGAGAGATCCTGGCCTGCGGGCAATACGCCATCGAGTCGGGTCTGGTGGGCCTCTACGATGTATTCACCGCGCCCGCCGTGCGCGGGCAGGGTTGGGCGCGCCTACTGTGCACCCTGATGCTCGCGAAGGCGATGGCGCGCGGCGCCCGCACCGCGTACCTCCAGGTCGAGGGCGACAACCATGCCGCGCGGGCGGTGTATACGCGGCTCGGCTTCGGCGATGCGTACGGCTACCACTACCGCACGCCGGACCCGACGCGGGTCTGACGCCGCCTTTGGATGGGTGCTGCCGCGGCGGCGCGCGCCTCAGAGACCGAGGCCTTCGTCCAGCCCCAGGTGCAGGTTCATCGTCTGCACGGCCGCGCCGCTGGCGCCCTTGCCCAGGTTGTCGAGCCGCGCCATCAGCAGCGCCTGCGAGTCGCTGGCGAACACAAACAGGTCGACCCGGTTGCTGTCGTTGCAGGCCTGCACGTCGAAGAAGCCCGACTCCAGCGTCGCCGGGTCGCGCAACGGCATCACCCGGATGAAGCGCTCGTCGGCGTAGCGTTCGGCGAGCGCCGCTTGCAGCCGCTCGCCGGTGGTTCCGGGCGCCAGTTGCCCCAAGTGCAGCGGCACGCTGACCGCCAGCCCCTTGTAAAAGTTACCGACGATTGGTTGAAACACCGGTCTGACCTGCAGGCCGGTGTGCAGCGTCATCTCCGGCACGTGCTTGTGGCCGAGTCCGAGGCCGTAGGGCCTGGGCGCCAGCAACTGCGGATCGCCGCCTGCCTCGTATTGTTCGATCATCTTCTTGCCGCCGCCCGAATACCCGGTGATCGACGTCGCCGTCACCGGCAGGTCGGCGGGCACCAGTCCGGCGTCGACCAGCGGGCGCAGCAGGAGGATGAAGGCGCTCGAATGGCAGCCAGGATTGGAGATTCGTTTGGCCGCTTGCAGGCGTTCGCGCTGCCCCGCGGCGAGTTCAGGCATGCCGAACACCCAGCCCGGCGCGGTGCGGTGCGCCGTGCTGGCGTCGATGAGGCAGGTGTGGGGGTTGTCGACCAGCGCCGCCGCCTCCCTGGCCGCCGCGTCGGGCAGACAGAGGAAGGCCACGTCGGCCGCGTTCAGCAGGCGGGCGCGCTCGTCGGCGTCCTTGCGGCGCTCGGGCTCGATGCGCAGCACCTCGATGTCAGCGCGCCGCGCGAGATACTCGTGGATGCGCAGCCCGGTGGTGCCCTCCTGGCCGTCGACGAATACCCGGTGTGTCATGCCCATGCTCCTCAACCCTTCCCGCACGCCCTCGATGCACACGATCCGCGCCAGCGTGTCTCGCAAGGATAAGCGAGTACCGTGACAGCGGCTGCGCTGCGGTCTTCCGAGGTCCTGCTGCTGCCTGGCTGGCTCGACTCCGATGCGGCGCATTGGCAAAGCCGCTGGCAGGCCGTGCACGGATTTCGCCGCGTGGTGCAGGACGACTGGCTGTGGCCGCGGCGGGGCGACTGGATGGCGCGGCTCGACGAGGTGCTTCTGGATGAGCTTGAGCCGGTGGCGCTTGTCGCGCACAGCCTCGGCTGCCAGCTCGTGGCGGCCTGGGCCGCCCACACCCGCCAAGCGCACCGGGTTCGCGCGGCGTTGCTGGTGGCGCCTCCCGACACCGAACGCGACGACACGCCGCCGCAGCTCTACAACTGGCGGCCCATCGTGCGCTCGACGCTGCCGTTCGCGAGCGTGGTGGTGGCGAGCGACGACGATCCGTTCTGCGGCGCCGAGCGCGCGCTCGCGATGGCTCGCGACTGGGGCAGCATGGTCGTCGGCCTCGGCGCGCGCGGGCACGTCAACGGCGAGTCGGGCCTGGGCGATTGGCCTCAGGGGTTCGACTTGCTCGTCCAGCTGGTCGAGCGAGCGAAGCGATAGCGGACAATTCGCCGATGGTCACGAAGAAACCCAAGGGCCTCGGGCTCGGTCTGGAAGCGTTGCTCGGCCCCCGCGTCAAGGAGGCCGGCGACATCGCCGCGGCCAACGAGCCGGGCCCGGCTCATTCGCTGAAGCTCGAACAGCTGCAGGCGGGCAAGTACCAGCCGCGCACGCGCATGGACGAGGGCTCGCTGTACGAGCTGGCCGAAAGCATCAAGGCGCAGGGCATCATGCAGCCCGTGCTGGTGCGGCCCGTCGGCGGGCAGCGCTACGAGATCATCGCCGGCGAGCGACGTGTCCGTGCTGCGCGACTGGCCGGCCTCGACGAGGTGCCGGTGCTGGTCAAGGACGTGCCCGACGAAGCGGCCGCCGCGATGGCGCTGATCGAGAACATCCAGCGCGAAGACCTCAACCCGCTCGAAGAGGCGCACGGCATCCAGCGCCTCGTCACCGAGTTCAAGCTGACCCACGAGCAGGCCGCGCAGGCGGTGGGCCGCTCGCGCAGCGCGGCCAGCAACCTGCTGCGCCTGCTGAACCTGTCGGAGGCGGTGCAGCAGCTGCTGATGGCAGGCGACATCGACATGGGCCATGCCCGCGCGTTGCTGCCGCTGGACGGCGCTCAGCAGGTGCTGTGCGCCCAGCAGATCGTGGCCAAGAAGCTCAGCGTGCGCGACGCCGAGCGGCTCGTGGCCAAGACCGGCTCGTCGCGGCAGAAGCCGTTGCTGCGCGTGCATTCGGAGAAACCGCGCGACCTGCGGCGCATCGAAGAAGAGCTGTCGGACGCGCTGACCGCGACGGTCGAGATCCGCGTCAAGAAGCGCACGCCGCACGGCGAGCAGGGCGAAGTGGCCATCGCCTTCAGCTCGCTCGACGAGCTCAACGGCCTGCTCGACAAGCTCGGCTTGTCTCGAAGCTGACGCGGCTCCCCGCTGCCGTGAACGCGCCGCGCCGCGTGCGCGATGACCGCATTTCCCCCAAAGGAACTTTTGCACATCCGGGCATCTCCCTGGCATGCGGGGCTGGCGTGCCGGCGCGCAAGTGGAGTATCGTGAAGGCACGGGTCTTGCTGAATCGACAAGCAGGCCGAAGAAGCGAAACTGCCGGGTGAACACCCGCAACTTCGCGCTTCAGGTCTGCGGACATGAGCCGAGCTTGCATCACGCACTGCGCTGACACGCAAGGAAAGCTCTGATGGAGCCCATGAGCCCAGGCAACGGGTCGGACTTCATCAGAACTTCCCAAGGCGGTGACGAGGGTGGCGCCTTCGTCGCACGCCGACCAGATCCTGGAGGTCAGCATGGATGTGATCAGCCATTTCGCCGCTCGCTTCGAGCGCACCCGCGAAGAAGAACTCTCGCTTGAAGAGTATCTCGCGGAGTGCAAGAGCAACCCGTTGGCGTACGCCACCGCCGCGGAGCGCATGCTCAAGGCCATCGGCGAACCCCAGACGATCGACACGCGCAACGAGCCGCGCATGTCGAGGATCTTCGCCAACAAGGTCATCAAGGTCTACCCTGCCTTTGCCGAGTTTTACGGCATGGAAGACGCGATCGAACAGGTCGTCTCGTACTTCCGTCATGCGGCGCAGGGGCTGGAGGAGCGCAAGCAGATCCTCTACCTGCTGGGTCCGGTGGGCGGCGGCAAGTCGTCGATCGCCGAGCGGCTCAAGCAGCTGATGCAGGAGGTGCCGTTCTACGCGATCAAGGGGTCGCCGGTGAACGAGTCGCCGCTCGGGCTGTTCGATGCCACCGAGGACGGGCCGATCCTCGAGAAGGAATATGGCATTCCGCGTCGCTACCTGAACCGCATCCTGTCACCTTGGGCCGTGAAGCGTCTGGAGGAGTACGGCGGCGACATCCGCAAGTTCAAGATCGTCAAGCGCCATCCGTCGGTGCTCAAGCAGGTCGCGATCGCCAAGACCGAGCCGGGCGACGAGAACAACCAGGACATTTCCTCGCTGGTCGGCAAGGTCGACATCCGCAAGCTCGAGACCTATGCGCAGGACGACCCCGACGCCTACAGCTACTCGGGTGGCCTGTGCCTGGCGAACCAGGGGCTGCTCGAGTTCGTCGAGATGTTCAAGGCGCCGATCAAGGTGCTGCATCCGCTGCTGACGGCGACGCAGGAGGGCAACTACAAGGGCACCGAAGGTTTCGGCGCCATCCCCTTCGACGGCATCGTGCTCGCGCACAGCAACGAGAGCGAGTGGAAGGCGTTCCGCAACAACAAGAACAACGAGGCCTTCCTCGACCGCATCTACATCGTCAAGGTACCGTACTGCCTGCGCGTCTCCGAAGAGGTGAAGATCTACGAGAAGCTGCTGCGCGGCTCGTCGCTCGCGCAGGCCACGTGCGCCCCGGGCACGCTGAAGATGATGAGCCAGTTCGCGATCCTCACGCGGCTGAAGGAGCCGGAGAACTCGTCGCTGTATTCGAAGATGCTGGTGTACGACGGCGAGAACCTGAAGGACACCGATCCGCGCGCGAAGAGCGACCAGGAATACCGCGACTACGCCGGCGTCGACGAAGGCATGAGCGGCATCTCGACCCGCTTCGCGTTCAAGATCATCTCCAAGGTGTTCAACTTCGACAGCACCGAGGTGGCTGCCAACCCGGTGCACCTGATGTATGTGCTGGAGCAGCAGATCGAGCGCGAGCAGTTCGCACCCGAGCTGGAGCAGAAGTACCTCGCGTTCATCAAGGAGCACCTGGCCACGCGCTACGCCGAGTTCATCGGCAAGGAAATCCAGACTGCGTACCTGGAGAGCTACAGCGAGTACGGCCAGAACATCTTCGACCGCTACGTCACCTATGCCGACTACTGGATCCAGGACCACGAGTACCGCGACACCGACACCGGCGAGGTGTTCGACCGCTCGGCGCTGAACGCCGAACTCGAGAAGATCGAGAAACCCGCCGGCATCAGCAACCCGAAGGACTTCCGCAACGAGATCGTCAACTTCGTGCTGCGCGCGCGTGCCAACAACCAGGGCAAGAACCCGGCGTGGACCAGCTACGAGAAGCTGCGCACGGTGATCGAGAAGAAGATGTTCTCCAACACCGAGGAGCTGCTGCCGGTGATCAGCTTCAATGCCAAGGCCAGCGCCGACGAGGCCAAGAAGCACGAGGACTTCGTCACCCGCATGGTGGCCAAGGGCTACACGCCGAAGCAAGTTCGCTTGCTTTGCGAGTGGTATCTCAGAGTTCGCAAGAGTTCTTGATCAA
>DASWVR010000204.1:0-10637 GCA_036401155.1 Piscinibacter sp. | reverse complement strand
CTCGACGCCGGCGCGGCCGCGCGCGACGAGGTCGACGGCGACGGCGCGCTGCTGACCCCCGGCCTCATCGACTGCCACACCCACCTCGTGCATGCCGGCGACCGTGCGCGCGAATTCGAGCAGCGGCTGCAAGGCGCGAGCTACGAAGACATCGCCCGGGCCGGCGGCGGCATCCGCTCGACGGTGCGGCTCACGCGCGAGGCCGACGAAGCCGAGCTGCTGCGCCAATGCGCGCCGCGGCTGCAGGCGCTGATGCGCCACGGCGTCACGACGGTGGAGATCAAGTCCGGCTACGGCCTGTCGCTCGCGCACGAGCTCAAGTGCCTGCGGGTCGCGCGCGCGCTCGGGGCGCAAGCCGCCGTCGACGTGCGCACGACGCTGCTCGCCGCCCACGCCGTGCCGCCCGAGTTCGAAGGCCGCGCCGACGACTACATCGACGAGATCGTCGGGCGCATCCTGCCCGAGGCGGCTCGGCTCGGCCTGGCCGACGCGGTCGACGGCTTCTGCGAGACGATCGGCTTCACGGCGGCGCAGACACGCCGGGTGTTCGAGGCCGCGCGCTCGCTCGGCCTGCCGGTCAAGCTGCACGCCGAGCAGCTGTCGAACCAGCACGGCGCGGCGCTGGCGGCGGAGTTCCGGGCGCTGTCGGCCGACCACCTCGAACATGTCGACGAGGCGGGCGTGCAGGCGATGGCGCGTGCCGGCACGGTGGCCGTGCTGCTGCCGGGCGCCTACTACTTCCTGCGCGACACGACACCGCCGCCGGTCGACCTGATGCGCCGGCACCGCGTGCCGATGGCCGTGGCGACCGACTGCAATCCGGGCACGAGCCCGACCACCCACCTGCCGCTGATGCTGAACATGGCCTGCACGCTGTTTCGCCTCACGCCGGCCGAGGCGTTGCTCGGGGCGACACGCCACGCCGCGCGGGCGCTCGGCCTGCAGGCCACGCACGGCACGATCGAGCCCGGCAAGTGGGCCGACCTGTGCCTCTGGGACGCCGAGTCGCCGGCGCAGCTCGTCTACGCGATTGGCGCCAGCCCGCTACGACGCCGCTTCCACCACGGCCTCGAGCAGCCTGGCTAACACCGGCTGCACCTGCGCGGCCAGGTCCGGGCGGTAGGCAAACGGCGGCGCTTCGTCCATGTAGGTCGCATGGCACATCTCGAGCTGCAGCGCATGGGTGCCTGCTTGGGGTTGCCCGTAGTGCCGCGTGATGTAGCCGCCCTTGAAGCGGCCGTTGG
Source organism: Piscinibacter sp. (assembly GCA_036401155.1). Classification (GTDB taxonomy): domain Bacteria; phylum Pseudomonadota; class Gammaproteobacteria; order Burkholderiales; family Burkholderiaceae_C; genus Albitalea. The sequence continues at coordinate 9,393 of DASWVR010000204.1, read as the reverse complement.
TGACGTGCGTGTACTCGCGCTGCGCGCGCAGCACGGCCTCGGCAGCGGCCTGCACCGCGGGCGCGCAGGAGCGAGCGTCGGCCGTGCCGAGGTTCAGGTCGGGCAGGCGCCCCTCGAAGAAGCGCGGCAGCACGCTGGCGATGGAGTGGGCGTCCCACAGCACCACCGCTCCGTGGGCCGCACGCAGCCGCGCGAGTTCGGTCTCCAGCGCATCGTGGTAGGGCTTCCAGTACAGCTCGCGCCGCTCGGCGATCTCGGCGGCCGTCGGCTGCTCGCCGGGAAGGTAGATCGGCTGCTTGCGAAACGTGTCCACCGGCACCAGGCCGGTGGTGTCCTGGCCCGGGTAGAGGTTGCCGTCCTCGGGTGGCCGGTTGAGGTCGATCACGTAGCGCGAGCAGCGCGGCACCAGGGTGCTCGCTCCCATCTCGCGCACGAAGGCGTAGAGCTGCGGCAGATGCCAATCGGTGTCCGCGCGCAGCAGCGCCTCGGGCGTCATGCGCCGCGCAAGGCTCGCCGGAATGTGCGTGCCGGCGTGCGGGAAGGACACCAGCAGCGCGATCGTGCCTTGGGTCAGGTCGCAGGTGTCGGACGCCATGGGCCAGGTGGTCTAGACAAGTCGGATCCAGTGTAGCGGGGCGGCCTTTTGCTCGCATCCGGCACTGCGGCAAGACCCCGCGTAACGAATCGATACGGGGTCCAAGGGGCCACATATTTTGAATGGTCACGTCAAGCCGGATGAAGTGCCGTCTCGCTGCGTAAACCTACAGTGCGTCCGTCGAGCCGCCGGCCTCGTAGATACCGACATCACCTCACCGCCATTGCGTTCGACATGAGCCCCTCTTCCCCTTCCCTGCGCTACAGCGCCCCGGCGATCGCCTTGCACTGGCTGCTGGCGCTGGCGATATTGATGTCGCTGGCGCTCGGCTGGTACATGACCGAGCTGCCCGTCTCGCCGCAACGCCTCAAGCTCTACAACTGGCACAAATGGGCCGGCATCACGATCCTCGGGCTGTCGGCGCTGCGCTTGCTGTGGCGGCTCGGCCACCGCCCGCCCGCCGACCTGCCGATGCCGGCGTGGCAGCGTGCGGCCGCCCACGGCACGCACACGCTGTTGTACCTGCTGTTCTTTGCCGTGCCCCTGGCCGGCTGGGCCTACAGCTCGGCGGCGGGTTTTCCCGTCGTCGTCTACGGCGTGCTGCCCTTGCCCGACTGGGTGCCGGCCGACAAGGCGCTCGCCGAAGCGATCAAGCCCTGGCACGGACGCCTCGCCTACCTGCTCGCCTTCGTCGTGCTCGCGCATGTCGCGGCGGCGATCAAACACCACTTCGTCGACCGCGACGGCCTCATTCACCGCATGTGGCCGCGCCTGAAGGACACCACCTCATGAAGACCACCCTCACGACGGGCCTGGCCCTGGCTTCCTTCGCCCTGCTGGCCAGCGCCGCGGCGCCCGCCTGCGCGCAGCAGAAGGTGCTGCCGGAGCAAAGCCGGATCAGCTTCACCAGCAAGCAAATGGGCGTGCCGGTGGAGGGCCAGTTCAGGAAGTTCGATGCCGACGTGGCCTTCGATCCGAAGAAGCCCGAGGCCGCGCGGATCGCGATGACCATCCAGCTCGCGAGCGTGTCGCTCGGCGTCGCCGAGACCGAGGCCGAACTCGCCAAGCCCGACTGGTTCTCGCTCAAGCAGTTTCCACAGGCGACCTTCCAGTCGACCGGCGTCAAGCCGATCGGCGGCGGCAGGTTCGACGTCGCCGGCAAGCTCACCATCAAGGGCAGCAGCCGCGACATCGTGGTGCCGGTCGCGCTCGCGCAAGCGGGCGGCGCCACCACCGCCAGCGGCGCCTTCACGCTCAAGCGGCTCGACTTCGGCATCGGCGACGGCGACTGGAAGGACACCTCGATGGTCGCCAACGACGTGCAGGTGAAGTTCAAGCTGGCCCTCGCGGGCGTGCCGGCGTTGTGACGCTGCCCGTGACACCGCATTCCCCCACCCTCAACGCACCACCCACCACCATGACCAAGTCCCTGCTTGCCCTTGCCCTGTCCTCCGTCGCCGCGCTGGCGCATGCCGAGGCGGTGACCTATGCCATCGACCCGACCCACACCTTCGTCACCTTCGAGGCGAGCCACTTCAACACCTCGACGCTGCGCGGCCGCTTCGACAGGAAGGACGGCTCGGTGGTGTTCGACCGCCAGGCCAAGTCCGGCAAGGCCGAGATCACGCTCGACACGAGTTCGGTCAGCACCGGCGTGGCGCCGCTCGACAAGCACCTGCGCAGCAAGGACTTCTTCGACGCCGAGCAGTCGCCGAGCGTCAAGTTCGTCGGCGACAAGTTCGAGTTCGCGGGCGACAAGGTGAGCGCCGTCTCGGGCACGCTGACGATGCTCGGCAAGACGCTGCCGGTCACGCTGAAGGCCAACCGCTTCAATTGCTACCAGAACCCGCTGCTCAAGCGCGAGGTCTGCGGCGGCGACTTCGAGACGACGATCGCGCGCAGCCAGTGGGGCATGGATTACGGCCTCGACTACGGCCTGCCCGACAACATCCGCCTGTTGATCCAGGTGGAAGCCGTCAAGCAATAAGCACGACGGCACGTGAGCGCAGCATGATCTCGCGGGCGATCGCATGGGCCGCGCTGCTGCTCGCCTCGTCGGCGGCGCCGGCCGCGCCCGTCGTCTATGCGATCGATGCGGCCCACACGCAGGTGCTTTGGGAGGCGCGGCACTTCGGCACCTCCACGCAGCGCGGCCGCTTTGCGCAGATCGAGGGCCACATCGCGATCGACCGCGACAGCGGCGACGGCGAGGTGTCGATCAGCATCGCGACGGGCTCGGTGAGCAGCGGCGTCGCCGCGCTCGACGGCATGCTGCGCAGCCGGCACTTCCTCGCGAGCGAGGACCATCCGACGGCCTACTTCGTCGCCCGGCGCCTGCGCTTCGACGGGGCCGGGCTGCAGGAGCTGCACGGCGAGTTCACGCTGCGCGGCGTGTCGCGGCCGCTGACCCTGCGCGCCACGCGATTCGCCTGCCGCATCGTCGATGGGGACGGGCGCGAGGTGTGCGGCGGCGACTTCGAGGCCGAGATCCGGCGCAGCGATTTCGGCAGCACCTATGGTTTGCCTTTCGTGGGCGACGAGGTGCGGCTGCTGGTGGCGGTCGAAGGCTTGCGCCGCTAGCGGAACTCACTCGTCGCGGGCGTGCCAGAGGTCGACCAGCATCATCGCCACGCCGATCAGCACCACCACGATCATCGCCGGCTCGCGCACCTTGATGACGAAGCTGGCGAGGAACGCCAACATGATGGCGGCGCCGATCAGGCCATACAGCAGCTTCATGGTCAGGTCCTCGTCAAACGCGTCAGGTGCTCGCTGCTTCCACCGTGTTCACCAGCCAGCGTGCGGTGCGCAGCAGCCGCGCATCGTCGCCGCGCCTGCCGACCAGCTGCACGCCGATCGGCAGGCCGTTCTCGCCATGCAGCAGCGGCAGGCTCAGCGTGGGCAGGCCGAGGAAGGTCCACAGCGTGCACATCAGCGGGTCGCCGGTGTTTGCCAGGCCCTCGGGCGCGGTGCCCAGCGTCGCCGGCGTGACGAGCGCGTCGAAGTGGTCGAACACGCTGTCCAGGCTGTCGAGCAGCACCGGCACGCGCGCCAGCGCCGCGCGGTAGGCCACCGCCGTGACCGCCCGCCCGCGCTCGATCTGGGAGCGCAGCGACTCCGACAGGCGTTCGCGGCCGCGCTCGTACTCCAGCTCGAACGAGCCGGCCAGGTCGGCCTCCATCACCGTGCGATGCCAGGTGATGGCGTCGGCGGCCGAGGGCGGCAGCTCGAAGGGCGCGACGCGCTGCGCGAGCACCTCGACCAGTTCCTCGAATGCCGCCCGCGCATCGGGGGCGACACGGTCCCAGAACGGCGTGGCCACCCATGCCAGCGTGGGCGGCAGCGGTGCCTCGCTCGCCGCCAGGCGCACGAGCGGCGGGGTCGCGCGCAGCCGCGTCAACGGATCCCGCGGATCGTGGCCGGCGAGGGTCTGGGCAAGCAGCGCCACGTCGTCCAGCGTGCGGCCGAACACACCCACCGCGTCGAGCGGCGGTGATTGCGTCAGGATGCCCGTGCGCGCAATGAGTCCGGCGCTCGGCTTGAAGCCGTAGACGCCGCAGAACGAGGCCGGACGCAGCACCGAGCCGTTGGTCTGCGTGCCGATGGCCAGCGGCACCATGCCGGCGGCCACCGCCGCTGCCGAGCCGCTCGACGATCCGCCCGGCGTGTGGCCGGCATGGTGCGGGTTGCGGGTCTTGCCGGGCGCGTAGGTCGCGAGTTCGGTGGCGACCGTCTTGCCCATCACCAGGCCGCCGGCGGCGCGCAGCCGCCGCACGACGACCGCGTCCTCGGCGGGCATGCGACCCGCATGCAGCACGGTCCCGTCTTCGGTCGGCAGGTCGGCGGTGTCGATGATGTCCTTGATGCCCACGGGAATGCCGAACAGGGCGCCGTCCGGTTCGCCGAGACGGTGCCGCTCGTCGGCCGCATCGGCCTGCGCCAGCAGGTGCGCCGGGTCGAGGTGCGCCCAGGCCTGCACGACGGGGTCGACCTCGTCGACGCGTTCGAGCAGCGCCTGCGCGTAGTCGCGCGCCGAGAGTTCGCCGGCCGCGAGCCGCCGAACGGCCTCGGTGGCGCTCATTCGGGCGAGAGTGGGCGAGTCCATGCTCATGTCAGCGGCTGTAGAGGAGGTCGGGCAGCCAGCTCACCAGACCGGGGAACACATACATCGCCAACATCGCAATGAAGACCATCGAGACGAAAGGCAGGCAGCCCTTGAAGATGGTCACGAGTTGCACGTGCGGCGGCGCCACCCCCTTCAAATAGTATGCCGACATGGCCATCGGCGGTGTCAGGAAGGAGGTTTGCAGGTTCAGCGCCACCAGGATGCCGAAGAAGATCGGATCGACGCCGAAGTGCGACAGCAGCGGCAGGAAGATGGGCACGAAGATGATGATGATCTCGCTCCACTCCAGCGGCCAGCCGAGCAGGAAGATGATCAACTGCGTCAGCAGCAGGAAGGTCACCGTGTTCAGGTCGAGCCCCAGCACGAAATCCTTGATGATCCCTTCGCCGCCGAGGTAGCTGAAGATCGACGAGAAGGTCCACGACCCGACGAACAGGTAGCAGACCATCGCCGAGGTGCGCGCGGTCAGGTACACCGCCTCGCGCAGCTTGCCCCACGACATCGCACGGTAGGCGACCGCCAGAACCACCGAGCCGAGCGCTCCGATCGCGGCGGCCTCGCTCGGCGTGGCCAGGCCGAACAGGATGGCGCCCAGCACCGACATGATGAGCGTGGCCAGCGGGACGAAGGCCTTGGCCAGCAGCAGCGTGACCTCGAAGAACCCCATCACATGCTCGTCCTTCGGGAGCGCGGGCATCAGTCGCGGGTTGAGCAACGCGCGGCCGATGACGTAGAGCATGTACAGGCCCGCCAACAGGAAGCCGGGAAGCAGCGCAGCCGCGTACAGTTTGACCACGGAAACGCCGGCGGTCGCCCCGTAGACGATCAGCATGATCGAGGGCGGGATCAGGATGCCGAGCGTGCCGCCGGCGCAGATGACGCCGGCCGAGATGCCCTGGTCGTAGCGCGCCTTCAGCATCGCCGGAAACGCGAGCAGTCCCATCAGCGTGACCACGGCGCCGACGATGCCGGTGGCGGTGGCGAACAGCGCGCAGGTGACCAGCGCCGCGATCGCCATCGCGCCGGGCACGCGGCGGAACGCCACCTGCAGGCTGAGGAACAGCTTGTCCAGGATGTTCGAGCGCTCGATCATGTAGCCCATGAACAGGAACAGCGGTATCGCGACCAGGATGTCGCTGTTCATCACGCTGAAGGTGTTCTGCGTGAAGAGGTAGAAGACCCGGTTGTCGAAGAAGTCCTGCCCGGACTGGTAGTAGGCGTAGTAGCCGAAGGCCACCCCCATCGCCATCAGCGTGAAGGCGATCGGAAAGCCCAGCATGATGATGAAGATGAACAGGCCCAGCATCACGAGGGCCAGCTGCGGATCGCTCATTGCTTCGCTCCCGCAGCACTGTCTTGAGCCGAGTGCACGACCTGGATCAACTGCTCTTCCAGTTCCTCGACGTCGTGCAAGCGCGGCGGCCATTGGCCTTCCTTCAGGCACAGCACGCAGCGCAGCACCTCGGCGATGCCCTGCAGCGTGAGCAGCACGCCCGCGGCCGGAATCAGGATCTTGAGCGGCCAGATGGGCACGCCGACGGGGCTGTTGACGCTGACCTCGCGGATGACGAACGATTCGTGGCCGTAGCCCCAGCCCGCAATCACCAGCGCCAGCACGCCAGGGAAGTAGAAGAGGAAGTAAAGCACCAGCTCGAGCGCGGCCTGCGTGCGCGGCCGCCAGCGGCGCGAGAAGACGTCGGCCCGCACATGCCCGCCGCGCGACAGCGTGTAGGCGCCGGACATCAGGAACAGCGCGCCATACAGGATGTAGCTCAGGTCGAACGCCCAGCTGGTGGGATCGCGCAGCACGTAGCGCACGAACACCTCGTAGCTCACGCCCAGCGTCAGGATGACGATGCACCAGGCGAACGCGTGGCCGACCGCCTTGTTCAGCTCGTCGATGGCGCGCACGACAACACGAATCATGTTGGCTCCTCACGAAGGAAGGGAGGCCGCAGGCCTCCCTTCCTCAACTCAGGCTCGCCAGCTGCGAGGGCGAGCAGACCGCGATCCTCAGGCGAGGCCCGGGATCTTGCCGTGCACGTGCTCGTAGCCGAGCTGGTAGTCGGCCTCGTTGAGGAACATGTACTTGGCCACGCGCTTGGACCAGGCGCGCTGGCTGTCCACCACTTTCTTGAAGAACGGGTCCTCGTCGGACAGCCGCTTGGTGACCACGTCCCAGGCCTTGAGCTGCTCGGCGAAGATGCTCTTGGGCGTGCGGATCACGTTGACCTTGTCCTTGTTGATCAGCTCGTCGAGATCGCGCGAGTAGTTGTCCATCGCCGTCCACCAGTTGGCGGACGACGCCGCTTCCGCCGCGTAGCGCAGGATGGCCTGCAGATCCTTCGGCAGCGCGTCGTGCTTCTTGCGGTTGAAGGCGATCTCGAAGAACTCCATCGCCTGATGGAAGCTGCCCATCATGTAGTTCTTCGCCACGTCCTGGGCGCCGAAGCGGCGGTCCGAGGTCGGGTTGTTGAACTCGAAGGCCTCGATCACGCCGCGGTCCATGGCGGGCACGATCTCGCCGCCCGGCAACTGCGTGACCTTGACGCCCATTTCCTGCATCAGGTCGGCTGCCAGGCCCACGGTGCGGTACTTCAGGCCCTTCATGTCGGCCGCGCTGTTGACCGGCTTCTTGAACCAGCCGAGGGGCTGCGTCGGCATCGGCATCGCGAAGTAGCCGACCACATCGAGGTTGATCTTCTTGAGCAGCTCGTTGTAGAGCTCCAGTCCGCCGCCGCGATAGATCCAGGCCAGCGTCTGCGGCGCGTCGCAGCCGTTGATCGGACCGGAGCCGAACAGCGAGGCCACTTTGCTCTTGCCGTACCAGTACACCGGCACGCTGTGGCAGGCGTCGAGAACGCCCTTGCTGGTGGCGTCCATCACCTCGAACGGCTTGACGACCGCACCACCGACGAGGTAGTCGATGCGAAGACGGCCGCCCGACATCTCGTTGACTCGCTTGACGTACTCCTCGGCCATCTCGTTGAAGATGTCCTTGGCGCCCCAGGCGCCTTGCATCTTCATCACGATGGGCGACTGGGCGACCGAGATCATCGGCGCGGTCATCGCGGCGGCCCCGGTCACTGCGGCGCCGAGGAACCTTCGACGCGCAGGCCGCGCGGCTTCGGAAGATTGCACAGTGTCGGTCATGCTTGTCTCCTGACTGATGGAAGGCGAGGAAGCGCATGGCACGAGCCACGCTGCTATGCGGACCATAACAAGCATGCCCACGGGCGCCATCGGGCTAAATCGAGCGTCTGGCGCAGGGCGCACGGCCTGTGCGCAGCGCAGCCGATCGTTGATGCGCTGCGTCAAGGGCGTGGACGGTGCGTCGGCCGGGCTGGGGGATGCCGTGGGCCGATGCTCCCCGTGGATGAGTGCCCTCAAGCGCGGGCTTCCCGTTCCTGCCGGCGCAGGAAACAATCCGCAGCATGCGTCTGCAACACCACCACGTCTACGGCTGGGATGAAGAGCCGGCGGACGAACGGCCCAGCGAGTTCATGCCGTCCAGCGGCTACTCGGCACTGTCCGGCTATCACGTCCCGCGCGATCTGTCGGCGCGGCTGTCGCGCCGCCGGCGCGGCGGCGGATGGGTGGGGCTCGTGATCGCGACGCTGCTGCTGATCGTGTCCAGCGGCGTGGTGATCCAGCAGTTCGCGAAGATTCTCCAGGGCTGAGGATCGGATCCCGACGCCGAGTTCACTGCACGAACAGCAGCGCCGGCGCCTCCAGCAGGGCACGGATCGCCTGCACGAACTTCGCCGCGTCGACGCCGTCGACCACGCGGTGGTCGAACGACGACGACAGGTTCATCAGCTGCCGCGGCACGACCGCCCCGTTGCGCCAGGCCGGCCGCTCGACGATGCGGTTGACGCCGACGATCGCGACTTCCGGATGGTTGATGACGGGCGTGGACGCGACCCCGCCGATCGCGCCGAGGCTCGTGATCGTGATCGTCGAGCCCGTCAGCTCGCCGCGCGTGACCTTGCCGCCGCGCGCCGACTCGGACAGCCGGCTGATCTCGGCGGCGCTGCTCCACAGGTCGTGCGACTCGGCATGGCGCAGCACCGGCACCATCAGCCCGCTGGCGGTCTGCGTGGCGACGCCGAGGTGCACCGCGCCATAACGCGTGACGATGCCCGCGTCGTCGTCGAAGCGGGCATTGACCTGCGGAAAGTCGCGCACCGCCATCACGACGGCGCGCACCAGGAAGGGCAGCAGCGTCAGCTTGCCGCGCTCGCGTTCCCACTGCGCATTCAGGCGCGCGCGCAGGTCCTCCAGTTCGGTGACGTCGATCTCCTCGACGTAGGTGAAGTGCGGGATGCGCCGCTTGGCTTCCTGCATCTTCTGCGCGATCTTGCGCCGCACGCCGATCACCGGCACCTGCTGCTCGTCGTGGCGCGCGGCGCCGGTGGGCACGAGGGGCGGTGCTGTCGCCGGCGTGCGCGGCACGCCGGCACCGTGCTTGGCGACGTGCAGCTCCAGGTCGCCGTGCATGATGCGTCCGCCCAGCCCGCTGCCGCGCACATCCTTCAGGTCGATGTCGAGCTCCCAGGCGCGGCGTCGCACCGAGGGCGAGGCGATCGGGCGGTCGGCGGGCGGCAGCGCATCGCGTTCGGCCGTGGCGGGCGGCTGCCGCAGGGCACGCTGCGCAGACAGCGCCGGCGGC
>DASWVR010000203.1:0-15597 GCA_036401155.1 Piscinibacter sp. | reverse complement strand
CGCCCAGTTCCTGCAGGCTGTGCCACATCTCGCGCCATCTCCTCGCTTCGCGCATCAGCCGTTCGTCGACGATGACGGTGTGCAGCTTGTCGGCGTCGTCGATCATGCGCACGAAGGGCACCTTCTCGGGCAGCCCGCGGCGCTCGCGCAGCAGCAAGGCGTCGACGGCGGCCAGGTCCTCGTCGGCGGGCGCGCCCGGCAGGATCGCCAGGTGCGACGCGAAGCGCGGGTCGGCCGCCACGAAGTCGACGAAGCTGAAGGCCAGGTCCTCGCTCACGCGCTGGTGTTTCGCGTCTTCGAACTCGAAGCGGTGGATCGGCCAGTCGAGCTCGGGCTGCGGGTTGCCGGCGAGGCTGAAACGCGAGGCCCAGTCGGAGCCGCCCGCCGGGTCGTAGACGAAGGCCGGAAAGGCGCGCGACTCCATCGCCGCCGCCGCGGTCAGGTAGGGCGGCTGGCCGCTCGGCCCGCCGCGCACGCCGGAGAAGACGCAGAACAGCGCCGGGCCGCCGAAGCGCATGCCGTCGGCGATGCGCTCGCCGCAGCGCACCAGGTTCGATGCCGGCGTGTGCAGCACGAAGACGTGGTTCAGCCCCATCGCCATGTGCGCGACCTGGCGGCCGCGCAGCCCGGGGCTTTGCGCCCCCTGCGCGCCCTGCGGCGCGTCGAGCAGGTCGTCGATGCGGTACAGCAGCTTGATCGGCAGGTCGCTGCCGAGGATCTCCATCAGCCGCGCCTGCTCGGCCGCGCCGAGCGCGTCGCCGTCGAGGCACACGAGGTAGTCGGGGAACTGGTTCAGCTCCGCGGGCTCGAGCCCGTTGGCGCCGTAGGACTCGAACAGCGCGTCGTGGCGCGCCGGGTTGTAGCGGCCGTCGATCTCGAGTTCGGCGATCTCGATCGCGCGCGCCAGTTCCACCAGCCGCGGCAGGCGGCCCTTCCAGGCGGCAAGCGCCGACTCGCAGCTGTCGAACAGGTAGGCGTAGACCTCGTTGCCGGCGGCTTTCGCCGCGGCCGCATCGGGCAGGGCGACGAAGGGCTGCGAATCGAGCACGCCCAGCAGGCCGCGGATGCGTTGGCGGCGGGACTCGGGCATCGGCTCGCGCGGCACGGCGCGCGAGAGCAGGCGCGACATCGCGTCGAAGTCGAACAGCTCGGCGTAGCCGCTGCTGACCGAGGCCTTCAGTTGCGGCGCGGTGCGCCCGGCGTCGGAGTGCTCGAACTCGGCACGCAGGATGTCCGACAGCTGCTTGATCAGCCGCACCAGGCGCTCGCGCAGCGCGGCCTCCTTGCGCTGCTGCACCTGCTGCCAAACGTGGCGCATCAGCCGCTGGGGCAGCGCGCCGTCGCAGCCCAGCAGCGGACCGTCGACGGCCATAGCGCTGCGGGCGCGCTTGGCGCTGTCGGCAAACGAGGCGTCGCGTTCGGCGGCGAGCCGCTGCACGGCCTTGGCCCACAGCTCGCCGAGCGAGCCCTCGGCGCCTTCCTGCAGCATCACACGCACCTCCTGCTCGACACACAGCACCTGGCGGCGTGTGCGTTCGGCGTTGGCGCCGGTCGCGATGCGCGCGAGTGCCGCGTCGACCAGCGAACGCAGCGAGGGCGCCGGCGTGTCGCCGCTGCGCGCGAGCACCAGCGGGAAGTCGTGCCGCAGCGCGGCGAGGTTGCGGTAGCCGGCCTGCAGCGCGGGGCGCAGGCGGCCTGCTTCGGGGAGGCCTTCGGCGCGTCGCCCCGTCAGGTAGAAGGCGATGCGGTCGGCGTGTTGGGCGTTCGGGCTCATGGTCATGCTGCCTCGTGCGCGACGGTGGGTGCGGTGGCCTGGGCGGTCTGCGGCCAGATGGTGTACTTGTCGAACTGCGCCTGCAGGCCACCCTGGATCAGCTCGGGCGTGCGCAGCAACGTGCTGCGCTTGAAGTCTTCGTAGCAGGGCACTTCGGGGTTGTGGTACAGGATGCCGACCGGGATCGGGTCGGTGGCGCTCGCGATGCACCGCGCGGCGTCCATGTCCAGCGGATCGTGCTCGCGCTGGTTCTTGTAGACGCGACTCAGACCCGCGCTCGGCTTGAGCCCGCGCTCGTGGTGCAGCACCTGCACGCGGTTGGGGTCTTGCATCCACGGGTCGTGCAGCTTGGGCATCCACTCCGGGCAGCGCTGGATGATGCGCACGAACGAGAGGCCGCGGTGGTGGTAGGCCGCCTTCACGATGTCGTACATCAGCTCGGGAATCCAGTCGACGGCCTGCGCGACGAACGACACGTTCTGCACGCCGAGCGTGACGGTCAGCGGGTTCAGCGCTTCGAGCATCGAGCCGCGCGGCGTGGTGTTGCTCTTGGTGCCGATCGGCGAGGTCGGCGAGGCCTGCATCTTCGTCAACCCGTAGATCTGGTTGTCGTGCAGGAACACCGTGAGGTTCATGTTGTAGCGCAGCGCATGGATCCAGTGCGCCGCGCCGATGCTGCAGCAGTCGCCGTCGCCGGTGTTGACGAACACGTCCAGCTCGGGGCGCGACATCTTCACGCCCTCGGCCACTGGCAGCGCGCGGCCATGGATGCCGTGGAAGCCGTAGGTCTTCATGTAGTGCGGGAAGCGGCTCGAGCAGCCGATGCCCGAGACGAACACCGTCTTCTCGGGGCGCAGGCCTTCGTCGCGGCACAGCCGCTGCACGGCGGCGAGAATGGCGTTGTCGCCGCAGCCCGTGCACCAGCGCGGCACGCCGCTCTGGTAGTCCTCGAGCTCGAAGTGCTCGTCGCACATCTCGAGCAGGCATTCGGTGGCGGTCATCATGTTCATCGGGTGCTGCCTTTCGTGGCCGGTCATGTCAGTTGCTTCGCCGCATCGCGCGGCGCCGTCGCTCGAAGGCCGTCATCCCGGCGAAAGCCGGGATCCACGCCTGGCGGCCGCCCGTGGATCCCGGCTTTCGCCGGGATGACGAGTGCGGAGGGCATGGTGGCCATGTCGCTGCGGTCTTTCATTTCATCGCGTCGAGCTTGGCCGTCAGCACGCGCTTGAGCGTGCCGGGCTTGATCGGCTGGCCGCGCACTTCGCTCCAGCAGTCGACGTCGACGAGGTAGCGGGCGCGCAGCAAGGTCGCGACCGCGGCGTAGCGGCGGTTGTCTTCGTTGATCAGCTGGTCCTCGGTGCGGTCGCTCCAGTTGGCCTCGACCGTCATCACCTGCTTGAAGCGCTGCATCACCTGCTTGATGCCGCTTTGCATCGGCTGCAGGAACTGCAGGTGCAGAGAAGACACCCGCTTGCCTTCGTCGCGCAGCGCCTGCACGGCTTCTTCGATGGCGCCCTTGGTGCTGCCCCAGCCGATCACCAGCAGGTCGCCTTCGTCGCCGCCGAACACCGGCGGCGGCTTGAGCGTGGTCTGCAGCGCGGCGAGCTTCAGGCTGCGCAGGTGCAGCGTGTCCTCGTTGATCTGCGGGTCGTAGGCGACGTGGCTGTCGCTGTCGTGCGCGAGGCCGGTGAGCGTGTGCATGCCGCCCGGCTGCCCGGGGATGAAGCGCGGCGACAGGCCGGTGACAGGGTCCCAGTCGTAGGGCTTGGCGCCCTCGGGCACGGGGCGCTGGTCGAGCGGCGGCGCCACCCAGGCCGGGTCGAACTGCGGCCGCGCGAAGGGCTGCTGCGAGGTCGCGAGCCCGCCGTCGGTCAGCACCACCACGACCATGCGGAAGGTCTCGGCGAGCCGGCGCGCGGTGATCATCGAATAGAAGCACTCCTCGATCGTCGCCGGGGCGATCACGATCTTCGGCGCGTCGCCGTGGCTGCCGAAGATGGCGGTCATCAGGTCGCCCTGTTCGGCCTTGGTCGGCTGGCCGGTGCTCGGGCCGCCGCGCTGCACGTTGACGACGACGAGCGGAATCTCCGCCATCACCGCGAGGCCGATGGCCTCCTGCTTGAGCGAGTAGCCGGGTCCGGAGGTGATCGTCACCGCGCACTGGCCGGCATACGAGGCGCCGATCGCGAAGGCGCAGGCGGCGATCTCGTCCTCCGCCTGGTGCACCAGGCCGCCGACCTTCTCGAACACGTCGCTCAGGTAGTGCGAGGCCGACGTGGCCGGCGTGATCGGGTACATCGCGCAGATTTCCATGCCCGAGGCCATCACGCCGAGCGCGAGTGCGGTGTTGCCGTTGATGACGATCTGCGGCACGGTCACCCGCTCGGCGGGAATGCGGTAGCTGAAGTCGAAACGCTGCGCCGCCCAGGCGTGGCCGGCTTCGAGCAGCATCACGTTGGTCTTGACGACCGACGCGTCCTTCTTGCCGAAGGTGAGCGCGATCTGCTCGCGCGCGATCTGCAGGTCGAGCGTGTACAGGTGGCACAGCATGCCGAGCGCGAACATGTTCTTGCCGCGCCGCGGGTCGCTCACCAGCGCCTTGCACTCCTGCTCCATCGGCACTTCGAACACGCGGTAGCCGGCGGCCACCAGCTTGTCGTGCGTCTCGACGTAGGAGGCGGCGATCTGCGGATCGGTGCTGGTGCGCCACATGCTCTCGAGCATGATGATGCAGCCGGGCTTGAGCTCCTTCGCGCGCACGCGGCCGAGCAGCACCTGCTCGTTGAAGGCCACCACCAGGTCGGTTTCGTCGCCGCCGTTGGTGATCGGCCCGGCGCCGATGCGGATGCGGTTGCCGCTCGCGCCGGCCACGCTGCGCGCCGGCGGGCGGATCTCGGCCGGGATGATCTCGGTCGTCCAGATGCCGTTGCCCATGCGCGCCGCGATGGCGCCCAGCGACTGGCCGCAGCGCTGCGCGCCTTCGCCCGAGTCGCTGATGATCTCGATGATGTGCTCGCGCAGCGTGAGCAGCGTCTTGCCCGAGGCGGCGGATTCGCCCGCCGGCACCTGCGACGGCTTGGCGGGCTTGGCGGCCTTGGAGGATTTCCGGCTGACTGCGGTGTCCATGGGGTCCTTGCTTGCGTGGTGTGTGGTGTGCGTCGGTTCAGGCCGCGCGGACGCGGGTGAACCCGTGTTCGGCGACTTCGATGCCGAACAGCGTGCCGCCGGCGTTCGTCTCGGCCGCCTCGCGCAGGCCGAGGTACTGCTTCATGCTGCGCGCCGCGCGGCGGCCCGCGCCCATCGCCTGGATGACGGTGGCCGCGCCGGTCACGATGTCGCCGCCCGCGAACACGCCGGCCAGCGAGGTGGCGAGCGAGTCGTTGGTGGCGATGTAGCCCCACTCGTTGAGCTTCATGCCCGAGGTCTGGCCCATGATCGGGTTGGCGTTGGTGCCGATCGCGTAGACGACCACGTCGCACTCGAAGTCGAACTCGCTGTCGGGCACCACGATCGGGCGCCGGCGGCCGGACTTGTCGGGTTCGCCGAGCGTCATGCGCACGCAGCGCAGGCCGCGCACGTTGCCCTGGCCGTCGTCGAGCACGGCCACCGGGGCGGTGAGCCAATGGAACTCGACGCCTTCCTCCTCGGCGTGGTGCACTTCCTCGACCCGCGCAGGCGCCTCGGTGCGCGAGCGGCGGTAGATGCAGTAGACCTTCTCGGAGCCCAGGCGCAGCGACACGCGCGTGGCGTCCATGGCGGTGTTGCCGGCGCCGACCACGGCGACGCGGCGGCCCGCGGGCAGCGGCGTGTCGAAAGCCGGGAAGTCGCGCGCACGCATCAGGTTGCAGCGCGTCAGCAGCTCGTTGGCCGACAGCACGCCGTTGAGCGAGTCGCCCGGGATGTTGAGCATCGTCGGGTAGCCCGCGCCGACGCCGATGAACACCGCGTCGAAGCCGAGCGTGGTGATCATCTGCTCGATCGTGAACAGGCGGCCGACGAGGGTGTTGCACTCGAAGCGCACGCCCAGCTTCTTCAGGTTCTCGATCTCGGCGTCGATCACCGCGTTGGGCAGGCGGAAGTCGGGGATGCCGTAGCGCAGTACGCCGCCGGGCTGGTGGAAGGCTTCGTAGACGGTGACCTCGCAGCCGGCCTTGGCCATGTCGGCCGCGCAGGCCATGCCGGCCGGCCCGGAGCCGACGATGCCGACGCGAAAGCGCACCGGCTCCACATAAGGCACGTTGACCCAGCCTTCGCGGATGGCGATGTCGCCGACGTAGCGCTCGAGCCGGCCGATCGCCACCGGCTCCAGCGAGTCGCCCACGGTGCACACGCCTTCGCACTGGTTCTCCTGCGGGCACACCCGCCCGCACACGGCGGGCAGCAGGTTGGTGTCGGTCAGCGTGTCGTAGGCGCCGCGCAGGTTGCGCTCTTCGATCTGGCGGATGAAGCCCGGGATGTCGATGCCCACCGGGCAGCCGCGCACGCAGGGTTCGTCGGCGCATTGCAGGCAGCGCTCGGCTTCGCGCAGCGCGTCTTCGGGCCGGTAGCCGATGGCGACCTCCTCGAAGTTCTTGGCCCGCACCTGGGCCGGCTGTTCGGGCATCGGGGTGCGCGTCTGGGGGATCGTGCGCACCGTCTTCTTCTTGGCCATGGGGTCGTCCTTTGCTGTGCTGCTGCGCGGTTCACCGTCGCCCGAGGCGGCGCGCCCGACGCCGGAGTGGCTGCTCGTGCGTCAGCCTCCGAGGGTTTCGTCGAAGGCGTCGCGCGGCTCGGTGAACTCGCCGCGCGGCGTCGCGTGGGCCGCGATCTCGGCCAGCGCCGCCGGCTCCGGCACGCTGGCCATGCGGCAGTTGTCGGACCAGCGCTTCTCGGCCTCGCGTTCTTCGGTCTTGTAGCGGTTCAGGCGCGTCATCAGGTCGTCGAAGTCGACCTTGTGGCCGTCGAAATCGGGGCCGTCGACACAGGCGAACTTCACTTCGCTGCCGACCTTGATGCGGCAGCCGCCGCACATGCCGGTGCCGTCGACCATGATCGGGTTGACGCTCACCATGGTCTTGATGCCGCGCGCGCGGGTGGCCTCGGCGCTCGCCTTCATCATCACCGGCGGGCCGATGGCGACCACCTCGTCGATGTCGGCGTGGCGCGCCAGCGCCTCGGCGATGCCGTCGGTGACGAAGCCCTTCATGCCGGCGGAGCCGTCGTTGGTGCACAGGATCAGCTCGTCGCAGACGTCGCGGAACTTGTCTTCCCAGAACACCAGCTCGCTGTTGCGAAAGCCCAGCACCGCGATGACGTAGGCGCCCGCCTCTTTGTGGCCCTTGGCCTGCGGGAAGATCGGCGCCACGCCGAGCCCGCCGCCCACGCACACCACCTTCTTCGCGTGGCCGATCGGGGTGGGCACGCCCATCGGGCCGACCAGGCCGTAGAGCCGGGTGCCGACCTGGCAGGCCAGCTGCATTTCGCGCGTGGTCTTGCCGACGGCCTGGATGACCAGCGTCACGGTGCCGCGCTCGCGGTCGTAGTCGGCGATGGTGAGCGGGATGCGTTCGCCGTGTTCGTGCAGCATCACGATCACGAACTGCCCAGGACGCGCGGCGAGCGCCATCATGGGGTGGCGCACTTCCAGCAGGTAGGTGACATCCGAGAAATCTTCTCGGCGCACGATCTCAAAGTCCGGCATTCGGCATCCCTTCGACCACGTTGCAGCGAATGCATTTGGCGCTTGCGCCAGGGCGGGACCATTGATGATCGTCAACGGGGAGCCTCGCGCCCGCGCGGCGGCCGTCGAGCACGCCCGGACACGCCGGCGCAGGCGCGTCGCATCGACAATCCGCGCCATGAGTTCACCGCCCGGACACACCATTCAGCGCCCCGTGCGCTACCTGGAGATGCTCGCGCGTGCGGCTGCGCATGTCGACGCCCACCTCGACAGCGACCTCGGCGCCGACGTGCTGGCCGAGCGCGCGGCGATGTCGCGGCACCACTTCCACCGCATCTTCCGTGCCTACTTCGGCACGACCGTGCAGGCATATGTCACGTGGCGGCGCCTGCAGCGCGCCTGCGAGCTGCTCGCGGGCGGCGACCGGACGGTGCTCGAGGTCGCGCTCGAGGTCGGCTACGACTCGGCGCAGGCGCTCGCGAAGGCGATGCGGCGCGAACTCGACACCACCCCCACGGCCGTGCGGGCCGGCGAGCTGCCGCAGTGGCGGCGCCTGTTCGACCGCCGCAGCGCGCCGCCGCAGGAGGGCGCACAGATCGACGGAGACCTCATGCTCAAACCCCAGTTCGTCGACGTGCCGGCCATGCCCGTGCTCACTGCCACCGGTCGCGGCATGGACGACTGCGACATGGGCCGCGCCGCAAGGCAGGCCTACGGCGAGCTGCTGCCGGCGGTGCAGGCGGCCGGCCTGTCGCCGCGGGTGGCCAGCTGCATCGCGCTGTTCCCCGACACGCCACAGGGCAGCGACGACCAGCAGGCGCGCCTGCTCGGCGGCGTGGTGTTCGACCACGCGCTGGCCGAGCGCAGCGGCACCCCGGGCCGGCCGGACATCGCGCTCACGGGCAGCCTGGCGTGGGCCGCGGTCGACGCCGGGCGCTGCGCGGTGTTCCGCCACGTCGGCCCGTACAGCGAGCTGCACCGCACCTGGACCGCGATCTACCGCGACTGGCTGCCGGCCACGGGCCACGCGCTGCGGGATGCGCCGCCCTTCGAGCTCTACGTCGACGACCCGCAGACGACGCCGCCCGAGCGCCTGCGCACCGACATCTACCTGCCGCTGCCATGAAGCTCGCGCCCCACGACTACGCCGGGCAGGGGCCGCTGTCGGAGCCGGGCCGGCACGCCGGCGGCCTGGCGCGGCTTGCCTCGGAGTTGCCCACGCTGTGCGCCCAGCTGCAGGGACTGCTGATCCACTACTTCTGGCTCGAATCTTACGGCGACGAGGTGCCGCGAGCGTTCGATCCGCCGCGGCGGCTGGGCGATGTGCAGCGGCGCAGCGTGCCGGAGATCCTGGACGGCGTGTTGCGATTCAGCGATGCGCCGCTCGACCAGCCGCGCCAGCCGGCGCGCCGGCTGGCGGCCACCTGTCGCCACTTCACGCTGCTGCTGGTGTCTGCGCTACGTCAAAAAGGCGTGCCGGCACGGGCGCGCTGCGGCTTCGCCGGCTACTTCGTGCCCGGCGAGTGGATCGATCACTGGATCGCCGAAGTGTGGGATGCGGCGGCCGGCCGCTGGCAGCAGGTCGACGCGCAGCTCGACGCGGTGCAGCGCGGCGCGCTGCAGATCGGCTTCGATCCGCTGGACATGCCGGCTGGTGCCTTTCTCAACGCCGGCCAGGCGTGGCAGGCCTGCGTGCGCGGCGACGCCGACCCGGCGCGCTTCGGCATCCTCGACATGCACGGCTGGGGCTTCATCGAAGGCAACGTGGTGCGCGACCTGCTGGCGCTGGATCGCGTCGAAGTGCTGCCGTGGGACGGCGGCTGGGGGCTGCTCGCCGGCGACCGGCTGCATCGCGCCGCGCCGCCGGCCGACGATCCGGTGCATGCGCTGGCGGCTGCCAGTGCGCGAGGTGAGGCGTCGGCGGCGCAGCATGAAGGCGTGCGGCTGCCCGAAGGCTGGGACTTCTCGCAAGCGCCGACGCTGGCGCAGCTGATGGGGCAGGCGAGCGCGTGACTTTCGCGCTCGGCCCCGGCGCCGCCGCAGGTCATACCGGCGAACGCCGGTATCCATCGCGGCGGCGTCGAGCGCGGCATGGATCCCGGCGTTCGCCGGGATGACGGCTTCACACGCGGGTCCCGGCCTTCGCCGAGCCGACTCCCTCAAAGGTGCTTGTAGAAGAACGTCGTCGCACAGAACCCGCCATCGGGCATCAACGCGTACTTCGGCACCACGCCCACACGCTGCCAGCCGGCGCGTTGATAGAGCCGCTCGGCGTCGCCGCCGGTCACGGTGTCGAGCACCAGCACCGTCTTGCGCTCCGCGCGCGCTTGCGCGTCGAGCGCCGACATCAGCCGCTGCGCAACGCCGCGCCGGCGCGCCCGCCGGTGCACCAGCATCTTCGCGACGTCGGCGCGGTGCGGCTGGTTCTCGGGCAGCGCAGTGATCATCTGCACCGTGCCGAGGATCCGCCCTTCGCCGTCTTCGGCGATCAGCAGCACCCGTTCGCCGCGCGCCACGCCGTCGGCCACGCCGCGCCAGAACGCCAGCGCCCTCTCGCGCGCCAGCGGCAGCAGGAAGCTCACCGACGCGCCGCCCTCGACGCAGTCGATCAGCACATCGGCCAGCGCATCGGCGCAGGCGCCTGCCTCGTTGGCGCCGATGCGCCGCACCGTCACGTCGTCGGTCATCCGTTTCTCCTCTGGGCATGGAAGGGCAGGGTCGCCAGCGCCACGAGGTAGCGCGCCGGCTTGCGGGTCGGGTTGCGGTAGACGATGGGCTGGTCCAGGCGCATCGCGAGGCAGTCGCCCGTGTCGAGCCGCCAGTGCGCCGTGCCGACGTCGATCTCCATCACGCCGTCGATCATCCAGACCTGCTGGTGGATCTCGGTCTCGCGTGGGTGGCTGTCGTAGGCGACGCGCTGGCCGGCCGGAAAGATCACGTCGACCAGCTGAATCGGCGAGCGCGCCGCCGGCGAGACGTTGCGGCGGACGTAGCCCGAGGCCGGATCGGTCCACAGGGGCTGCTCGGCCACACGCGCCAATGGCGACGGCTCGGCCGTGGGAGGGGGGCTGTCTTCGAACAGCGAGGCGAGCGTGACGCCGAGGCCGGCGGCGAGCTTGTCGAGCACCGCCGCGGTCGGGCTGCTCTGGCCGCGCTCGATCAGCGAGATGTTGGAGCGGCTCACGCCGCTGCGCTCGGCCAGCGCGTCGAGCGAGAAACCCTGGGTGTCGCGCAGCTCGCGCACGCGGCGCGCGATGCGGGTGGTGATGTCCATGCCGTCCAGTTTACTGGAAGTTGGCGTCCAGTAAACTGTCGGCGACCGAAGACGCTGTCGCGGCGTGAATTACAAGCGGCATGGAGCGACAACGTTGCCGGCTGAAGTCGCAGGCACTACGGTGAACTCGACGTAGTTACTCCCGAGTCTTTTGTAAGCAGGCTTTGTTTCGCGGGTAGCTCAGCTTGTGGGCGAGGGCGGCGGGGCAGTAGAACTCCACCCCTCATCAACACATGCCAGGAGACACGATGCCCGCACACACTGCACGACGACACCAGGGGACTGCGGTGCAGCGCTTCATTCGGCGCGCCGCGCTCGTCGCAGGACTCGCCTTGTGGGCACGCGCAACCAGTGGCGCGCGACGATGGACCTGGCGGCGAACGCAAGCGCCGAGTACAAGTACATCAAGAAGGACGGCGGCGGCAACGTGGTGTGGGAGAGCGGAGCCAACCGCGTGCTGAACACCGGCGCGGGCGGGAGTGCGCAGACGCAGAACGACAGCTGGAAGTGACACAGCGACAGTTCGCATCGAGCTTGTCGAAGTGCCCGTGTGGCGATGGCGAGAGGCTTCGACAGGCTCAGCCCGAACGGGTTGGATGCGCGGGTCGGCGAATGTCCGTTCGCACTGAGCTTGTCGAAGTGCCCGCGTGCGCCGCGCTGCCGTGCTAGTGCGAGGTCCCTTCCGAGCGCGTGATCTTGTTCCACACGTTGTACTTGCCTACCGGCTTGCTCATCTTGAGCCGCTTCACTTCCTTGAAGGTGGCGGCGTCGAACACGATCAGCGCGCCGTCCATCTCCCACAGGCTCGCCAGCGCGTAGCGGCCGTCCTTGGTGAACTCGATGTGGGCCAGCGTCTTGCCGGGGTCGGTGCGCACCTGCGCCACCGGTTCCAGCGTGCGCTTGTCGATGACGAGCAGCGTGTCGCGGGACTTCGGGTCCATCATCGCGTCGATCCAGGCGTAGGGCGTCTTCTCGTGGCTGCGCATGAAGAAACCCGGGCCCAGCGTCGGGATCTGCTTGACCGGCTGCCAGGTCTTCATGTCGATCACGCTGACGATGCCGTCCTTCAGGTTCGGTGAGGCGAGCACCGTGGTGTCCTTCCACGCGAAGGTGATGCCCGAGCCGAGGTGCGGCATGCCGGGCAGCGGCAGGTTGGCGATGCGCCGGCGCACGTCGAGGTTCACGACCTGGGCAGAGGGCGTGCCGTCAGTCTTTGGACGCGTGGCCCCCAGTACGTGCCGATAGCCCTGGTCGAAGAAGAAGTCGTCCAGCGGTTCGTCCAGCATGGTGCGGCGCACCCCGAGGTAGCCCGGCGTCGGCAGCGACTCGCCCATCTTGTAGTCGTGCACGTAGCCGTCGTGGATTGGCTCGGCCTTCGGGTCGTACGAGATCTCCCACAGTTCGGGCAGGTCCTTCAGCGCCACGATGAAGCTCTTGCGCGGCGCCGCGTCGTAGACCGCGGAAACGCGCGAGGTCGTCGTCTTCGCCAGGTTGGCGGCGCTGTAGGTCTTGACGAGCTTGAGATCGGCATCGAACAGCGCCAGCGAGTGCGGCAGGTAGTTCGCCGCCATCACCCAGCGCCCGTCGGCCGACACGGCGACGTTGCGCATGTTGATGCCGGCACGAACCTCGGCCACGGTCTTCAGGTTCCAAAGGTCGAACTTGCTGATCCAGCCGTCGCGCGAGCCGAAGAAGACGAAGCGCCCGTCGGGCGTGAACTTGGGGCCGCCGTGCAGCGCGAAGCGCGACGCGAAGCGGTGGATCACCTCGAAGCGGTCGCCGTCGACGAGCGAGACATGGTGGTCGCCACCCTCGACCACGACGAACAGGTTCATCGGGTCGGCCTTCCATTGCGGCTTGCCGGGCCAGTCGCGCGCGCCCTCGGTTTCGACCCGCGAGGCGCGGATGTCGGCCTCGGTCCAGCTCGGGGTGGGGCTGACGGGCGTGTAGATCCACTGCGCGATGGCGGCGATCTCGTCGGCGCTCAGCCGGTCGGCGAAGCCGGCCATCTGCGTGGCGGCACGCCCGTGGCCGATGACCTTCAGCGCCTCCGCCGGGCGCAGCCTCGCGAGGCTCTCCGGCAGCAGCGCCGGGCCCATCACGCCGAGCCGCTGCACGCCGTGGCAGGCGGCGCAGTGCTGCTGGTACAGCGCCGGCGCATCGACGCTCGACGCACGCGCGAGGTCGACGCCCATCAGGATCAAGCCGAGCGCCAGCGCCAGGCGTGCCACCAGTCCCGTCATGGCAGCACGCGGATGCGCTGGTGAAAGGGCGTGACGGCCACGCGCGGCGCCGCCCCCTCGGCGAGGCCGATCTCCGCGTCGCTCAGGTAGCAGCCGGGGTCCTCGGCCCACGGGTCGCCGGTCACCTGCTGCGCGCGCACGCGGGTGTTGCCGCCGCAGATCTCGAGGTGCGCGCAGCGCCCGCAGCGGCCGGAGACGGCGCGCGGCTGCCGTTTCAGCCCGGCCATCAGCGGCTCGGAGACGTCCGACCAGATGGCGGAGAACGGCCGATCGCGCACGCTGCCGAGATCGTGGTGCCACCACATCGTGTCGGGATGCACATGGCCTTCGTTGTCGATGTTGGCCACATGCAGTCCGGAGGCATTGCCGCCCCAGGCTTCGAGCCGCGTGCGCAAGGCGCCGGCCCAGCGCGGCAGCTTGCGCTGCACCCACATCAGCAGATAGACGCCGTCGGCGTCGTTGTTGCCGCTCACGTAGTCGAGCGCACGGCCTTCGCAGGCAGCGGACCAGGCGGCGTCGAACAGCCGGTCGAGCGCGGCGCGGGTGGCGGCGAAGTGCGCGTCGCGGCCGCGGTGGATGTTGCCGCGCCCGGCGTAGTTGAGGTGCGAGAAGTAGAACTTGTCGACACGTTCTTCGTGCATCAGCCGCATCAGCGCCGGCAGGTCGGCGGCGTTCATGTCGGTCATCGTGTAGCGCAGGCCGATCTTCACGCCGCGCTCGCGCAGCAGCCGCACGGCACCGAGCGAGGCGTCGAAGGCCCCCTGCTTGCGGCGGAACTTGTCGTGCAGCTCGCGCAGGCCGTCCAGGCTGATGCCGACGTAGTCGAAGCCCTGCGCGGCGATGCGGTCGGCCATCACTTGGTCGATCAAGGTGCCGTTGGTCGACAGGCCGACGTAGAAGCCCAGCGCCTTGGCGCGTTCGGCGATCTCGAAGATGTCGGGTCGCAGCAGCGGCTCCCCGCCGGAGAGGATCAGCACGGGCACGTGGAAGCGCTTCAGGTCGTGCATCACCGTCTCGACCTCGGCGCTCGAGAGTTCGTTCGGGTAGTCGTAGTCGGCCGACAGCGCGTAGCAGTGCTTGCAGGTGAGGTTGCAGCGACGCACCAGGTTCCAGATCACGACCGGGCCGCGCGGCCGGCGGTCGCTCACCTCGGGGTAGCGGCCGTCGCGTTCGGCGGCGGCCAGCTCGCGCATGTACTGGGAGATGCGGAACATGATGCGGAGCCTTATCCGGCGGAGGGCAGGCGCAACCCGGTCTTCTTCAGGATGCGGCTGCTGTAGAGGATGTCGTGCGAGCGGCAGGCGTCGGCCAGCAGGCAATGGATCTGCAGCGCGGCGCGTTCGACCTCGTTGCGGCTGTGGCCGTGCACCATCGCGAACAGGTTGTACGGCCAGTCGGGCAGCGCACGCGGGCGGCGGTAGCAGTGCGAGACGAAGTCGAGCGCGCCGACCTTCTCGCCCAGCTCGTCGACGCGCTCGTCGGGAACGTCCCACACGGTCATGCCGTTGGCCACGTAGCCGAGCCGGTAGTGGTTGGGCACGGCGCCGATGCGGCGCACGAGTCCTTCGCGCAACATGCCTTCGAGGCGTTCGCGCACGGCTTCCGACGAGACGCCGAGTGTGGCGGCAATCGCCTCGTAGGGCCGGGGCACCAGCGGCAGGCCGGCCTGCGTGGCCTCGATCAGGCGCTGGTCGAAGGGGCTCAGCATGGCGGCGCTCCGAGACCGGCGAGCGCCGTCACGCGAGCACCGTCGGGAACTCCTCTACGAGCGAGCACCATCACACGAGCTCCGTCATCCCGGCGAACGCCGGGATCCATGGATGGCCGCCGCGCCTGCACCCCGGCGTTCGCCGGGATGACGGGTGTGGGGCGAAGGTGCTTCAGCTTCATGTCAGATCGGCAACCTCAGCTCGACGAAGAATTCCTTCTCCTTGGGGAAGGGGTAGACGCGCAGCCCGGTCGTCGCTTCGATGTCTTCGCACGCCCGGGTCGCCTGCGCGGGCGAGGTGCAGGCGAGCACGAACCACATGTTGAAGAGGTGCTCGCGACGGTAGTTGTGCGCCACCTCGGGCAGCGCGTTGACGGCCTCGGCCACGGCGTCGAAGCGGTCCTCGGGCACCTGCATCGCGGCCAGCACGAACTGCCCGCCGGCGCGCTCGATCTGGAACAGCGGGCCGAAGCGCGACAGCACGCCGTCGTCGAGCAGGCGGCGCAGCCGCCGCAGCACCTCGTCTTCGCTGAGCGCCAGCTCCTGCGCCACCTCGGCATAGGGCGCTTCGCTGAGCGGAAAGCCGCCGTGCAGGCGCCGGATCAGCAGCGAGTCGGTGGCATCGATCGCAGCCCGGGCGACGCCCGCCTTGTCCTGTGCCTGTCCACAGGCCGGGGTGAGGGCATGGCGCGGATGTCGCATCACGCACCGGCCTGCGCAAAGTAGCGGCTGCCCGTCTGCTTGAAGCGCCGCGTGCTGAACAACACCTCGCGCGGCCGGCCCGCGAGGCCGGCCGATTGGGTGATCTTCTCGATGTTCTCGCGCACGTTCTCGCGCTCGCGGCCGTGCACCATGCAGTACAGCGTGTACGGCCACTGCGGCGCGCTCTCGCGGCGGTAGCACAGCGTCACGCCGGGCTGCGCGGCCAGGCGTTCGCCG
>DASWVR010000202.1:0-2078 GCA_036401155.1 Piscinibacter sp. | reverse complement strand
GGGCTCGTCTATTCGACCGAGCTGGGCCGCACCTGCCCGGTGTGCCGCGAGGCGATCGCGCAATGCCGCTGCAAGGCGGCCGCTCCGGCACCCGTCGGCGACGGCGTCGTGCGTGTCTCGCGCGAGACCAGCGGTCGCAAGGGCAAGGGAGTGACGGTGGTGCGCGGTCTGGCGCTCGACGCGGCCGCGCTCGCGGCGCTTGGCAAGACGCTGCGCACGGCCTGCGGCACCGGCGGCACCACCAAGGACGGCGTGATCGAGCTGCAGGGTGATCACCGCGACGCGGTGGTGGCGCTGCTGGCGAAGGAAGGGTGGGTGGTCAAGCGCGCGGGTGGCTGAGCGCTTGCCGATGGTTCGACGAAGCCCCTGGCTGTACGGCTGTACCCCGGCCGCGGATCGCGCTAAGGTTTGCGGTGCAGCAACGGAGCACGCGCCATGAACGAGCCCACCCACGAACTGTCCGACCCCCTCTGGAAACACGATGGGGTGCGTGTCGTGCCCGGCGACCGGCTGGACCCGAACACCGCGCAAACCCCCGGCATGGACCGCAAGGCGGCGATCACCTTCGCGCGTGTCGGCGCGCAGAAGCTCTGGGCCGGCACGGTGCACATCCACCCGAACGCGAAGACCGGTGCCCACCATCACGGGCCGCTCGAAAGCGTGATCTACGTCGTCGCCGGGCGGGCGCGCATGCGCTGGGGCGAGCGGCTCGAGTTCACCGCCGAAGCGGGGCCCGGCGACTTCATCTACGTGCCGCCGTTCGTGCCGCACCAGGAGATCAACGCGAGCCGCACCGAGGTGCTGGAATGTGTGCTGGTGCGCAGCGACGGCGAGGCGATCGCGGTGAACCTCGACATCGAGCCGGCCGAGCCGCCGGAGAACGTGCCCTGGGTCGACCCGACACATCCGGGCTGACGGGATCGGCCGCTGAGCGCTTGGCGCGCCCCTCACCCCGACCGTCTCCCCAAGGGGGAGAGGGAGTCTCTTCCTTCAGCGGCGCAAGCTTGTTGTTCGAGAAGGCGCGCAGAGGCTCCCTCGCCCCCGCAGGGGGAGAGGGTTGGGGTGAGGGGGCCGACGCGCATCGGAGAATGAGCCCATGCCCCAAGCTTCGACGCGAGACGATGACCCGAGCGGCGAGCCCGCGCGCGGACGCTTCCGCCCGCGCCTGACGCTACAGACGCTGACCCGTGGCGACGGCCTGCTCGGCATGCGCGGCATGCCGGGCTTCGGCCCGCGCGGCGCGCAGGTGACGGTGGCGCGCGCCGACTGGACCTACGAGACCGACGGCGGCCCGCGCTGGGAGACGCCGGCGCCGACGCGCTTGCTGAACACCCGCGCCAAGCCCACCGAACTGCTGCGCGGCGCCTGGAACGAACGTGTGCTGCTGCAGCGCGACCTGGCCGCCGAAGCCGATGCACGCGACGCGCTGTGGAGCAGCGGCCTGCGCCCCGTGCCCGCGGGCGCGCTGCAATGGCGCAGCCGTGACGCTGCCGAAGCCGATGAGCAGTTGTGGACGCTGCCCGAAGAGCCGCAGTTCGGCGACTTCTGGGCCGAGCAGGTGCCGAGGCTGCAGGCGCAGGGCTGGTCCATCGTCGTGATGCCGGGCTTCGCGCACCAGAGCGTGCCGGTGCAGGCGTGGAAGCTCCTCATCGACCCGGCCAGCGGCGAGGAACGCGGGCGCGAACTCAGCATGCCGCTCGGGCCGCGCGTGCAGGACCTGGCCGCGCTCGGCGCGCCGCGCCGCGAAGGTTCGTGGCTGCTGAGCCTCGGCGTCGAGGTCGACGGCGAGACGCTGGACCTGTCCCCGCTGCTGGCCGACCTGCTCAAGCGCGACGCGCGCTGGCTCGATGCACACGAGATCGCCGCCATCGACGACGAGGCGCTGATCGTGCTGCGCGCGCCGGGCGGCCGCCGCATCGAGGCGCCTGCCGGCCCGCTGAAGGCCATCGTCGGCGCGATGGTCGACCTGTTGACCGATCCGCGGCGCGCGCCCGGGCCGCTCACGCTGTCGACCTGGGAAGCACATCGCCTTGACGCCTTGCGCGAAGGCCCGCGGCGCTCGCAGGCCACACGCGCTG
>DASWVR010000201.1:0-15629 GCA_036401155.1 Piscinibacter sp. | reverse complement strand
GCGGGCGACCTGCGCCCCGGGCCGCGGCCCGGGCGATCGTGATCCCGCACTGATGCGCCAGCTCGCGCGCCTCGTCGTCATCGTCTACACCGTCCTGCGCTTCGGGCTGGACGACATCGCGCTGTCGACCTTCCGCCAGCGCTGGGTGCGCGTGCTCGGCCGCATCGTGATGGTGGGGCGCCGCTTCGACGAGCCGCGCGGCGTGCGCCTGCGCCGGGCGCTCGAGCGCCTGGGGCCCATCTTCGTCAAGTTCGGCCAGGTGCTGTCCACCCGGCGCGACCTGCTGCCGCTGGACGTGGCCGACGAGCTCGCCCGGCTCCAGGACCGCGTGCCGCCGTTTCCGGGCGAGGTGGCCGTTGCCCTGGTGGAGCGCGCCTTCCGGCGCCGCATCGACGAGCTGTTCAGCCACATCGACCCCCAGCCCGTGGCCAGCGCGTCGATCGCCCAGGTGCACTTTGCCACTCTGCTGAACGGACGCGAGGTGGCCGTCAAGGTGCTGCGGCCGGGCATGCTGCACGCCATCGACAGCGACCTGGCGCTGCTGCACCGCCTGGCCGCCTGGGTGGAGCGGCTGTCCGTGGACGGCAAGCGGCTCAAGCCGCGCGAGGTCGTGGCCGAGTTCGACATGTACCTGCACGACGAGCTCGACCTGGTGCGCGAGGCGGCCAACGCCGCGCAGCTGCGGCGCAACATGCAGGGCCTGGGGCTGGTGCTGATTCCCGAAATGATGTGGGAGCTGTGCCGGCCCGAGGTGATCGTGATGGAGCGCATGGCCGGCATCCCGATCGGCCAGGTGCAGCGCCTGCGCGAGGCCGGCGTGGACCTGAAGAAGCTCGCGCGCGACGGGGTGACGATCTTCTTCACCCAGGTGTTCCGCGACGGCTTCTTCCATGCCGACATGCACCCGGGCAACATCCTCGTGAGCATCACGCCGCCGACCTTCGGGCGCTACATCGCGCTGGACTTCGGGATCGTGGGCACGCTCACCGAGTTCGACAAGGAGTACCTGGCGCAGAACTTCATCGCCTTCTTCCGGCGCGACTACAAGCGCGTGGCGGAGCTGCACGTGGAGTCGGGCTGGGTGCCGCCGGCCACCCGCATCGACGCGCTGGAAAGCGCGATCCGCGCGGTGTGCGAGCCGCACTTCGACCGGCCGCTGAAGGACATCTCGCTGGGCCAGGTGCTGCTGCGGCTGTTCCAGGCCTCGCGCCGCTTCAACGTCGAGATCCAGCCGCAGCTGGTGCTGCTGCAGAAGACGCTGCTCAACGTCGAGGGCCTGGGCCGCCAGCTCGACCCCGAACTCGACCTCTGGCACACCGCCAAGCCCTTCCTCGAGCGCTGGATGAACGACCAGATCGGCTGGCGCGGCCTGATCGAGGGCCTGCAGCGCGAAGGGCCGCGCTACGTGCAGCTGCTGCCCGAACTGCCGCGGCTGCTGCACCAGTACCTCGCGGCCAAGCCCGCCGCGGGCGACGCGACGTTGGAAGCCCTGCTGCGCGAGCAGCGGCACACCAACCGGCTGCTGCGCGCCATGGCCTACATCGCGCTCGGCGCGCTGCTGGCGCTGGGCATCGCCCAGTGGTACTGGCGCTGGGCTTAGCGCCCAATACTGTTCACTTTGTCCCGTTCGCGCTGAGCTTGTCGAAGCGCCGGCTGCATGCCACGAGGGGCTTCGACAGGCTCAGCCCGAACGGGGGGTGTGGTGTGGCGCTTGACTGAACAGCATTGGGCTTAGCTCGGCCCAGTCGTGGCCGCGCCGATGCCGACACAGGCGCGGACCTTGCATTCGACGCACCGAATGCACCGATAATTCGCGCGCCATTCCGCGGGCCCCCGTGCCGTGGGCCCACCCCCGTCGATTCGCCTTGCCGTCGTGGAGCAACGCCGTGCTGATCACTTTCGTCGTCCTCTACCTGCTCGTCACCATCAGCATCGGCCTGATCGCGGCGCGCAAGGTCCATAGCGCGAAGGACTTCCTCGTCGCCGGGCGCAGCCTGCCGCTGTACATGAACGTGGCCACGGTGTTCGCCACCTGGTTCGGCGCCGAGACGGTGCTGTCGGTGTCGGCCACCTTCGCCAAGGACGGGCTGGCCGGCGTGCCGGGGGACCCTTTCGGCGCCACGCTGTGCCTGGTGCTCGCGGCGCTGCTGTTCGCCAAGCTGTTCTACCGCATGAACCTGCTGACCATCGGCGACTTCTACAAGGAGCGCTACGGCAAGTCGGTCGAGGTGCTGACGAGCCTGGCCATCGTCATGAGCTACCTCGGCTGGACCTCGGCGCAGCTCACCGCGCTCGGCCTCGTGATCCACGTGCTGTCGGGCGGCGCGGTCGGGCTCAACGAAGCGATCCTCGCGGGTGCGGGCATCGTGCTCGTCTACACCATCTTCGGCGGCATGTGGTCGGTGGCCTTCACCGACCTGTTCCAGACGGTGGTCATCCTGGTCGGGCTCTCGCTCGTGGCCTACCTGGTGGGCGACCTCGCCGGCGGACCGGCCAAGGTGATCGCCCAGGCCTCGGCCGAGGGCAAGTTCGACTTCTTCCCCTCGGACGCCGTCGGCTGGTGGGCCATGGCCGGCGCCTTCTTCGCCTTCGCCTTCGGCTCGATCCCGCAGCAGGACGTGTTCCAGCGCATGACCAGCGCCAAGGACGAGAAGACGGCGGTGCGCGGCACCATCATCGGCGGCCTGGTGTACTTCTGCTTCGCCTTCGTGCCGATCTTCGTCGCCTACGCCGCGCTCGTCACCGACCCGTCGATGAAGGCGCTGTTCGACAGCGACGACGCGCGCACCATCCAGCGCATCCTGCCCGACCTGGTGCTCGGCAAGATGCCGATCTGGGCACAGGTGATGTTCTTCGGCGCCTTGCTGTCGGCCATCCTCTCCACCTCCAGCGGCGCGCTGCTCGCGCCCACCTCGCTGTTCACCGAGAACGTGCTGCGGCCCTTCGTGCCGCACATGGGCGACCGCCAGTTCCTGCTCACGCTGCGCATCATCCTCGTCACCTTCACCGCGGCGGCGCTGATCTTCGCGCTCAACAGCACGAGCACGATGTACGAGATGGTGCAGAACGCCTACAACGTGACGCTGGCGGGCGCCTTCGTGCCGCTGCTCGCCGGCGCCTACTGGAAACGCGCCAGCACGCAGGGCGCGCTGCTGTCCATCGTGCTCGGCATCGGCTTCTGGCTGGGTGCCGACACCCTCGCGCCGGAGGCGCTGGTGCCGCCCAACCTGATTGGCCTGTTCGCCTCCATCGTCGGCATGCTGATGGGGTCGCTGGCGCCGCAGATCATCGCGCGCAAGGGCCACTCTATCGACGCCGCCATCCACCGCCAGGCCCACGGCGGGCACCACCCCGCGCCGCATGGCACCCGCCATTGAGGCATGCTGCACACCCCTCGAGGCCGGCCGGCGACGCCCCCATCTATAATTTCACGTTTTTAATCAAGGGCTTAGCCATGCCAATCTACGCATACCGCTGTGAGTCGTGCGGCCACGCGAAGGATGTGCTGCAAAAGGTTTCGGATCCGCTGCTCACCACCTGCCCGGCGTGCCACGCCGCGACGTTCAAGAAGCAGCTGACGGCGGCCGGCTTCCAGCTCAAGGGTTCGGGCTGGTACGTGACCGACTTTCGCGGCGGCAACAACGGCGCCGCCAAGCCCGACGCCGCGCCCGATGCGGGCAAGGCCGGCGATGCCAAGCCCGGTGCGACACCCGCTGCCGCCCCCGCCGCGGCCGTCCCGGCGGCTGCCGCCGCCAGCGACAGCACGCCCGCGGCCGGCGGCTGCGCCGGTTCCTGCGCCTGTCACTGACATGTCGACCTCCCGCTGGCGCGCAGCCCCCGGCGCCGGCTGAGGTCCCGCCCGGAACCCTCGTGAAGAAATACCTGATCGCCGGCCTGCTGGTCTGGCTGCCGCTGACCATCACCATCTGGGTGCTGCACGCCATCCTCAACACGCTCGACGGCGTGTTCCAGGCCTTGCTGAGCGCGTCGCAGGCGGTGCTGCCGGCGGCCGCCGCGGTGCCGCTGGAGATGCTGAAGTCGATCCCCGGCCTCGGGGTCATCGTGATGTTCGTCGGCCTGCTGCTGACCGGCGTGTTCGCCGCCAACATGGCCGGCCAGTGGGCGCTGCGCCAGGGCAGCCGGGTGCTCACGCACATTCCGATCGTCAAGTCGATCTACAGCTCGGTCAAGCAGGTCTCGGACACGCTGTTCTCGACCAGCGGCAATGCGTTTCGCGAGGCGGTGCTGGTGCAGTACCCGCGCGAGGGTTCGTGGACCATCGCCTTCGTCACCGGCCGGCCGGGCGGCGAGGCGGGGCATCATCTGAAGGCCGACTACCTGAGCCTGTACGTGCCGACCACGCCCAACCCCACCTCCGGCTTCTTTCTGATGGTGCCGCGCAAGGACGTCATCGAGCTGTCCATGAGCGTCGACGAGGCGCTCAAGTACATCATCTCGATGGGCGTGGTCGCGCCGCCGGTGCCCCTCGTCGTCGATGCGCGAAACCTCAACGGTTGAGCGCGCGGCAAGCGTTCAACCGTCAGGGCTTGCGACACAGCCTCCCAGCGCCCCCACACACACCCCGCCGCGCGACGCCGCGGCGTGAACAACACCGAACAATGGAGTGACTATGAGAACCACCTACTGCGGCCTCGTCAGCGAATCGCTGATGGGCCAGACCGTGACGCTGATGGGCTGGGCGCACCGCCGCCGCGACCATGGCGGCGTGATCTTCATCGACCTGCGCGACCGCGAGGGCCTGGTGCAGATCGTCTGCGATCCCGACCGGCCGGAGATGTTCGCCACCGCCGAAGACGTGCGCAACGAGTTCTGCATCAAGGTGATCGGCAAGGTGCGCGCGCGCCCGGCCGGCACCGAGAACGCCAACCTGCACAGCGGCAAGGTCGAGGTGCTGTGCCATGAGCTCGAGGTGCTGAACCCGAGCGTCACGCCGCCGTTCCAGCTCGACGACGAGAACCTGTCGGAAACCACGCGCCTCACGCACCGCGTGCTCGACCTGCGCCGTCCCACGATGCAGCGCAACATGATGCTGCGCTACCGCGTCGCGATGGAAACGCGCAAGTTCCTCGACGAGCTCGGCTTCATCGACATCGAGACGCCGATGCTCACCAAGAGCACGCCCGAAGGCGCGCGCGACTACCTGGTCCCGAGCCGCGTCAACGAAGGCATGTTCTTCGCGCTGCCGCAGTCGCCGCAGCTGTTCAAGCAGCTGCTGATGGTGGCGGGTTTCGACCGCTATTACCAGATCACCAAGTGCTTCCGCGACGAAGACCTGCGCGCCGACCGCCAGCCCGAGTTCACGCAGATCGACATCGAGACGAGCTTCCTCACCGAGGAGGAGATCCGCCCCATGTTCGAGGGCATGATCCGCACGGTCTTCAAGAAGACCATCGGCGTCGAGCTGCCCGAGTACCCGGTGATGAAGTACGCGGAGGCGATGCACCGCTACGGCTCCGACAAGCCCGACCTGCGCGTCAAGCTCGAGTTCACCGAACTCACCGACGTGATGCGCGACGTCGACTTCAAGGTCTTCAGCACGCCGGCCACCACGCCGGGCGGGCGCGTGGCGGCGCTGCGCGTGCCCAAGGGCGGCGAGATGAGCCGCGGCGAGATCGACGGCTACACCGAGTTCGTCAAGATCTACGGCGCGCGCGGCCTGGCCTGGGTCAAGGTCAACGACGTGAGCAAGGGCCGCGAGGGCCTGCAGTCGCCGATCGTCAAGAACCTGCACGACGCGGCGCTGGCAGAGATCGTCAAGCGCACCGGCGCGCAGACCGGCGACCTGATCTTCTTCGGCGCCGACAAGGAAAAGGTCGTCAACGACGCGCTGGGCGCCCTGCGCATCAAGGTCGGCCACAGCGACTTCGGCCGCGCGCACGGCTTGTTCGAGGACAAGTGGGCGCCGCTGTGGGTGGTCGACTTTCCGATGTTCGAGTACGACGAGGAGGGCCAGCGCTGGAACGCCGTGCACCACCCGTTCACCGCGCCCAAGGACGGCCACGAGGACCTGATGGACACGGACCCCGGCGCCTGCGTCGCCAAGGCCTACGACATGGTGCTCAACGGCTGGGAGCTGGGCGGCGGCTCGGTGCGTATCCACCGCGCCGACGTGCAGAGCAAGGTGTTCAGCGCGCTGAAGATCGGGCCTGAGGAGGCGCAGGCCAAGTTCGGCTTTCTGCTCGAGGCGCTGCAGTACGGCGCCCCGCCGCACGGCGGCCTGGCCTTCGGCCTCGACCGCATCGTCACGATGATGACCGGCGCCGAGAGCATCCGCGACGTGATCGCCTTCCCGAAGACGCAGCGCGCGCAGTGCCTGCTCACGCACGCGCCGAGCCCGGTCGACGAGAAGCAGCTGCGCGAACTGCACATCCGGCTGAGGAATCCGCAGGCGGCGGGCTGAGGCACGACTCCCACTCGTCTCGATCACCCCCTTGTCCGTCACCCCGGCGAAAGCCGGGGTCCAGTCCCGGAACGCCGCCGATGCCTCCGTGGACCCCGGCGTTCGCCGGGGTGACGGCTTGTGGCCGGCAGGGCGATGGCTAAAATAGCCAATCGGCCGCGTGCTGCGGAATGGAGGTGCCGTCGTGAAAGTCTCTGCCACCGAAGCCAAGAACCGATTCGGCCAGCTGCTCGAAAGTGCGCAGAAGGGCCCGGTCGTGATCGAGAAGGGCGGGCGCCGCCACAGCGTGCTGATTTCAGCTGAACAGTTCGATGCGCTGCATGCCGCCAGCGCCGCTGCGCCGTCACTGGCGCAGCGGCGCCGCGAGTTCAACGAGCGCTACAAGGACTGGATAGACGAACAGAAGCGGCGGTTCCAGGAACACGGCCTGTGGAACGAAGAGTTTCGCCGCTGGTGAGTGTTGGTGGCGCAGTGGGACGTTTATCTCAACCCGAGCCCGCGCATGCGGGAGGAGATTCCGTTCCTTGTCGACCTGCAAAGCGACTTGCTGAGTGCCCTTGAATCCCGTTTCGTCGCGCCGCTGGCCCGATCCAGGATTCCCGGTGGTTCCCTTCCGCGGCGCTTGTGCCCCACGTTCGACATCGACGGAATGACCGTGATGCTCCTGCCGCACGAAGCGGGACCGATCGACGCCCGGTTGTTGAAGCGGCCGGTGACCACGCTTCGCCCGCGTGCACACGAACTCACAGACGCGCTCGACGCGGTCATCAGCGGCATCTGAACGACCGTGGTTCGCACCTTCAAGATCCCCGAATCGGTGCTGGTGGTGATCCACACCGCGCAGCTCGACGTGCTGCTGCTCGAACGCGCCGACCACCCGGGCTACTGGCAAAGCGTCACCGGCTCCAAAGACACTGCCGGCGAATCGCTTGAAGAGACGGCCATCCGGGAGGTGGCCGAAGAAACCGGTATCGTGGTCGGATCCGAGGCCGTGCCCTCGACCCATCTCCGCGACTGGAACATGCGCAACGTCTACGAGATCTATCCGATCTGGCTGCACCGCTACGAGCCGGGTGTGCTGCACAACACCGAGCATGTGTTCGGGCTGTGCGTGCCGCGTGACATCGAGGTCACCCTCGCTCCGCGCGAGCATCTGCGGTTCGCCTGGCTGCCCTGGCGCGAAGCCGCCGACCGCTGCTTCTCGTCGTCGAACGCGGAGGCGATCCTGATGCTGCCGCGCTTCATGCAGTCGGTGCCGTCATGACGCCCGTGTCCAAGCCGATGCGCTTCGGCAACACCTCGCTGCACCCGAGCCACGTGCTGCGGGTGGCGACCTACAACATCCACAAGGGCGTGCGCGGCATGGGGCCGAACCGGCGGCTCGAGATCCACAACCTCGGCCTGGGCATCGAGGCGCTCGACGCAGATCTCGTCTACCTGCAGGAAGTGCGCCTGTTCAACAACAGCGAGGCCAAGCGCTTTCCCGACACCTACATCGGCTGGCCCAAGCAGCCGCAGGCCGACTATCTCGCGCCCGAAGGCTACGACGTCGCCTACCGCACCAACGCCGTCACGCGCGAGGGCGAACACGGCAACGCACTGCTGTCGCGCTGGCCGATCGGCGACATCGGCCACCACGACGTGTCCGACCATCGCTTCGAGCAGCGCGGGCTGCTGCACGTGCCGGTGGTGTGGAACGACGTCACCGTGCACTGCATCGTCGCGCACCTCGGGCTGATGCATTCGAGCCGCGTGCGCCAGGTCGAGCGCATCGCCGGCTTCATCGCGGCCGAAGTGCCGCCCAACGAACACCTGGTGCTGGCCGGCGACTTCAACGACTGGGGCGAGAAGCTCGACGCGCCGATGCGCGCGATGGGGCTGCAGCGCGCCACGCCCGACGGCGCGGCGCCGCTGCGCACCTTCCCGTCGCTGGTGCCGGTGTTCGCGCTGGACCGCATCTACACCCGCGGCTTCCGCTGCACCTCGGCCTTCGTTCCGCGCGGCAACACCTGGGCCCGCATGTCCGACCACCTGCCTTGCGTGGCCGAACTGGAGCTGCTTTGAGCCGACCGAGCGACGCACTCGTGACGTCGTGCAGCGCAGCCGGCTCGCTCGGAGGGCAAGCCGATGGCGGCGCGGCGAGTGCGGCACGGCCCCCGAACGCGGCGCCCGAGCCGGGCGCCGCGCCGGCCGTGCCGGGCGGAGAAGCGGAGGAGCACGTCTCGCTCGATCCGCTGATCGGACGCCTGGTGCCGCGCGCGATGTTCACCGGCGGCAACCAGGTGCGGCTGCTGCGCGGCGGCGACGAGCTGTTCCCGGCCATGCTGCGCGCCATCGCGGCGGCGCGCCACGAGATCTGGCTTGCCACCTACATCTTCAACGACGACCCGGCGGCGATGCGCGTCGCCGCCGCCTTGTGCGAGGCGGCTGCGCGCGGCGTGCAGGTGAGGATCGTCATCGACGGCTTCGGCAGCCGCGCCACCTACCCGGCGATCAAGCGCATGTTCTGCGACGCCGGTGTCGGCATCGCCGTGTTCCGCCCGATCCACCGCTGGTGGAACTGGT
The DNA here is from genome assembly GCA_036401155.1 of Piscinibacter sp. GTDB lineage: Bacteria > Pseudomonadota > Gammaproteobacteria > Burkholderiales > Burkholderiaceae_C > Albitalea. Next base: position 6,643 of record DASWVR010000201.1, on the reverse strand, counting down.
TGCAGCCGGGGCAGCTGCGGCGGCTGCACCAGAAGCTGTGCGTGATCGACGGCGAGGTCGGTTTCGTCGGCGGCATCAACATCATCGACGACCGCTTCGACCAGAACCACGGCTGGACCGACGAGCCGCGCCTCGATTTCGCGGTCGAGATGCGCGGCCCGGTGGTGGCGCCCATCGAGCAGGCGGGCCGCGCGATGTGGTCGCGCGCGCAGCTCGGCGAGGACTTCATCGAGGAGGTGATCGCGCTGGCGCGCGGGGCCAAGCCGGTGGCGCACGCCAAGCGCCTGCTCAAGCGCCTGCGCATGCCCGAGCTGAAGCAGTCGCGCGTGAGGCTCGCCGACCTGCCGCCGGTGCGCGCGGCCTTCGTGCTGCGCGACAACCTGCGCCGGCGCCGCACGATCGAGCGCAGCTACATCGCCGCGATCCGCAAGGCCACCACGCGCATCGATCTGGCCTCGCCCTACTTCTATCCGGGCGGCGGCTTCCGCGCCGCGCTGCGCCAGGCGGCGCGCCGCGGCGTGCGGGTGCGGCTGCTGATGCAGGGCAAGCTCGACTACCGCATCGCCGGCCTCGCGGCGCGTTCGCTGTACGACGAGCTGCTCGCCAGCGGCGTGCACATCTACGAATACACACCCGCCTTCCTGCACGCCAAGGTGGCGCTGACCGACGACGAATGGGCCACCATCGGCAGCTCCAACATCGACCCGCTGTCGCTGCTGCTGAACCTCGAGGCCAACGTGGTGGTTCGCGACGCGGGCTTCAACGCGCAGCTCGCCACCGAGTTCGACCGCGCGATCGCGGTGTCGCGCGAGATCGACGCGGCGCAGGTGCGCGGCCACCGCGTGGAGGGCGCGCTGCGGCGCGGCTTGATCGCCTGGTGCGCTCATGTCTATTTGCGCATCGCGGGTGCGACGGGGAAGTATTGAAGGTGGTCGTGGGTTGCACGCGGTCTTGTTCGCGTCCTCGGTGCGCTCCCATGGCGAAGACCGTTCGGGCTGAGCCTTGTCGAAGCCCCGGCTCGCTGTTCGCGCTGCCCTTCGACAAGCTCAGGGCGAACGGGGCTTTGTCGCCAATGCGGAGGCCGGCCGGCGTATGAAGAGCGACCTCGTCGTTGAACGACCCGAGGGCCTGTACTGCCCACCCGGCGACTTCTACATCGACCCGTGGCGCCCGGTCGACCGCGCGGTCATCACGCATGCGCATGGCGACCACGCGCGCCCCGGCAACACCCACTACCTCGCGGCCGCGCCGGCCGAAGGCGTGCTGCGCGCGCGGCTGGGCGACATCACCCTGCAGGCGCTGCCCTACGGCCAGGCGATCGAACACCACGGCGTGAGGCTCAGCCTGCATCCGGCCGGCCATGTGCTCGGTTCGGCGCAGGTGCGGCTCGAATACCGCGGCGAGGTGTGGGTGGCCTCGGGCGACTACTTCGTCTCCGGCCCGGGCGACCTCAACAACACCTGCGATCCGTTCGAGCCGGTACGTTGCGACTGCTTCATCACCGAGTCGACCTTCGGCCTGCCGATCTACCGCTGGTGCCCGCAGCGCGAGGTGTTCGACGACATCGACGCCTGGTGGCGCGGCAATGCCGACGCGGGCCGCGCGAGCCTGCTGATGGGCTACAGCTTCGGCAAGGCGCAGCGCATCCTCGCCGGCGTGGACGCGAGCATCGGGCCGATCGTCGTGCACGGGGCCGTGCTGCCGCTGAACCGCGCCTACCGCGCCGCCGGCGTGCCGCTGCCGCCCACGCTGCACCTGAGCGAGGTGAGCGACAAGAGCCTGCTCAAGCGCGCGCTCGTCGTCGCGCCGCCCTCGGTGCACGGCAGCGCCTGGGCGCGCCGCTTCGGCGACGCGAGCGACGCCTTCGCGAGCGGCTGGATGCAGTTGCGCGGCGCGCGCCGCCGCCGCGGGATCGACCGCGGCTTCGTGCTCTCCGACCACGCCGACTGGCCGGGCCTGCAGCGCGCGATCGCGGCCACCGGTGCCCGGCGGGTGATCGTGACCCACGGCTACGAGGCGGTGATGGTGCGCTGGTTGCAGGAGCAGGGCCTGCAGGCGAGCGCCTTCCAGACCGAGTTCGACGACGAGCGGCACGACGCGCAGGAGCCGCTGCACGCGGCCGACGACGCCGCGCCCGACGCCGAGGAGCCGGCCGAGTGAAGCGATTCGCCCAGCTTTTCAACGAACTCGATTCGAGCACCGCGACCAGCGCCAAGGTGAACGCGTTGAAGCGCTACTTCGCGCAGGCGGGCGATGCCGATGCCGCCTGGGCGGTGTACTTCCTCGCCGGCGGCAAGCCGCGCCAGGTGGTGCCCAGCGGCGTGCTGCGCGAGCTCGCCTGCCGGCGCGCGGGCATCCCCGAGTGGCTGTTCGAGGAGTGTTATCAGGCGGTCGGCGACCTCGCCGAGACCATGGCGCATGTGCTGCCGCCCGCGTCGCAGTTGAGCGACGTGGGTCTTGCCGCCTGGGTCGAGCAGCGCCTGCTGCCGCTGCGCGAGCTCACGCCCGAGCAGCAGGCCGAGCGCATCGCCTCGTACTGGGACGAACTCGATCCCTCGGGCCGCTTCCTGCTCACCAAGTTGATCGGCGGCGGCTTTCGTGTCGGCGTGAGCCGCCTGCTGGTGCAGCGCGCGCTGGCCGAACACGCCGGGCTCGACGCCAAGCAGGTCGCGCAGCGCATGATGGGCTTCACCGACAAGACGGCGCGCCCCGATGCCGCGGCGTACCGCGCGTTGGTCTCGAAGGACGCGCTGCCGGCGGCCGACTCGGGCCAGCCGTATCCGTTCTTTCTGGCGCATGCGGTGGAAGGGCCGTCGCACGCCTTCGACGACAAGCTCGGCCCGCCCGACCACTGGCTCGTCGAATGGAAGTACGACGGCATCCGCGCGCAGATCGTCAAGCGCGCCGGCCAGGTATGGATCTGGTCGCGCGGCGAAGAACTCATCACCGAGCGCTTCCCCGAAGTCACCGCACTCGCCGAGCGGCTGCCCGACGCGAGCGTGCTCGACGGCGAGATCCTCGTCTGGAAGGACGAGCGGCCGGCGCCGTTCAGCCTGCTGCAGCAGCGCATCGGCCGCAAGCTGCTGACCAAGAAGGTGCTGGCCGAGGCGCCGGTGAGCTTCATCGCCTACGACGTGCTCGAGTGGCAGGGCGTGGACGTGCGGCAGTGGCCGCAGTCCGAGCGCCGCGAGGTGCTGCTGCGCATCGGCGAGCAGTCGGGCATCCCCGTGTCGCCGGTGGAGTCGCGCGCCAGCTGGGCCGAGCTCGCGGCATTGCGCGAGCAGTCGCGCGAACGCGGCGTCGAGGGCTTCATGCTGAAGCACCGCGACGCGCGCTACGGCACCGGCCGCACCAAGGCCGAAGGCACCTGGTGGAAGTGGAAGATCGACCCCTTGAGCGTCGACGCCGTGCTGATCTATGCGCAGGCCGGCCACGGCCGCCGCGCGAGCGTGTACACCGACTACACCTTCGCGGTGTGGAATCGCGCGCCGCACGACGCACAGGAAGCGCTGGCCACCGTCGAAGCGATCGCGGCACGGCAGCCCGCCGATCCGCAGGGGCTGCAGCTGGTGCCCTTCGCCAAGGCCTACTCCGGCCTCACCGACGAGGAGTTCCGCGCTGTCGACAGGGTGATCCGCCAGACGACGCTGGAGAAATTCGGCCCGGTGCGCAGCGTCAAGCCGAGCCTGGTGTTCGAGCTCGGCTTCGAGGGAATCAACCGCAGCACGCGCCACAAGAGCGGCATCGCCGTGCGTTTTCCACGCATGCTGCGCATCCGGCACGACAAGCCGCTGCACGAGGCCGATACTCTGCAAACGCTCGAGGCGCTGCTGCAGCGCTGATTCGCCGCTGGCCTGCGTCGGCCGCTGTCTGCCCGTGGACCAGGCACGGGCGGAGCGACGAGGCAGTGTCAGACCTTACAGCTTGACCCGTGTCAAGCCGGCGCGGATGCTGGGCCGCGCACACTCGATTCGCCGCATGCCCACTTCATGAGCAGTCCCGACAAGCCCTCCCACCATTGCAAGCGCAGTGCCGACCTCGTGGCCTTCAAGCCGCTGGTGCGGCAGATCGCGCGGCGCATCCGCTCGCGGCTGCCGCCCAACGTGGGCATGGACGAGCTCGAGCAGGCGGGGCTGATGGGCCTGAACCAGGCCTTGTCTCGATTCGAGGAAGGCCGCGGCTCGAGCTTCGAAACCTATGCGGCGCGGCGCATCGAGGGCTCGATGCTCGATGCGCTGCGCGACATGGACACCCTGTCGCGCGACGCGCGGGCGCGCCTGCGCGAGGTGCGCGCCGCCGTGCAGCGCCTGGAGCATCAGCTCGGCCGCGCGCCGCGCGCCAAGGAAGTCGCCAACGCACTCGGCTGGAGCCTCGACGCCTTCCATCGCTGCATGGTCGACGCCGGCGCCGGCGGCGTGCGCGGCGGCGAGGAAGACCTGGAAAACATCGAGGACGATTCGGCCATCTGGGCCGCGCCCGACGAACACGCGGTGATCGACGAACACGCCGACCCGCTGCTCGCGCTGCAGCAGCGGCAGCGCCACGCCGCGCTGAACGCCGCGTTCGACGCACTCGAAGAAGCCGAGCGCTTCGTGATGGAGTCGATCTACAAACACGGCCTCACGCTGCGCGACATCGGCGAGACGCTGGGCGTGAGCGAATCGCGCGTGTCGCGCATGACGACGGAGATCGTCGCGAAGCTGAGGATCCGGCTGCGCGATTGGTAGCGCGCACCACGCTGCCGCGCTGGGAATGGCCGCTGCTGCGCGGATGACCCGGCGAAGTCCACAGACCCCGCTCGGGCTGAGGGTGTATGTCCGATCGTCCTGGCTTGTCGAAGGAAGCCCTCACTCGACGATGGCAAGCTGTCGATCGAGAGCAAACAACCCGTTCGGCCTGAGCTTGTCGAAGGCCACGCGCCGATCTCTGCAGGCGATTGACTTCATGCCAACACTGGAGCCAAGCCTTCGACAAGCTCAGGCCCAACGGGGCGGGTTGGCCTGCAGGCCCCCTAGCGAGAGCTTCCTTCGACAAGCTCAGGACGATCGGAAATACACCCTCAGCCCGAACGGAGCTTGCGGCCTGCGGGCGGGCTCCAAACCTCAACTCACCCGCACCCGCTTCTCAGTCTCACCCACCCGCCCCAGCACCCGCTCGATCGTCAGCGCCGAGGCATCGGCCTGCACCGCCATTCCCGGGCACGCCACGCCCGGCATGCCGCACTTGCTCTGGATCGCCTCGCTGCGCGCGAACAGCTCGGCCACCCAGTCGACGAAAACACGCAGCTTGGTGCTCAGGTGCCGGTTCGGCGGGTACACCACGTGGATCGGGATCGAGTCGGCGCACCAGTCGAGCAGCACCGGCTGCAGCGCGCCCGAGGCGATGTGCGGCGCCGCCTGGAAGGTGGCGACGCGCGTGATGCCGAGCCCTGCGAGGCCCGCGGCCACCAGCGCGCCCGAATCGTTGACCGACAGCACATGGCGCCCTTCGACCTCCACACGCTCGCCGTTCTTGGTGAAGGTCAACGGGTAGGGCTGGCTGGTGCGGTGCGACAAGTACTTCACCAGCGTGTGCGCGCCTCCTTCCAGCTCGCGCGGGTGCTGCGGCACGCCGTGCCGCTTGAGGTATTCCGGAGTGGCGCACAGGATGGTGTGGAACTCGCCGACGCGCCGCGCCACCAGCGACTGGTCGGTGATCTCGCCGCCGCGCAGCACGCAATCGACGTTCTCGCCGATCAGGTCGACCGGCCGGTCGCTCACGCCGAGGTCGATCTGGATGTCGGGGTAGCGTGCGTAGAAGTCCGGCAGCGCCGGGATCAGCAGCAGCCGCCCGACCGAGGCGGCCACGTCGATCCGCAGCCGCCCGCGCGGGTTGACCTTCGCATGCGACATGCTCGACTCCAGCTCGTCCAGCTCGGCCAGCAGGCGCAGCGCGCGGTCGTAGTAGGCGGCGCCGTCGGGCGTCACCGTGACACGCCGCGTCGTGCGATTCAGCAGCTTCGTCTGCAGCTGCGACTCCAGGCTCTGGATCAGCCGCGTGACGGTCGGCTTGGGCACCGCCAGCAGGTCGGCCGCCTTGGAGAAGGTGCCGGCTTCGACGACGCGGACATAGGCTTGCATGGCGGTGAACTTGTCCATGGGGAAGTGCTTTCTTGTTCGTGAGGGCTGGCGTGATTGAACAGCAAGTCCGGGGCGCCATTGTTCTCCTGCCTGTAATGAAGCATGAGCGCCAAGGCTATTTGTCCGAAGCCTCGGCGTCTCTATCTTCTCCCCCATCGAAACCGACGAGCGCACGGACGCACCGATGATGGGCATTTCAGCGTGGAAGCAAGAGACGATCGCGAGCGACGACGCGGCGCCGATGGCAGCCCGTGTCTATCGCGGTGCGGGCGCCGGCCAGGCGCGCGCGCCGTTGCCGCTGGTGCTGCATCTGCACGGCGGCGCGTTCGTCGGCGGCGACCTCGAAGGCGGCGCGACGATCGCGGGCCTGCTGGCCGACGCCGGCGCGGTGGTCGTCTCCATCGACTATCCGCTGGCGCCCGGCCATCCCTTCCCGAAAGCCGCCGAGGCGTCTCACGCAGCCCTGACCTGGATGCGCCGCCATCGCCGCCGGCTGGCGGGCGCGGGCGCGCCGCTGTTCGTCG